>NZ_CP090974.1:2176368-2495762 GCF_021513195.1 Shewanella sp. OMA3-2 | reverse complement strand
ATTGAGGCCAATGCAAAAGTCGCACTAAATTATGCAAACACGGTACCTGTTATCAAGCTTGATATTGAACTTGGTGATATCGATTTAGACAGCTTACTCCCCAAGTCTGCAAAGACGACTGAAGATGGAGCCGAAGCAGTCAGTACAGAAAGTGACAAAGAACCTGATTTATCAGCACTTAAGCAAGTAGATTTAACGGTTAATTTAAAAGCAAAATCGATAAAAGTGAATAATTTACTGACACAGAACTGGCAAATGAATACTGTTATTAAGCAGGGGGTTGTTAATTTGAAAAAATTATCAGCCGACCTTTATACCGGTAATATCACAGTTACAGCCAAAATTGATGCACGCAAAAACGTGCCAACATACCAATTTGATAATCATGTAACTGAGGTGCAAATACGACCATTACTAACTGATTTGGCTGCAATCGATTTGATATCAGGAACAGCTAACTTCTCGGTTAAAGGTAAAGGGACAAGTCTCATACCCAGTAAGTTTAAACAACAGCTTATAGCCGATGGCCAATTTGAAATTGCTGATGGATCTTTATATGGTGTCAACATTCCGCAAATGATCCGCAGTGCTCAGAAAAAGATGACTGGCGATTTATCCGCCCAAGATGACCAAGAGCTTAAAACTGATTTCACCAGTTTAACCGGCAGTTTTAACTTACTAGAAGGTGTTATAAATAATTCTGACTTATCAATGTCCTCACCATTAGTAAGATTAGATGGTAAAGGTACTGCTAATATAATCAGTCAACAAATTGAGTATCAACTGAACACCAAAGTAGTGGGTTCACTTGCTGGCCAAGGTAGTGAGCAAGATAGTTTACAAGGAGTGGATATTCCATTGAGCATTAGTGGTAGTTTTCAAGATCCTAAGTTTGGTTTAGATACTGATGCTTTATTAAAAGGCAGATTAGATCAGGAAAAAGATAAGTTAAAAGATCGTTTATTTAAAAAACTAGGGGGACTTTAATGCATAAGATATTAGGCGCAATCAGCTTAATGACCATAATTGGTTGCACTGGTGGTGTTAATTCTGATGTGCATGCTAAGCATGTTAATCAACTTAACGCTAAAGTCGTATTAACCGCCGGAGGTGAAATACAAACGATGCAAGAAGCATTACTGGATGCCAAGTTAGCTATCAGTCCATTTTATCAGGATGCCAAATCAATGGCTGTAGAGTTAACCGTAACAAACTCAAACAGTGTCGGAGTTGATTTACAATTTAACTCTGGAATGCAAGCTGATCTATGGTTGCTTGATCCTAAGGGACAAAAAGTTTGGGCTTGGTCAGATGACATGATGTTTACCCAGGCCATAAAGCAAATTCGTATTGGGGCCGGTAAATCATTCAAATCCCAATTTAATGTCCCTAGCGCTATTTTAGCGGGTGTCAATAAACCAGGCTTTACATTGCAACCTAAGTTTAAAGGTTTAGCGTCTGAAAGCCGCTTACCGGTTATAAATGCTATTTCTGTTGAGTTACTATTAGCTGATTAGGTGGACTGTAGGCAATAAAAAAAGCGGGCTAACTTAAGTTAACCCGCTTTTTTATTGTCTAATAACTTATATTAACTATTAACTATTAACAGTTTTAACATTTGACCCGGTTGTAAGTATTTATTTTTTTGCAAACTATTCCATTCAATTAAGTCTGCCACTGTAACCTTATAGGTTGCGGCTATGCGGGCAAGGGAATCGCCTGATTTCACTCTATAGTTGACCACTTTTTCAGATAAACCAACTGTTTGGGTAACTTCATTAGGATAAAAAGTTAAGTTTTGACCTATTTTAAGCGGTTGGTCTTTACTAAGCTTATTCCATTTGGTTATCTGAGCGACTGAAATATTATTATTTTGGGCAATGTTCCAGAGGTTATCTCCGGATTTGACCAAATAGGATTGTCTTTTCGTGCTCGATTTTACTACAGGTTTACGTGCAAGTTGTTGATCAGCATGTAAACTCTCTATATCTGCATCTTTAGTTGCTATCGGTATAATCAAAAATCTTCCAGCGGTAATATTATTATCTTTAATACCATTACTGCTGCGGATCATTGTTGGCGAAGTTTCAAATTGAGCCGCAATTTCACTGATACTGTCACCAGGTTTAATCTTATATCTCACCCAGTTAATACGCGAGTTAGGGTCTAAAGACGCGAGAGAACGTTTAAAGCCTTTGGCATTATCAGCAGGGATAGTTAAATAGTGCGGACCTTCTGGCGCGGTAGCCCATCGTGTTAATCCAGGGTTAAGCTGTTTAAGCTCCTCAACCGAAATATTGGCCATTTCAGCCGCTAAGTTAAGGTCTAGTTGGCTTTCAATATTCACCATTTCAATACGTGGCTTATTCTCAATTGCTGCTAATTGAATCCCCAATTCTGATGAGTTTTGTACTATATCAGCAAGAGCCAGTAACTGTGGTACGTAATGGGCTGTTTCCTTTGGTAGCTTTAACATCCAAAAATTTGTTTCTGTGCCGTTATTTTTATTATGCTTTATAGCGTTTAATACACGTCCTTCACCTGAGTTATAGGCAGCAAGTGCATAAATCCAATTGTTACCCATTTTGGCATAAAGGTATTCTAACAAGTCTAAAGCTGCGATTGTCGAGGCTCTAATATCACGTCGACCGTCATACCACCAATTGGTTTTGACTTTAAACGCTGCCGCAGTAGGTAATGTTAGTTGCCATAAACCCGATGCATCACTGCTTGAGGTTGCTGTGGGATCAAATGCACTTTCAATTATGGGTAAAAGGGCTAGTTCTGTGGGTAAATTTCGCTTGTCAATTTCTTCAAGAATAAAATATAGAAAAGGCTCTGCTCGTTGAGTTACCACTTCTAAGTGTTGTGGATTTTCGATAAACTTTTGACGGTAATAATCTACTAACTCTTTGTCAGCAATGCGTAACTGCATGCCATCTCTAATGCGTTGCCAAACATCATTGGCTTGTGCTAAATCATCTTCAATATCTTCAAGGGAAGTAGGTTGTTGGCTTGTTTTTGTCGGGACTTTCACTAAAGCTGGATTGATAACAGGATCGGTATCTATATCATGTTTTACTGATTGACAGCCTATAACTAATATAATACTAGCTGCAAGCAATGTTAACTTTGTTTTCATTAAATAAATATCCCGAAATAAAGGCGCAACACCTTGATTTGATATGATTATATTCTATTTTGTTTGAGATAGATTTTCTCAGTCTAGAAAAGCCGAATTAAACATTGTAAAAGAAAATATATTTAATGTCTTATTAAACTCTGTTTATCTAGGATTAAAAGTTATCCTTCCATAACCTTAAGTTTTTAAATACTTGAATTTCATCATTAACATCTTCATTAGAATATAATGAAACTGCCGATTTAATCGCCAAATTTTCACATTGAAGAAAGGGATTAATCCGTTTTTCTAAGCCCATATTGGTTGGAATAGTCGCTTGGTTATCCTTTCGCAAGGTGTTCACTTCAGCCAAGTAATTCTTCAAAAATTTATTGTCGGGCATTACAACAACTGCAAAAGTGAGGTTTGATTGGGTATATTCGTGGGCGCAAAACACTTTTGTCGCATCAGGTAACTTGGCTAATACCGAAAGTGAAGTAGACATCTGCTTAGCGGTTCCCTCAAACAATCGACCACAACCGCCACTAAATAATGTGTCACCACAAAATAAATTATCGTCAATAATATAGGCGATATGTCCTCGTGTATGACCCAGCACGCTAACAACCTTTATGTCTGCATGCCAATCCTTAATGTGCAGTGTATCAGTTTGATGTTCAGCTAACTTTATCTGCTGAGTTAATCCAACGATTGATTCATTATAAGGGCCGAAAACGGTTAACTTATCCTGATGATAGTTTTGTAATAATGCGATGCCGCCAGTATGGTCATGGTGGTGATGTGTAATGAATATGCCAGATAACTGAATCTTGTTTGCAGCAAGGTAATCAATTACGGTTTGGCCACAACCAGGATCAACAACATATGCATGACTTGAGTTATATTGAACTAACCAAATATAATTATCATTGAAGGCGGCAATACGGTGGATTTGATACATTATCATTCTCGAGTTTCATCATTCGTTTTGGTAGAGTAAACATATCTGCGACTTTGTTCAATAATATGCGCTTTTTAGGAGCTTAATTTGCTAAGTGGAACAGATGTTAATGACGTAAAAGTGCCTATGATTTGGCAAGACTTTGCATGCGGTGATTACATTGAATCTGAACTCAATTTAGCCCTTAAATCTTGGTGGCCAAGGCTTTTTGGTTATCATTTATTGAAGTTAGGCCCTTTAAGCTCAGCTATTAATAGTCTGCATTGCCAAATAAATTATCATTTTAGTGTGTATCAAGACTCAGAAGCATCAATTAATGCTTGCCCTAGACACCTACCGATACAACAGAATTGTATTGATGCAGTATTAATGACGGCCTTACTGGAATATGAGTCTGACCCCTATCAAATTTTAAGAGAAGTCGACAGGGTAATCGTCTCGGGAGGATATGTGATCATTGCTGGATTTAACCCTATTAGTCCTGCTTTTTTTGGTAAGTTAATTCCAAAGTATCAATCCCAATTGCCTTGGAGTGGCCATTTTTATATGCCATCAAGGGTAAAGGATTGGTTGGGCTTATTAGGCTATCAAGTATTAACCGATGAACGTTTGGTATATCACCATTTATTGACCCAATGCCCCAGTAAATTTGGCTGGCATAATCGTCTTCAAAACTGGCTACCTAGTACTGGCGGTATGTATTTGATTGTTGCTCGAAAACTTGATTCTCCTTATACACCAATACGCGATAAACAAAAAATTAAAGCCCCAAACTGGTCTACAGCACCTTCAGCAGGACGTTCAGGTTTAAAAGTTAAATAGCGAGTTGAGGTTAACTTGCTTGATAATGAATATCTTTTTGTAGATTTTTACCCATAGCGGCATTTCGGGCTAAGTCATCACATCGCTCGTTTTCAATTTGGCCAGAATGTCCTTTAACCCAACGCCAGTCAATTTGGTGTTTCTGACTGGCGGCATCAAGACGTTTCCACAGATCAACATTTTTAACCGGCTCGTTAGCAGAGGTTCTCCAATTCTTTTTTTCCAACCGTGGATCCACTGTGTGATACCTTTACGCATGTATTGGCTGTCACTGATTAAAATAATGTTACAAGCATCAAAAAGTGATTCTAATGCCACAATCGGCGCTAACAATTCCATCCTATTATTGGTGGTAAGCTCAAAACCAGCTGACAATTCTTTTATTTTTTGCTTATAGATCATTACAACACCATAACCGCCAGGGCCTGGATTCCCAAGGCAAGAACCATCAGTATAAATATGAAGTTGTTTTAGTTCAGTCATTGAATTGATACACTTACTAATAAGTAAAAATTTGGCGCTAGTATACGCATAACCTTAAGTTGACTACATAAATGAATATCATTTCTTCAGCACCACGACAAATTATTCTCGATACTGAAACAACCGGTATGAATCAAGCAGGTGGTCCGATTTATATTGGTCACAGAATTATAGAAATTGGCTGTGTTGAAGTGATAAACCGTCGTTTAACTGGGCGTATATATCACCAGTATATTAATCCTGGGCAAACCATCGATCCCGAAGCTATTCAAGTTCATGGTATTACCGATGAACGTGTTGCCGGAGAACCTAGATTTCATCAAATAGCACAGGATTTTATTAACTTTATTGATGGGGCTGAAATAGTCGCGCATAACGCAAACTTCGACGTTAGCTTTATGGATCATGAGTTTTCTAAACTCAATCCGGTAGGCCCTAAAACAAAAGATATCTGCCAAATTCTCGACTCCTTAGCAATAGCTAAGCGTTTGCATCCTGGTCAAAAGAATAATCTTGATGCGCTTTGTCGCCGTTATGGTATTGATAATACTCGCAGAACCTATCACGGCGCACTGCTCGATGCTGAGATTTTAGCCGATGTCTATTTGATCATGACCGGTGGGCAGATCAAGTTTAATTTATCCAGTGAAAAGGCCGGACAAGAGGCTGGCGGCATTAAAAGGATTGACCAAAATGCGTTTAATCTTAAAGTGATCCACGCATCGGCCGATGAAATAGTACTACATGAACAAAGACTTGATTTAGTTGCTAAATCGGGTAAATGCCTCTGGAGAGGATAATTCACTTAATGAAATCAATGGGTGTTTACACGTTAACCATACTTGCAGGCCTTTGTTGGGCTATGTCAACAGGTAGCTATGCGGTGGTCGCTAATACAACGACTATTAGCAATTATGTACCTGCGCCCTATGCGATGGAACTGAAAAACAGGTTCAGAATTGATCATAAAGTGGAGCAGGTGACGTTAATTGTTCAACGTAACTATGGATCTTCGCCAGTGGTTATTGTGCAGCCTGATGGCAGTAAATGGTACTCATCTAGACACCCAGAGTCGGTAAAGTGGGTTGATGGTATTACCGGAGATATTATATCTATAGCCAATCCAACTCCAGGCCCATGGCAGTTACTTGGCGATGTTTTACCTGGTTCGAAGATTGAAAAAGTATCCAAAATCAATATTGATGTTGAACCATTACCACAACCTTTATATCAAGGTGAGCGATTAAAAGTGCTTGCTCGATTAACCGCTGATGATTTAACTATGCGGATGCCAGGGTTAGAGTTCATGATTGAGTGGACGTCAAAGTTCACTAGCCAACATTTAGCTACTGATGATAATTTTGCGACAGGGACTATAATAGTCGGCGCATATAAAGATAATGGCGAAGATTTAGACGAGCGACCTGATGATGGAATTTTTACTGGCAGTACAAATTTAGAGCAACCCTCTGGGCATTATACATTAAGTGTTACCGCCAGAAATAATATATTTGAACGTGAATTTAGTATGCCTTTTTTACTGTCAAGACAGCCAATAAAGGTAAAAATGGTCGCCCCAGAAGATCCGCTTACGGGCACTTGGTATTTAGCGATATCGGTCAATGAAGCGGAAATCTTATTGTCTCAAACCCATATTCAATTTGAGCTTGTCGGTCCTGCTGGCCTGCAAGTACCTGTGGTATTAATGGGAGTACCAACGCCAGAGTATATGTTACCTCTACCAACTGTTTCAGCGTTTGGTAGTTATCGTGTAAAAGGGACTGTCGCGAGTACGACAATTCGTGGTCGAGAAATTCTGCTCAATATTCCTGAAATGTTTTTTAATTTGGTTGAGCCGCCACCGCCACCGCCAAGTGCTGAAGAGTTAGCCGAAAAAGCCGCTGTTATCGCTAGGGCTGAAGAACAAAAGGCCAGAGAGGATGCTATTTTTTTTATTGCTGTAATAAATGGTGTGTTATTTATTCTTGGGATCATAGGCTTTATCGTTTGGCGTAAGAAACACGCTTTATCAAAAGCGTTAGCTGCTGCAGAAATTAGATTACAGCAACAAGAGCAGAGCTCGGGTAAAAAGAAAGATGATGATAGTCTAGGTTTGGATTTGGATTTAGATCTAGATGATATTGATTTGACATTATCTGATGACAAAAAATAATTGGTTATTTTTTAGCTAAACAGATTTAATTGATTAAAAATTTGTTGACGACATAAAGAGACAACTTTATTATTCGCTGCATAGATTTAAAAGAATTTGGAGCGGTAGTTCAGTTGGTTAGAATACCGGCCTGTCACGCCGGGGGTCGCGGGTTCGAGTCCCGTCCGCTCCGCCAAATTAAAAAAAGCCTCATCCAAAGATGAGGCTTTTTTTATGCAAATATAAAAAACAAATTACGACTCATGTAGGCGACTTTTAAACACCACTTTCATTCAATTATATAATTGACTTACGAGATTAATTTTATATTCAGTAATAATTAAACAATATTTTGCCGCATTCGCATTTAAGTGTCTTTTTTATCCCAACATTCAAAATTCTCACTACTCAGAACTCAATAGCAGTGGTATAAATATCAAACCATCCAGTACTCGAATCAGTACTCAATCATGTACGTCACTATTTTAGGAATGTTGTAATGATTTTCTCTCAAGTATCTCAAGCTCCTGCTGATCCCATTTTAGGTTTAACTGATGCTTTTAAAGCAGATCCTCGTGCTCATAAGGTTAATTTAGGTGCAGGTATTTATAAAGATGAATCAGGTCAAACTCCAGTACTCACATCTGTTAAAAAAGCAGAAGCCAAGCTGCTAGAAGTAGAGAAAAGTAAAAATTATCTCGGAATTGAAGGTGTACAAGCCTATAACAAAGCAGTCCAAGCATTGCTATTTGGAGAGCAAAACTCACTTGTAGCAGATAACCGCGTAGTTACTGCACAAGCTCCGGGTGGAACAGGGGCGCTTCGTGTAGCCGCTGAATTTTTATCGACTAATACCACATCTAAGACTATTTGGATCAGTAATCCAACTTGGGCAAATCATCAAAATATTTTTGAAACAGCCAGGTTAACTGTTAAACAATATCAATATTATGTTGCTCAAACCCATGATATGGATTTTGATGCAATGGTTGCTGATTTATCTGAAGCAGCCCAAGGCGACATCGTATTATTACACGGTTGTTGCCATAATCCGACAGGCATTGATTTAAACATTGAGCAGTGGAAAGTCATTGCACAGCTTTGTCTTGAAAAAGAATTACTGCCTTTATTTGATTTTGCATACCAAGGTTTTGGTACTGGTATTGAGGAAGATGCGCGAGGATTACGTGCCGTTGCAGCTGTTGTGCCTGAGCTATTAGTGGCTAACTCATTTTCTAAAAACTTTGGTTTATATAATGAGCGTATTGGTGCCGTTACATTAGTTGCACAAGACCAAGAAACCGCAGTGCGTAGCTTTAGTCAAATCAAAAGAACTATTCGTGCAAGCTATTCAAACCCGCCAGCACACGGTGGCTTAATTGTCAGTACTATTTTAGCTGATGCAGATTTACGTCAAGAATGGGAAGGTGAATTAACCGCAATGAGACAGCGTATTGGTGAAATGCGTCTCTTATTTGTTGAAAGTCTAAAGGCAGAAGGGGTCACGCAGGATTTTAGCTTTATTTCACGTCAAAATGGCATGTTTAGTTTCTCAGGTTTAAGTAAAGATCAAGTTAATCGCCTTCGTGAAGAATTTGCTATTTATATTGTTGGTTCCGGTCGAATTAGCGTTGCGGGGCTCACCAAAGACAATATACCTGGCGTGTGTAAAGCCATTGCACAGGTTTTATAACACCTTGTCATCGCTGACATTGCAATAAACAAAGGACTGCTAAGCAGTCCTTTTTAATGCTTTAAATCTACTGACATTGCATATAGCATCACCTAAGGCAATTTTGTCGTGTAACCCTTTATGATGTGAACTGACTAAACTAAATTGATGATAGTTAACCTTATTGCGTGAACAGGTTTTCAAGGTCAAATCCCGCGATTTTATATCACAATGCTGGATCACATCGCTGATGATATTCTTTCCAATAATTTGATTAACCCAGCGAATTTTCTCTTCAATACTAAATTGATTTGCTACCGAATATTCATTAGTTAAATTATCAATAAATATCACTTTGGCTTGTGATGCTCTAATACACTCAGCCACTTTAGGTAGCAATAAAGGAGGTAGAATGCTGGTCAAAAAACTACCAGGCCCAAGAATAATCAAATCGGCCGTTTCAATCGCTAAGCATGCTTCAATGGTTGCCTCAACTTGCGGTTCTAAACTTAATGCAACAGGTGCCTCTATCATTTCATCTACATTAAGCTCGCCAAATACCTTAGTGCCAGAATAAGTTAACGCCGTTAAATGAGTCGATGCTTCGGACATAGGAATAATAGAAGTATTTATTTTAAGTATGGTACGGACTAAATTAACTGCATCTAATGGTCTGACACAAAGTTGGTCAAGGGCATGCAAAATAACATTTCCCAAGTTATGACCACTTAACTCATTAGAGCCTGTAAAACGATGATCAAAAAGACAGGCACTTAATGACGGACGAGGGGTTAAATGAGACAAACAGTTGCGTAAGTCACCCCACGCAATAGTTTGTTGATCTTGCCTTAAACGTCCAGTAGACCCCCCATTATCTGTGGTGGCAACAATGCCAGTCAGACGATTGCCTAAAAAAGATAACGAAGCCAGTACGCGTCCTAATCCATGGCCACCGCCGATGGCAACAACTTTGTTATAGCTTGATAAACGTTGATTTAACATATAATTACTTGTCTCTTTCCATGAGAAATTTACCGGTTGATTGTGATAGAATAATCGCGCTTTTATTGTATTATACATTACGGCAATACACGCTATAAACATGTGTTTTATGCCATATTTGATAGATGATTATTGTTCAAACGGGATTGTTAATATGTTATTGCGTAAGTTAGTTTTTTTGGGGCTCACATTATATTCATTTAGTGCCTTTAATGTGATGTCTGACACTGTTTCGTTAGAATATAATAGCTTTTATAATCCGCTTAAACGGGTGAATAAAGGCAGTTATCCGAGTGTCGAATTAGCATTTAGTGTCCCACAATCAGATGATTGCAAAATCATTTCGGGAAATATTACCACCGAATCACAATCTTTTCCGCTAACCTATACTCCAGCACAACGCATATATATTCCATACAATGAGGATTTAAAGTCAAACCGCGGCCTCATTAATATTGAAGTACAGGGGGATTCGAGTCAGTGTGGTATCGCAATGCAGGTCAGAGCGCGTGAAGCACTTAGCGAATATCGCGATAATGAATTGTTATTAGTGTTAAATGACATGAATGGTCTACTTGATTCTTTACAAGGCTTTCCAATGAAGTATTTTAGAAAACCCCTTTCTGGTTTAACATTTGAGTTTGCTGATGATAAACCTATCACTATGACGTTGAACGGTGAAACCCAGCAGATTACTAAACACTTCACTTTAAACAGTGAAAAAATTGCTTCTTTGATACATTTAACCTTTTCAGAGAAACCAAACGTAGTTAGCCCTTGGGTTAATTAATATCAAAATGACTTATCTATTATGTTAGGTGCCGAATTGATTGACGTTTTCAATGAAATATTGCCAATTATAACTGTATGCAACATATAGCAGAAAAAAGCCCTGTAATCACAGGGCTGTTTATTCAGCGAATATTCTTTACGGTTTAAATGTCGTTACAATATTAATGCGCTGTGCTGCATCAAGATCAATATGGCCATTGTTACTAATATCTAAAAAATCAAATGCAGGTAAATCAGACTCAGCGACATCACCTTTTAATGGTGCGTTGGCATCACGTTCTAAGCTTAAAAAATCAAATTGTTCGCGATCAACACCCTGTGAAGGGGCAGTATTTTGCATCGCAGTAAAGATAGTTTCAATTCTACCAGGATACTGTTTGTCCCAAAGACTGAGCATGTCTTTTATTGCACCGCGCTTTAAGTTTTCCTGTGAACCACATAAATTACACGGAATAATAGGAAACTCTTTCAAACTCGCATATTCAGCAATATCTTTTTCGCGGCTATACGCTAAGGGTCTAATAACCATATTAGCACCGTCATCTGAAAGTAACTTAGGCGGCATAGACTTCATTCTACCGCCATAAAACATATTTAAAAATAATGTTTCTATGATGTCATCTCTATGATGCCCCAATGCAATTTTAGTCGCGCCAATACGCTGGGCAAAACCATACAAGGTACCACGACGTAATCTAGAACATAATGAGCAGGTAGTTTTACCTTCAGGGATTTTATCTTTAACGATAGAGTAGGTGTCTTTTTCTAGAATATGGTAGGCAATGCCTAGCTTATCCAAATAAGCAGGTAATACATGCTCAGGATAACCTGGTTGTTTTTGGTCTAGATTGACGGCAACAATGTTAAATGAAATTGGTGCACGTTTCTGAAGCTTAATTAAGATATCAAGCATAGCATAACTGTCTTTACCGCCAGATAGGCAGCACATGACTAAATCACCTTCTTCAATCATGTTGTAGTCGGCAATTGCGCTACCAACTTCGCTGCGTAAGCGTTTTTCCAGTTTGGTCATGCGGGTGATATTTTGTTTAACTTGATCGAGTTTTTCTACTTCAGACATAAAAATGCGCCCAGTAACTGTGTGTTTCAGGGCGCGTATTATTCCAGTAATATGTTACTGGGTAAAGTAGAACTCAAAGATAGCCCGAGTTATTCAGCTAAAGGTGACTTATAACCATCGGGTTTGAGTGCTAGTAAATCACAATTCAAGCTATCAATAACATGCTCAGCTGTATTACCGATTAAGGCTGCTGAAAAACCAGTACGACCTACTGTACCTAAAATAACTAATTCAGCGTCGAGTTTTTCGGCAAGTTCTGGAATGACATCCTCAGGTAATCCTTCTTCTACATGGCAATTTTCAAATGGAATATTATATTCCTGCGCAATATAGCGAACTCGTTCTTCATGCTGAACTCTGACATTGTCATTATAAGCATTAACATCAAAGTCAGGTAATTCAATAGCCAGATTAATGGGTGTACCAGGATAGCCATTAACCAGATGTACATTGGCTGAAAATTTAACCGCTAAGTCTTGTGCATAACGGATAATCTTACCGTTTAAATTTTGTTGATCTTCATCTTCTGATGCAACATTTATAGCACATAAAATTTTTCCAGAAACTGGCCAAGCGTGTTCCTTTACCATTAATACCGGTTGCGGGGCTTTACGCATAAGATGCCAATCTGTAGGGGTGAAAATAACCGCCTTTAGTTTGTCGTGTGCGTGGGTGCTTTTTACGATTAAATCGAAATCCCCAGCAATGGCATAATTAATCACTGATTCAAAAGGGCGGTTATGCCAAACAACCTGGCTATTAATCATGATGTCTGGATTGTTTGTTCGTAAAATTAGCTCGTTTAACCAAGCGGTACGTTGATCAATAACACCTTGTCGCATGGCTTCTCTTTCTTGGGCGGAGAGTATCGAAGTCATTTCATAGGAGAAATCAAAAATAGATAAGAAAGCTGTGATTTGAGCTTGGCTTTTTGATGCCAGCTCAATGGCTCTGTCGAGGGCTGCTTGATGGTCTGTTGTAGGGTTAATAATAACCAGTATTTTTTTATATTCCTTCATATAACCTCCAAAGCCTTTTAATTTAGTAAGCTAGTGATATATATATTAGTATCACCTATTACTTATTAATATAACTTGAACTAGATCAAATAATCACCATTAAGTGGCTATTCGCGCATGTCCGGCCAATACCCCTAATGCTTGATGATCAACGATTGAAATGTATTTACCATTAACTTCAATAAGACCTGATTTTTGGAAACGGCCTAATAAACGGCTTATGGTTTCAACAGTTAAACCAAGATAATTACCAATATCGCCACGCGTCATGGTGAGTCTAAACTCTTTAGGTGAGAAGCCTCGACTACCAAAACGATTGCCTAAATTATTAATAAAGGCCGCCAAGCGTTCCTCAGCATTTTTCTTTGATAACAGTAAAATCATCTCTTGATCGCCCATGATTTCACTGCTCATTAAACGCATAATTTGTTGACGTAATCTTGGCATACTTCCAGACAATTCATCTAAAGTATCGTAGGGGATTTCGCATACCATAGATGTTTCTAATGCTTGAGCAAAGCTTTGATGAATTAGCGAGTGGATGCCATCAAAACCAATGACGTCACCCGCTAGATGAAACCCGGTTATTTGCTCATCACCTTGTTCGGTAATAGTATAGCTTTTAACTGTGCCAGAGCGAATAGCGTATAACGAACGTAGGCTGTCACCGGATTTAAATATTTGATCGCCTTTTTGAACCGGTTTTTTTCGCTCGATAATATTATCAAGTTTATCAAGTTCAGCATCATTCAATGTGAAAGGAATACAAAGTGTCGACATGCTACAGTCATGGCAATGAATCGCATTCCCGCCCGTATTTGGACGGCTAACTTTGTGTTGCTCACTTGGCATAATTGTTCCTAAATCATATCAGTATTATCATGGTAAACTAAAGTTGATAAATAGCCACATAGATAGTCTGTAAACCAAAACTAATCAGTAATAAGCCACTTATTATTCTGACCGACTTTTTCTGTACCCAAGTGGCTAATTTTTTTGCCGCGAGTCCTGCCATTAACAATGCCGGTAGGGTACCTAAGCCAAAGGATAGCATAATTAGCCCACCTTGAAGTGCGCTACCTGAAGCGACAGACCAAGTAAGCGTACTGTAAACCAAGCCACAAGGTAACCAGCCCCACACCATACCGGCAAGAATGGCTTGACTAGGGTGTTGAATCGGTAAAATACGTTTCGTTAAAGGTTGTATTAGTTTCCATAAACCTTTACCTATTCTTTCAATATAAACAATCCCAAACCAAATTTGAGCAATGTATAAACCGGTGATGATCATCATAATGCCGGCAAAAAAACGTAAATATAAAAGATAGTCATCTACAGCAAACATAGCCCCAAGTGCCGCAGTGCTACCGCCAACGATACATCCTGCAAGGGTGTAGCTTGTTATGCGACCAAGATTATAACTGAGTAAAAAACTTAATTGATGCGCAAGCTGATTCCCTGCACGATTAGGAAGGTTAGCGGAAAATGCGCCTATCAAGCCACCACACATGCCAAAACAATGTGCTGCGCCCATCAAGCCGACTAGAAAAGCACCGACAAAGTTAAATTCAATCACAAAGGTGTCTCAGACTTTTTATCACTGCTGGTACACTTTGCATCACCTGAGCTCGATAATGATTTAGCCTGTTGTTGGCTATCATCGTCAAATAGAATCGACACGCTTTGTCTGTCCAAGTCATCGAATTGCTCACTTTTAACAGCCCAGAAAAATACAATGACTGCGATTAATACAAATAACATCGCGATTGGAATTAATACGTAAATAATACTCATAATTTAAGCCTTAGCAGTCGTAAACTGTTACTGACAACAATGATAGAACTTACCGACATGCCAATGGCAGCTATGTAAGGCACGACATGTCCGGTTACCGCTAGCGGTAAAATAATCACATTATATCCAAAAGCCCAAGCTAAGTTTTGTTTAATAATTCTATTAGCATATTTGGATACTGTAATCGCATCATTGAAGCGCGAAAGATGATCACCAAGTAAAATAAGATCGGCACTGTTTTTAGCTATAGCACTGCCGCTCCCCATAGCGACCGAAATATTCGCACCCGCTAGCACAGGTGCATCGTTTACACCATCACCAAACATGGCAACTTGTTTGGTTTGCTGTAACTGGTTTATCAGGTCTAGCTTTGATTGTGGACTTAAGCCTGAGTGCACATCAGTAATATTAAGCCGTTGGGCTAAGAAGTTAGCATGACCAGAACTGTCACCTGTCGCCATACTGACGCCTATTGATTGATTTCTTAAAGTTTGGATCACTGTTTGACTGTCAGGTCTAATGTCATCAATCAATTCAAATGAAGCGACCAACACATTAGCAATGCTTAAATAAACATGTTGATGCTCAATATTTTTATGTTTAGACAGACGTTCAGATTGCTGCAAACAAAAAGCTAGTGACCCTAGCTTAATGATTTTACCTTTAAAATACCCTTGAACCCCTTGGCTCACTTCATGACGTACATCATCGATGGCTTGATTGAGATCATGGTAAGGAATAAACACCTGCGCAATAGGGTGCAATGAACCTTGCTCTAAATTAGCGGCTAAAGATAAAGCGGTGCTTTGATCAATATCTGCAAATAATTGTACTGTGCCCAATGACAACTTACCGCATGTCAATGTGCCTGTTTTGTCAAATACCACATGATTGATGTTAGGCAGCTTTTCAAACACGCCTGACTTTCGAGTAATAATACCTAATTTAGTGAAAATGGCTGTGGCGCACGTCACCGCTGTTGGAGTGGCTAGTGCAAGGGCACATGGGCAGGTAGCAACTAAAACTGATAGAGTGACCCAAAATGCATCTTCAGGGGAAATTTGTAGCCAAATAAAATAGGTGAGGGTAGCAATAGTTAAAATAGTGGCAGAGAAATAACGGGCTAATCTATCGGCTAATAAAGCTATATTGGGCTTATTATTTGAAGCAAATTCTTGTAAGCGGATAATTTCAGCAACTAATTGATCTTGGCCTAAAGCGGTGACTTCTACTTCAAGTGGTTGGTCGACATTAATTGTTCCTGCATAAACTGCTTGATTAGTTTGCTTCAGCACTGGCATTTGCTCACCAGTGAGCATAGATTCATTAAGACTTGATAAACCTTTGATAACTATGCCATCTGCTGCAACTATATCACCAGGGCGAACTAAAATAATATCACCTATTTTTAGCCTTTTAGCGGCAACTTCTATGGCTTGTCCGTCTTGCATAATATGTGCAGTAACAGGAACCAGCTTATGTAAGTTACTTGAACTCACAGAGGCTTTTTGTTTTGCTTGCTGCTCGAAGTAGCGCCCCAATAACAAAAAGAAAGTAAACATAGAAACAGATTCAAAATAGACTTCGCCATTGCCATTAACCGTTGCAATACAACTCGCTATATAAGCACCTGCAATGGCAATCGACACAGATAAGTCCATATTCAACTTACCTAAAAGTAGGCTGCGAATAGCGCTAAAATAAAAAGGTTGCGCAGAATAAAACACTACTGGTGCGGCGAATATCATGCTTACCCATCTGAAATAGTCTCTAAGTTCTATGTCTAAAGCGGAAAAATAGCCTGAATATAAGGCGAGGGCAAACATCATGACCTGCATGGTAGCAAAACCCGCTAAACCTAAACGCAGTAAAAACTTTCTGCTTTCAGCTTTACTGAGTTTTTCTTGGTCATCTACTTGATAAGGCGCGGCTTGATAACCAATATCACTGATTTGTTTTAATATTTGACTTAACGCTACATCATCAGAATGCCAAGCGACAATGGCACGTTGAGTCGTTGAGTTAACATTAATGCTGGCAACACCTGATAAAGTTTTAACTTTATGCTCAATTAACCAGGCACACGCGGCGCACGTTATACCATCAATAGATAAAGACAAGCTTTTAAGCGTACCTTGTTGGTGTACTAAATCTTGCTGTACTTCAGGTAAATCATAAGCACTAAACTGATTTAATCCATCGGGGATCAGTGCACTTTGCTTATTACCAGGCTCGCTTCTAAAGCGATAATAGTTAATTAATCCTGCATCGATAATCGCTTGAGAAACGGCCTGACAACCAGGGCAACACATCAATTGTGCTTGCCCGTCGATGATTGTGGTAAATTTATCAGCGGTTAAAACGGGTTCATTACAATGAAAACATGATGTCATTAGGCACAGCCCAGGTTAATTTAGCCAATACTCAACATTATCGGTAATATCTATACGTTGTTGAATGCGCCATTCGGCATCAAAACCTTCAATACGAATTTCCCAAGGACCTCTAATCGATTCATCCAAGGGGATACGATAAATACCTGAACCATCGGCAGTGACTTTTAAATCAATGTCTAGTGCTTTAAGTGTTCTGTGATAAAAATTGATATTTAAAGCCGCTGTATAGGCGGGGCCACCATGTTGAGTGATCTCAATCATACTGCCATCAATTTTGGCCAAGTATTGCATGCCAATTTTTTTAGCATGATTTATCTTACGTAAATCCTGGTTAATGGCTTTACCTTCTTTGTAATACTCTTCTGCCACTAATGAGTCAGAAGTATCTAAAGCAATAAGCAATAAGTTAATACTGGCAACAACCGCACATAGTGGCAGTATGATTAAAAACCAAGGCCAAAATTGTTTATACCAGGGTTGAATATCTGACATGGGGATTCCTAAGGTTGTCTTATTTCTATCGCGTTATTTTACAGGTTAACAGCTTAATTATCACTTAAAAAAAAGGCCTCGTTTAACACGAGGCCTTTACTATTACGGTTATGTAACTATTTGTTTGATAAACTATATACGTATGCTGCAATTACGTGAACTTTCTCTTCACCTAATATATCTTTCCATGCTGGCATTACACCCGCACGGCCGTATTGTATCGTTTCAATAATTGAACCGCGGCTACTACCATATAACCAAATATCATCAGTTAAATTTGGTGCACCCATGAATTTATTACCGGTAGCATCCATGCCATGGCAAGCAAAACAGCCCTTCATAAATGAACCTTGGCCTTGTGCTGCAAGTGCTGCATCATGTTCACCACCAGACAATTTAACCACATATTCAGCTAAGCCTTTAAACTCGCTTTCTTCAATGGGTAAACCACCTTTAGGAGGCATCATGCCGTTACGGCCATTCATCAATGTCGTCTTAATGTCGGTTAATTCACCGCCATATAACCAGTCTTTATCCGTGAGGTTAGGGAAGCCCTTTGAACCACGTGCATCAGAACCATGGCATTGCGCACAGTTTTGTAAAAATAATCGACCACCCACTTTCAGTGCTTCTTTATTTTTTACTAGCTCTTCCAAAGGTGTTGCTAAATAAGCATCAAAGATCGGACCATATTTGTCGTCAGCATGTGCCACTTCGCGGTCATACTGAGACAAGCGGTTTTCAGCTTTTGCAGCTTCTAACGCTGCGGCAGAATCAATTTTTATACCTTGATCAGTACCAATGCTTTGGTTAGAACTCGTCCAGCCAAATAAGCCTTTGTAGTTACCAAGACCTGGGTACATTGCTAAGTAAATAAGGCTGAATACAATGGTAATGTAGTACATATAAGACCACCACTTAGGCAGCGGGTTATTTAGTTCTTCAATACCATCGAAACTATGGCCCATTGATTCACCTTCTTCAATGCCAGTATTATTTTGCGACATTTTACGAAGGATGAAAAAACAACCAGCAATCACGATTAGTGTGAGTACGGTAATCCAAATACTCCAGAAGTTACTCATAATCATTACTTCTGCTCTCCTGAGTCTTGCGACCTTGTAGTTTTTTCATCATCTGCGAATACTAAGTTTGCCGCTTCATCAAATTTTGACTTGCTGTGCTTACTGTATGCCCAGAAAAAAATACCTACAAAAGTCACCATTACAATAATGGTTAAAATACCTTGAAAAGTGCCGTAATCCATCATTACCTCCTACTTGAGTGCATGACCCAAAGATTGTAAGTATGCGATTAGTGCATCCATTTCTGTTTTGCCTTCAACTGCTTTTTGAGCACCGGCCAGTTCTTCATCGGTATAAAGATGATCGTCTGGATGGAAATTACTTAAAATCTCCATTTTTTTCTGGGTCAACTTACCGTCTAAGATATTGTCCATAAGCCAAGGAAAACCAGGCATATTGGATTGAGGCACGACAGCACGAGGATCAATTAAATGCACTTCATGCCATTTGTCACTATAGCGACCACCAACACGTGCAAGATCAGGTCCTGTACGTTTAGAACCCCATTGAAAAGGGTGATCCCAAACAGACTCACCAGCAACAGAATAGTGACCGTAACGTTCGGTTTCAGCACGTAAAGGACGGATCATTTGGCTGTGACAGTTATAACAACCTTCACGTACGTAGATATCGCGACCTTCAATCTGCAAAGCCGTATAAGGAATTAATCCTTCTACTGGCTCAGTGGTATCTTTTTGAAAGATAAGCGGGGTAATTTGCACTAAACCACCAAAACTAATGGCGATAACTGTGAATATACCGAGCAAACCGACATTTTTTTCAATTAACTCATGACTAAATTTCATCGTATCTGCTCCTTATGCTTTTGCTTCAGCGAGTGCTGGCAATGAATCTTTAGGTGCTTTAACAGTGCGTATCACGTTGTATGCCATGATAAACATACCTGTTAAGAAGAATACACCACCAATAAAGCGAACAAAGTAGAAAGGATAAGATGCTTCTAAGCTTTCAACAAAGCTATAGGTCAATGTACCGTCAGAGTTAACTGCACGCCACATCAAACCTTGCATCACACCAGAAATCCACATAGACACGATATATAGCACAGTACCAATAGTTGCTAACCAGAAATGCACGTTCACTAAATTAGTGCTGTACATGCGGCCTTGGTTAAATAACACAGGGATTAAATGATACAAAGAACCAATAGAAACCATAGCAACCCAACCCAAGGCACCAGAATGAACATGGCCAACAGTCCAATCGGTATAATGAGATAAAGCATTGACGGTTTTAATTGCCATCATTGGACCTTCGAAGGTAGACATACCATAGAAAGACAATGACACAACAAGGAAACGAAGCACTGGGTCAGTACGCAGTTTATGCCATGCGCCTGATAACGTCATAATACCGTTAATCATTCCGCCCCAAGATGGTGCAAACAAAATTAACGACATCACCATACCTAAAGACTGAGTCCAGTCAGGTAAAGCGGTGTAATGCAAATGATGAGGGCCAGCCCATATATATAGTGCAATCAAAGACCAAAAGTGCACGATAGATAAGCGGTATGAATAAACAGGACGACCTGCTTGCTTAGGCACGAAATAGTACATCATTCCTAAGAAGCCTGCTGTCAGTAAGAAGCCCACTGCATTATGACCATACCACCACTGAACCATTGCATCTACAGCACCAGAATAAATAGGGTATGACTTAGTCAAACTCACAGGTACAACCATTGAATTCACAATGTGCAATACAGCAACTGTCAGAATAAAACCACCAAAGAACCAGTTCGCCACGTAAATATGGGATGTGGTTCGTTTAGCAATAGTACCGAAGAAAACAATTGCATAGCTTATCCAAATCACAGCAATAGCAATGTCTATCGGCCATTCTAATTCCGCATACTCTTTACCTTGGGTCATCCCCAATGGTAGAGATATAGCAGCGGCTATAATAACAAGTTGCCAACCCCAAAAAGTAAATGCGGCTAATTTAGGCGCAAATAAACGGGTTTGACAGGTACGTTGTACAACATAGTAGGATGTAGCGAAAAGAGCTGAAGTACCGAACGCGAAAATTACGGCATTGGTGTGTAGTGGTCGTAAACGACTATACGTTAACCAAGGCGTGTCGAAGTTCAGTTGCGGCCAGATTAACTGAGCAGCAATCAATACACCCACTGACATACCAAAAATACCCCACAACACTGTGGTTAAGGCAAATTGGCGGACAATAGTGTAATTGTAATCAGCGCCTGTAGACTGGGAATGGTTCATCATAATGCTTCCACGGCTTATTACTTAGACTTTTAATATTTAGTAAAGCGAGCTTTACCTGTTAAGTTGACAAATGGTTATAAAATGAACCCGAAAGGTTATTTTTACAACTATTTCTCAAGGTGTTACCTCGTTTTTGTTGTCTCTAACACGAGGCGGTGTAATGATACTTGAGCTGAGTCAAAAAAGATACTTCACAACATGCATCAAAGTTGATCTAGATCAAGCACTCCAAAATAATGTTATCAATTGAACGGTAAAGGTTAATCCTAGTGCATAAAATAATCAAAATAACTATTTTAGTAATTTCTTCAACGTTTTTAGTGGCCTGTGATAATCCAAAAACAACCGAAAAAACTACACTTCCAACCGATCCAACATTATGTCAGTTTTCAGCGGGGGAATGTCATAAAAAAGTTGCTGACTTAACGGTCAAATTGATGATAAATCCAGTTCATACACCAAGTGAAAAACCGCTTAATATTACGCTCACATCATCACAAGCAATCACTAATATTTCAATGCGAATAGAAGGGCGGGATATGTTTATGGGGGTAATACCGGTTTCATTGTCTTCTGTGGAAGATAATGAAGCCAATGGCACACTTATATTTGGATCCTGCAGTAGCAATTATATGGTATGGCGTGCATTCGTCACATTCGATTATAACAATCAACCGCGCACACTGATTTATGATTTTTTGGCAGATAACCCTGGACAGTAAAACGTTAAACAGTGGATGGAGAGGTATTTTTCTGGTTATTCGAAAATAACCTTTAATGATGCTTAACCGACAAGATAGGAGATTGGTGCATTAACCCAGCATTATTGTAGTCACTCTGAAAGCACAAATCGTAGAGGGGAACTGATAAGTGATTTTTGGTCACTTTAAACACGCGTACTTCACTGTAAGTAAACGATGTAACAATAGGGGAGAGAGCTAATAAACGGCAGATGGCTGATTTAGTGACTATTAATTTCTCGCAGCTCACAATCTAATTGATAATCATTCTCAACAATGTAATATAGGTATATTGAAGTGTACAAGGAGGCTATATGGCCAAAGTCAATGTCGCTATTGAGAGTAGCAAAGTGGCACAACTGATAAAAGCAGGGCACTTATGTGCAGCAGATTTACAGTGCTTAGACCAGGGAAAGTAAACAAACCTTATGGCAATTATGCCTGTTAAGTTGTCAAAACCGCATCGGTTGTCAAAAAGCACAATGTCAGCAAGCGTGTAATTTATCTAGCCAACAGAGGTCAACTCAGCAAACAATATATGACAAAAGCATTCGCCATACACAATCTGTATATCATTGTACCAATTAACCTCATATATTGGTGCCGATAAATAACGTTATCGGCATTAAGCATAAAACAGCTATAATACCCATATAATCAATAGTCTGAATTATATGCCAATCGCAATGACAACAGATCAACTCCCTCCAGTTTTGCCTCTTTTTGATGCAGCAGAATATGTATTGCAAGGTAATGCATTTATAAATAATCACATTACTCGTATTTCAATCGATAAAGTTACCGATGCAGGTTTAGTAATAGAACACTGTGCTGATTGGTTATTTGAACAAAAACAGTCAGAAAACAACTATAAAGCCTATCGCAGCGAGCTAACCACATATTTACATTGGTGTTTTGATGTTGTGTCATTATCACCAATTGCTGTCACACGCAAAGACATTGCTAAATTCATCGACTATTGCCAATCGCCGCCACAACACTTGATAGGTTATTTTAATGTCGCCCAGTTTAAACTGGACAAAGCCAGTGGCGAACGAATACCCAATGTGCAATGGCGGCCATTTATCGGTAAAAAGCAACTTGGTAAATGTTTACCATATCAATTAAGTGACAATGCGCTGAAGACTAAAATAGCAATATTATCATCATTTTATGGTTATTTAATTAGCGAAGAATACACAGAGCGTAATCCTGCACAGTTATGGCTTAAGCACAGCCGGTTTGCGGTTAAACGTAAATTTACGTTAGATGAAGACAACAATCATCATGCTTTTACCGAGCTGCAATGGTCCTATGTTGTCAGCACTGTCGAGCAATTAGCACAGCAGCAACCTGAACAACATCAACGCAGCTTATTTTTAATCACGCTATTATATAGCTGCTACTTACGTATCTCTGAAATCAGTGCGCGCGCAGGTTACGCGCCCATTATGAGTCAATTCAGACAAAACCCACATTCAGGTGTTTGGTATTTTCACGTGCCATATTCTAAAAGTGGCAAAGCACGTAATGTCGCTATTTCTAAAGCTTTGCTGGCTGGACTAGTTGATTATCGACGTTATTTGCGTCTCAGTGATTTACCCAACATCAACGATCAACATCCTATATTTGTCCGTCACAAAGCCGCAGCCCATGGACGTGAATCTGGTGTCATTAACGCCAATCTTGGTATTCGGCAAATCCGTGATGAAATAGATAAGCTGATTAACTTAGCTGCAGACAATGCAGCCAAAGATGGCTTTGAACATGACAGCCAACTTATGCGAAAACTTAGCGCGCACAATATTCGCCACACCGGAATAACACACGACATCAATATTAACCGTCGACCGTTATCACATGTACAAGCTGATGCAGGCCATGAAAGTATCGATACCACATCACAGTATTTACACACCACGCAAACAGAGCTTCATCAAAGTGCATTCAACAAACCATTAAATCATCTTGCTGAGATTAAATAATTGGCAGGCATTGACCGTAAAAAGTAAAAGCATGCAATCTCAGTACGATATTAAATACAGCTTTGACCTCTATATGCATAAATAAATTAGCATACTAGACAAGCGAATATGGAACATAATGCCGAATGTATGCATCAGTCACATATAAACACAACTGCGTACAATGTATATTATGTTAAATAGAGTATTTGTGTAATCTAACTAACTTGCCGCCTTTTGTGGTTTCTCATGCCAAATGAGTTTTGGCTAAATTGCTGTTTTTAGCCAGTGTCTGTTTATAGTTTAACTACCTATCAGTAAACTGAACATTTAAAGGCAGTATGTTTGAGAAAAATACATTTAAAGTCAAAAAGTCTTAGAATTAAGAATTTCAAAGACAAAGATACTTTTAAATGACTTAGACTTAGAAACTTGTATCAGCATAATTTAATATCAGGAACCTCATATGATCAACTACTGCTACTGAACTGAACTGAACCACATTTGTCATTCAGCCTCAGCACGTAAATATACAGTTATTAAATCCAAGATTGTTGCTTTAATCGTACCCACGCAGATTCGACATGTTGCATTGTCATCAACTGTTTCTTACGGTCATTCCAATGTTGAATTAATTCGAAAGCTTGCTCTTGCGTATTTGCGCCTTCATTTTTAGCAACCCAATGCACTGTGGACAATAACTCCACTCCATAAGGTGATTGATAGCCTTCAATTAAATCAGCCACACTTTGAATTTGTGAATTTATCGTCGAATCTGCTTTGCCTAAAAACAGCTTAGCTTCAATTAAGGCTTCATCTACAGGCGCTATTTCAGCCTCAACAACACCATCTCCAACACCTTGAATATAGTGGCCGTCCATACGTTCTAGCGCATGCCTTAATGAATCTGCATAAGGACCATAGTGATGTTTAACAAAATTGAGTTTTAAATCTTGTCCAGCAACTTGAAGAAAATAGGCGAGCTTTTGCACTTCAATTTTGGATAAACCATAATCAACACTTTTATAGGTTTCTAGCAGTGCAAGTATGGCTGCCCTGCCCGGGTGTCATTTTTGGCCTTGAGCTATTAGTCACTAAAGATGTTGCTTTGATTAGATCTGTGGGTTCAAATATACGAACATCAAGTGACTCTATCGTCGATAAATATTGAATAACCAGCGGTTTAACCTCAGCCCAATCAAGGCCACCATTACCACAGCCTAATGGCGGAATAGCAATTGAACGAATATCGTGTAGTTTGATCTGTTTAGCCAAATCCTTAAGCCCGCTTTCTACATCCTGAAGTCGTGAAGCACTGCGCCAGTGACCTTTTGTAGGGAAATTAATGATAAATCTAGGTAACGCCATCGCGCCTAGCTCAAAGGTAAACATTTGTCCTAATTTGACTTCACCCGCCTTACAAGCGGTTGCATAAGCCTTGAAATTTGCGGGCCACTTTTTCTTAAACTGCAGCGCAATACCTTTTCCCATTACGCCAACACAGTTAACTGTATTAACAATGGCATCAACATCTTGTTGCAGTAGTAAGTCACCTTCTACTGATTTAATCGCCATGTTATTGTCCTAAAAGTACCAGTTTTTCATTATCACTACGGGTAAGTTTATCTTATTCTGCTGCAAAATAGCATGAACTTGCTGTTGTAAATAATTTACCGCCTTTAATGCCCATGCTGCCATTTTTTGCTAATTGTAAAAATGCATTTTCTTCCGCATGCAGTGATCGTGTATGAACCTGATTCTTCTCACCTTCAACTTCATTTTGAATACTTTTAAAACAATATGATAAATTGTAACCTTTTAATGCATTACCACTTTTAGCCAGGCTTTTCTCAAAATCACTATGCTTTTGTAACGCAATAGTTCTAAACGTTTCATCGGTTCTTTCATATTTACTATAAATAGTAGGGTTAAAGTTAGACTTTAAGCCATTTAAAGACCTCAAATTGCAAGGTACTTGGCCATCAGCAACATCATTCCAACCTATAGATTTTATTGAAAAGTCAGAATCTGTAACTGCTGCACCTACTTGTCTAGAGATACAACCTGAATTTAATTTTGCCGAATAAGCAATTTGCATTACTCGCTCTGTAGATGTCGGAGTAACAATGCCAGGATGCTGCATTAAACTGATATACCAAGCCAATTGCGCCCTTAAAATATTATTATTTTGAGGTTCTTTTCTTGGATTGAATAGATGAATATCGGATATCTCTAAACATGCTTTGACGTTTTGAGTAAATAGTTTTTCTACTTCATTTGTAGCTGTTTTAGCTTTAGAGCCACATTCACCACACTTTGACACGGGTCCTTTTCCTAGATCACCAGACTCTTTGCTATCTATACTTTTAATTTCATCATCAGTAAATTTATGTATTTTTCTTAAATAATTAGTACGGTCTTCATTTGGCGCATTCACTGAAACTAAATAAAATGAAGCATATCGATCTTGAAAATACTTTGCTTCATATTGATTTCTGATAGCATCAATGACGATGCACGTAGATTTATTTGTCTTTTTTTGTGACCGTCGAAGAACTTTTACCACTCTATTTATTATTTCTGGTAGGTAATGAAGAAATTTAATCTTGAATGCCTTGCTCTCAAACCCAATAGATATTTCACCAGTCCTTCTGATTGAATTACCTGCTGCTTGATAGAGCTTTACATATGAACCTACTCCGAAGTGCTTATCAATCAGCTCCTTGAATTTTTTAGAAAATGTACTGTACTTTAACAGTAAAGCACGAAACTCAGCCTCATCAACACTTGGGATATTATTCAGTTCTTGATCAAAAATGTAACCTATAACTTCATTATATCTTTTCAAATTTGAAGTCCATGATGAAAGATCAAATTCTTTAAAAAATGTATCTGCCTTGTCTTTTTCAACACCTAAAATCTTCATAAAAAAGTTTATACAATCATCTTCTGGAGTCCGCATGAAGCTAGCAGAGATAAAGTCACTAACTTTTATAGCGTAAAACTGAGGGAATTTTTCATTAGCATATTTTTTAACGATTTCATAACGATGAGCATCCATCCCTTTAAAAAATTGAGCATCATCATTACTAAGGTCTTTAATTTCTGGAAACTCTGGCGATTTACTCGAGAGAATATTCGCCGTTGTTGTACAGCCACTTCCTGTTCGGCCAGTTAATCCAAGAAGAATAAAATCACTTCTTTGACTGAGTAATTCTTTCATAATATTTTGAGGTTCGTCCATGTAAGCTCTCTTTTAAATTATCTAGTTAGTTGTTAAATAGCCTGTTCGACGATGGCGTCGGTGAGGTGAAGTTTGTTGGTTTGGGCGTCGCTTAAACGGGCTTTGAGTTGGTCACAAAGTACCATTAGTTCATCGGCTTTGGCGACGATGCGATGTTGCTCTTCGTGTGGAGGAAGAGCAAACCAAGTTGCTTTGATTATGTCAGTATTTAAGTTAGGCTGACCCTGACCTCGAGAGGCTATGTCTAAAAACCATTTGCTTAGTGTGGATAAATATAAATATAGATACTCATCAAAAATAAATTGTGATCTTTCTACAAACGCAGCAACACCATCATTAAAAGTGGCAGGGAATGTGCAAATTGCAGGAATACCAAGTGTTGCGCCACTATTTGAAAGAAGAACAGTTCTTGTTTCAATGAGTCTTGTTTTATGAAGGCCTGCTTCAGTAATCGTGGAATTAAACCCTTCTACAAATTTCGAGCTTTTTCGAGTGATATCCCCTACTTTTAAAAATGGAATATCACCGCCATAAAACCGTGGGTCACCCGCGGGTCTCGGTGAACCGCCTCGAACTAAGTCTGCAGTATCAGCTAATCGAATCCATTCCCAGCTATTTGGTAGAGGCTTCTTCATTTCACCAAGTCCTTCAAAATCAACTAGTGGTTTCTGCTTTTTGATTTTTTTATCTGCAATCAGCTGAGATTTTTCGGCTGCGATGCGTTCGAGTAGTTTGGCGGCTGGTTCGTCGTTCACATTTTGTGGTACGAGTTTGCCCATGACGGCGAGTTGGAGGATGGTTTGTTTTAGGGTGTCGATGCTGGCTGCTGTGGTGAATAGCGTGTCGAAATGTTCGGCTATGCGTAGCCAGGCCTTTTCAAAGCTGTTTGCCAAAGATGGCTCAGGGCTGTTTGCATCACTATTGTCGAAAGCTGGTTCTAGGCTGTCAGCTAAAGTGTTGCTCGCATTTGTCGGCGCTTGTGGGGTTGTATTAGGCAGTAGTAGTGCATTGAGCAAGGTTTCGACTAAGGTTTGGTGCGCCGAAATACTGGCTTCGGTTTGCGCTTCAAGGGCATCACACAAGAGCATTAACTCATCGACTTTGGCTACGATTCGGTGTTGTTCTTCTTTGGGAGGAATAGGAAACAATAAGCTTTTTAATGCTGTTGCGTTAACATTAGGTTGACCTGTTCCTGCCGCATTATCATAGAGCTGCCGCCAATAAAGTTGACTACCTAAATAGACTTTTATATAGGAAGCATACATAGATTCAATTCTACGGACTCTGATTAAATAAGAAGCAAAAATAGCTTCTACATTAATATTTTCTACAAGATACGATTTTCCAATTGTCCCACCAGTACGAGCTAATAAAATATCATCGTTTTCAAGTAAGTAGTTTTTAGCTTTTTCGAGGGAGATATCACAAGCAGGAACTGTAGACCAATTTACTTTATCATTTTGAATATCGGTAATCCTAAGAAGCCGAAGTCCTTCACTGTTGTGCATCGCAGAAGCAGTATACCCATAGTGTATATCACTTGATAAGGAACCTAACTTGCTCCATTCCCACCTTTCCGGCAATTCAAACGGCTTTTCATCTTCATCAATCTCAGGCAACGGCTTTTGTTTTTTAAGCTTACCTTCTTTAACTAACTGCGCTTTTTCAGCTGCAATTCGCTCAAGCAATACTGACGCAGCTTCGTCGTTTGGATCCTGCGGCACTAACTTGCCACGCACGGCCAATTCTAAAATCAGTTCACGCAGTTTTTTGATGCCGTATAACGAAAACTTGTTCGATGTGCCACGGCCTGCTGACGACTTTTGCTCAATGGCTGAGGTCCAAATATCAATGTGGCCTGTTATTAATTGCTCAGAGCTAAGGCTTTCTGCGTTTACGTTTGTTTTCAACTCAAGAGATTTAGCCATTACTTGTCACCTTCACGCTTTGCTGAAGGTGTTGGAGCAAGTGCAGCGGCGAGAATGCCTTTTAGCTGATCGCGTATCGCTTGAATATCTGCTTGTTGCTTGGCGTAATCAGTTAACAATTCGAGTGGATCGTGGCTAATAACCTCGCCGACATGGGGGTTTTTAATGTCGAGGTTGTAGTTGCGGGCAATAATGTCATCGATTGACACTTTCCAGGCTTGCTCGTTTTCTACTCGTGATGCAAAACCATCAGCTTCGTTGCCCCACCAGGCAAGTTCTGTCTCAAACTCTTCAAACTTCATTGGCTTAGTTTTGTTGTAGTTTTTAACCCCTACTGGGTATGGATGCTCGTAAAACCACACCTCTTTGGTCGGCGTGCCTTTAGTGAAAAACAGTATGTTGGTTTTAATGCCAGTGTAGGGGTTAAACACCCCATTAGGTAAACGCACTATGGTGTGGAGGTTACATTCGTCCATTAACATCTTTTTGATTTTGGTTTTAACGCCTTCACCAAATAAGGTGCCGTCTGGCAATACCACTGCTGCGCGCCCGCCCTCTTTACCGGCTGAAGGCTCTGCCAGCACCTCAATAATGAGCTGCAAGAACAAGTCGGCAGTTTCACGGGTTTGAAACTCGCTGGGGAAGTTCTTTTCAATACCGTCTTCTTCGGTGCCGCCAAAGGGCGGATTGGTGATGATGACATCAATTTCTTCATCCCAACTTGAAAGCGGCTTGTTCAGCGTATTGCCGTGTTTGATTTGTACCAGGACTTCAATACCGTGCAGCATCATGTTGGTGGTACACAATAAATGCGGTAGCTGCTTTTTTTCAACGCCATGTATTTGCAGTTGTAGGGTTTGGTGGTCGTCACTGGTTTTAACGGAATTGGCTTTAACATGGTCAAATGCGCACGCTAAAAAGCCGCCGGTTCCGCAGGCTGGGTCCATGATAGATTCACCAAGTTGTGGATTAGTGACCGCCACAATAAATTTAGTAATCGCTCTCGGAGTGTAAAATTCGCCTGCATTACCCGCACTTTGTAAGTCTTTTAAGATTTGCTCGTACAAGTCACCAAACAAATGTCGCTCGTTTGAGTCGGTAAAATCAATCTCATTAAGCTTGTTGATCACCTGGCGCAGTAGCGTGCCGTTTTTCATGTAGTTAAACGCATCTGAAAATGCCGCTTTTACCACAAAGCCACGTGGATTTTTATCGATTGGTGCGGTTAAGTTTTTAAGCTGAGGAAATAGCTCATCATTTACAAACTCAAGCAGCTCATCGCCGGTAATACCTTCGTTATCAGCTGCCCAGTTGCGCCATAAAAACTCTGTAGGAATTGGCTCGCGGTAATCGTCTAGTTCAAGCTCCAACTCTTCTTCTTGTGCATCAAACACTTTAAGAAAGAGTAACCAAGACATTTGCCCTAATCGCTGAGCATCACCGTCAACGCCGGCATCTTTACGCATAATATCTTGGATGGATTTGATTGCTGAACTGATAGACATAAACTGATTCTCAAAACAAAAATATTGCGTTGATAGTAGCAAAATCATTATGTTAATACACTGATATAAATCCATAATTATCTAGAATGCCAAACAAAATACTGTTTGCTGAACCTGTTAAGTTTAATATTAGAATTTAAATGGTTAATATTTATCTAACTATGTTGAAATTGGTTATGCAAAATGTGCATATTTATGGTTAAATATTTTTTATTACAACTAATTAGCAAGGATGAATATTAGTGGTGCCCCATGATTATTGAATGTCCCCATTGCAGCGAAGATAATAAAATTGAATATGCTGAAAATATACGCTGTAAAAAATGCGAGAAAGATTACAAAGGTTATGAGTTTTCCAAACGAAAAATGATAACAGGAACTGCCCTCGCGCTTTTAACCTATATTGGTGTTCATACCTATCGCGACGAGTTGAAAGGCTACGGTGATCGTTACCCGATTGCTGTTGAATATGCATTGTTAGACAGTTGTATTAATGGAAGTAATAATTCTATTTCTGAAAACCTTTATCGAAGTAAGCGTGATGTTTGCTTATGTGCTCTTAAAGGAGCGCAAGAAGATTATCCCTACTCTGATTATAAAAATGATGTGAAAGGATTTGTTCCTATTTTTCGTCAGTATGCTACTAACAACTGTCGATAATTTCATACGTAAAAAAGCGGTCACTTTCAGGGACCGCTTTCGCCGAATTTAACGTTAAATTATTTTATTTACTCTTTGGAACGTTACCTCGCCCATTACCAGAAGGTTTACCCGTCGTGCTTGGGTAATTGGGATTGTTACTTGGACGTGGTGTTGCTGGTGCTTTTGAAGTAGGTGTTGATTTACTCAAGGTAGTCTCCTTATTTGCCTGACTTTTGGTTAGTTTCTGAGGCGCGCTGCACTCGGGGTGCAAAAGTACCTTTTTCGACTTTGCCACCATTTTTAATTGCTTCAGAAGACTGAATACGAGCAGCGGCTTCTGGTGTCATTGGAGTTTTACTTTTAGTCATGTTTAATTCCTTTTTTCTGATTAATTTAATTAGTGTCTTCGCTAAGACAGGCACAGAATGACATAAGGGGTGGGGACTTATGGGGACAGAAATAAAACAGAAACAAATAAAAGAGTTACTGCAAAAGCTAAATCTTAGTATTAACAAATTTGCAGGCTTAGTTTATGAAGCTCTTTATGATGACAATGATGATGAAGCAGAGAAAAAGCTTGCAGAGAACATTAAGAAACAGTTACAGCGAAAAACAACCAAAGAGGAAGTGTTAGATTCATACCTTGATATATTGGTTGAACTACCCAGTTATCAAGCCCTCAACCTTGATAAAGTTCGCAGCCAATATGTTGGTCATAGCTGCTTAAATGATGACATTACAATGAGTCTCAGGTCGCTATCAGCTGAACTAGACAACTAGCTAAACAACTATTCTAACGACCAATTTTACTAGCTAGTCGGTGGACAGCATACTTTTGTTATTTCTACTAGGCTGATTGCTGATGTATTTGATAAATTTGCGCTTCTAGATCACTAATGGCCTGCTCGTATTCTTGCTTGCCGCCAAAGCCTTTTTTAACGATTTCACTCAAATTACCGTAGTCGGTAAATGGCGCGACTTTAAGCACTTGCATGTTTTCGATTTCTTGCACGCCGACATCGGCATATTTTACCAGTAAATTTTGCAGTACTGCTTGTGCAGTAGCGGAATATTTAGTGAAGTAATTGCGCTTTTGCACGTTATTTACCCGTTCGGCACGAGTGAGTGGAGGCTGGTCGTAAACCACATGGCAAATCATGTCGAATGGGTCCATGTCTTTACCAACTTCATCTTCTAGTGCCGACCAAATAATACCCTCTAGTGCGAGCTCATCGATAATGGCTTGTTTACGATCGGAGTCGTTCCAGCGTTTAACAAACTCGTCGAGTGAGCTGAATTGTTTGGCCATGGTTTTACGGGTGTAATCTTTAAATGATTCGGTGACTAACTTGCCGTCACTGTCGTAATACTGCACTCGCTCAGCCACTTTACTGACGGTGACGCCAGATACGCGATACTTATTTATTTTACGGGTTTCGCCATCATCCCATTCACCGTCGCTAAAGCTGCCATCACCTTGAGGCTCATTGATGGTGTCAGTTTGATTACTATCATCTTCATCTGGATGTTGGCCTTGAATATCTGCCCCATCAGCACCAGCAAATTCATCATCATCCGCATCAATATCGATATTCTCATCTTCGATATCTTCGGGTGTAACTTTGATTATTTTTTCTGGTGTACCGTCAAAGCGTTCATCGGCAAACAGTTCGGTGGCTTTTTTAAAATCTAAAATGGTGAACCACAGTTTGCCGTATCTGTCATCGATGCGGGTTCCACGGCCAATAATCTGTTTAAACTTGGTCATCGACTGAATGTTTTGATCCAGCACCACTAACTTACAGGTTTTAGCGTCTACGCCGGTGGACATCAACTCTGACGTAGTGGCGATTACCGGATAGGCTTTTTTAGGATTGATGAAATTATCAAGCTGGGCTTTACCTAGTTCATCATCACCGGTGATTTTCATCACGTACTTTTCGTTTTTAGCCATCTGCTCAGGGTTGAGATTAGCCAGTGCACGGCGCATACGGTCTGCATGATCGATGTCGTTACAAAACACTATGGTTTTGGCCATAGGATCGGTACGTTTTAGGTAGTTAGTGATTGTCTCGGCCACAAGCTGAGTGCGCTCATCAATCACCATGGTACGGTCGAAATCTTTTTGGTTGTAGATCCTGTCTTCAATCACTTCGCCGTTATTATCTATTTGGCCTTTTGTGGGTCGCCAGCCTTGTAAATCAACATCGATATCGACACGCACCACTTTATAGGGTGCTAAAAAGCCATCTTCAATGCCTTCTTTAAGGGAATAGGTATAAACCGGCTCACCAAAATAATCTGTGTTAGAGACTTCATCGGTTTCTTTGGGCGTTGCAGTAAGTCCAACCTGGGCGGCGCTTTTAAAGTACTCAAGAATTTCGCGCCAGGCACTGTCTTCAGAAGCACTACCACGATGACACTCGTCGATAATGATTAAGTCGAAAAAGTCTGGGTCGACTTGTTTAAAGGCTTTTTGGTGCTCTTCTGGACCGGTTAATGCTTGATAAAGCGCTAAATGAATTTCAAATGCAGGATCAACCGTGCGCCCAGTAATTTTGGTCATTGCAGAGCCAAAAGGTTGAAAATCACCAGTCTTAGTTTGATCAACCAGGATATTACGGTCGGCTAAAAACAAGATGCGCTTCTTGGCGCGGGACTTCCATAAGCGGTAAATAATTTGAAATGCGGTGTAGGTTTTACCCGTACCGGTCGCCATCACAAGTAATACCCTGTCTTTGCCAGATGAAATGGCTTCGATGGTTTTATTGATAGCTTGAAGTTGATAATAGCGCGGATGCTTACCCGTGCCATCATCATGATATTCTTGATTGATAATCGGTAACTGAGCCTCGGTGTAACCTTTCCAAATACAGTATTTAGTCCAAAGCTCTTTTGGCGTTGGAAAATCTTCTAAACGGATTTCTGTTTCGAGTTGGTGTGCTTCGCTAGTTCCGAGCTTGGTTTTATCATGAAAGATAAAACCATCACCGTTAGAGGCAAAGATAAAAGGTACATCGAGCAAACGAGCATAATCAAGCGCCTGTTGCATTCCCTTACCGACTTCGTGTTTATTGGCTTTAGCCTCAATTACCGCAAGTGGCATACTGGGTTTGTGATACAGCACAATATCAGCAGATTTAACCGTTTTACGCACGCCTAATTGGCCACGAACAATCACTTTACCGTCACGTAATTTCACCTCCTGGCGAATTTGTGACATATCATTCCAGCCCGCACTTTTAATGGCTGGCATGATGAATTTGCTAATGATATCGGTTTCGGAAAGCTTGGCTTTATTGATGCTCATTTGAGATTTAGGTCCTTCTAGCACAACAACAAACTGCAATTGGGATTAGTTTGCCACAAAGGACTTCAATCACCAATGATTACATGCAGATACAATAAAGATTGGCTCTATTGGTCATATAGTCAATAGGGCCTCTAGTTTCCAATAGTTTATAAATGTAGTGGTAATAGAATTATGTCATCAACTTTTGTTTCGTTAATTAACTGAGTGGAGTGTTTTATCAATATTTTATCTGCTTCATCTACCACTAAATGAAAGCCATTTAAACGCTAGCTTTTTAAGGCATTTAATAAAAATTGGCTGACATAAGCATCATAAATAGACATTGTTACTTAATCGACATTGAAAAGATGTGGCCAAAATGTACCTAGCAGTGCTTTATTAATATTGAAAAAAGGACTTATTGTTAAGATTGATTTTTGTTGTCATATCTTTTGAACGTTAAGTTAACTTTGCTTTTAATGATACATTGATAACATAAGTTTTAATCAACATTACTTTTTAGGGAATAACACCATGTACATGATAGTTAAACACACTCATCTGACAATAATTGCTTTGACGTTTATATTGTTTCTCATCAGTTTTGTGTTAACCATGAGAGGTTCTGACAAGGTCAACAATAAGTTACTAAAAGTGGGCCCACATGTCTTATACACACTGTTTATCTGTAGCTTTATCTATCTTGTTGTGGTTAACCCACTGAGCTTATACCCATTCGTAAACGGCTGGGCATCATCTAAACTTGCAGGCTTTGTATTTTATGTATTGTCTATTACGCTTGCTCTTAAGTGGGCAAAATCAACCTTATGGCGTATAGCGGGTTTAGTGAGTGCGATATTTTGGTTGCTGATGACTGCTCGATTAGGTTTTGCAGATCATCTTAAGACTAAAGGTGTTGTTGACAATACCAGTGGTTATTTGGATTTAAGTCAGTCGATGCTTGCTGCAATCGCTTAGCTGGATATTATATTAAATAGCTGCACAACGAGTGATGCAGCTATTTAATATCTGTATTGCAACAATTCTGTATAAGCTTTTATGCTGCTTGTTATCTATTTATTACTGGGTTTGTTGTTTGCTATATGGCTGATGGTAGAACGTCAGCGTTTTACCAACACTTAATCTGTCTTTATCGGTCATATTATTCCAGCGAGTGATTTGCTCGACGCTTACTTTATACACCCTAGCGATACTCCAAAGTGTGTCGCCGTACTGCACTGTATGATTAGTGTTAACCGCTGGTTTATCTGTCGGCATGGTGACTGGCAATCTTACCGTGTTCGTCACTGTTGGTTTTTGCGATAATGCTTGAGCTGACTTAGCAGCCGCCAACTCAACATCTAATATCACTTGTGATGCTGTATGTGGCATATAAAGTATTTTACCCGCCGTAATTTTATCACCACTGATGTCATTCATTTGTTGAATTTTAGACACACTGGTTTGATGACGTTTAGCAATAGAACTGATATTGTCACCTGGTTTTATTTGATACTTAAACCATTTAACTCTTTCGCTGATGTCGGTGTCTTCAAGTGCTTTTTTAAATTGCTTTACTTTATTTATTGGCACAATCAGTTGATGTGGCCCATCAGGTGAGGTTGCCCAGCGATTAAACCCAGGGTTTAACTCTTGTAATCGGGTAATTGGAATATTAGCCAGATCGGCTGCAACAGCGATATCAATTTGACTTCCAATATTAATAACTTCAACTAACGGTTTGTTAGGAATTGACTCAAGATTGATGCCATAGCGTTTGGAATGTTTTATAACATCAGCTATAGCCAGTAATTGCGGCACATATTGACGAGTTTCTTTAGGTAAAGGTAACGACCAAAAGTCAGTGCTTAAGCCTCTGGCTTCATTGTATCTAATTGCCTCACGCAACCGCCCTTCACCGGCATTGTATGCGGCTAATGCATATAACCAGTTATCCGTTTTTCTATACAAGTATTCCAACATATCTAATGCTGCCGTTGTCGCTGCGGGCACATCTCTTCTGCCGTCATACCACCAATTCATTTCTAAGCCAAAATGGCTGGCCATGGGAGAAGTAAACTGCCACAAGCCTGATGCATCAGCACTGGAATAAGCAAAGGGATTGAAAGAGCTTTCTACCATAGGTAATAACGCTAGCTCAATGGGTAAGTCTCTATCATTAAACTCTTCAACAATTAAATATAAAAATGGTTTAGCGCGTTGTGAAATACGTTCAAGATGCTGTGGGTTGTTGATATACCATTGTCGATATTGATTAACTAACTGTTCGTCTGGAATAGGTATATCCATTGAAAAACGGATACGCTCCCACACATCACCACTGTCTTGATATTGGCGACGGGCTAAAGACTTGGGCACCTTTGTTAATGTGGTTTTATTAGCATGGCGAGTGATTTTTTCTGTTTCGACATCTTTAACCGTAACGGTTTGGCAACCACTTAACAGGGTAAGACCTGCAGTAATAACAAAAATTGATGCTCTCAATTAAAGATGTTCCTTGGCAATGGCGTTCGATGTTTTAGTTATCAGATCGCAAGTTTTTTAAACAAAAAGTCTGGCATTGTAATTTAGTTTTATTTTTCTATCCATATGTTTAACATTCTCTTGTGCATAAACGATATTAAGTTCAAATGAATACTGAATAAATCAGTCTTACAAAGACGTTGCTAATAGAAAACAAGATTGAGTTAATTAAGTATGACTTCCCTATCGTCACTAAACCTAAACGCTGCGGCCAAAAACAACATCTTCTTTTAAGTCTAACCACATTGAATGTTGGCTCATTACCTTGCTAAACATTTTGCTTTGTAAATAACAATTAAGCCACTGCCGCAACTTGGGATATGGAGATTGCAAGTACCATTGCCGCTCTACCCTAGCAAACTGACGTACAAACGGCATTAACGCTAAATCTGCCAGGCTGGGTTTATCTGACATTAAATATTGATGCTGACTGAGTCGCATTTCAAGTTCTGCTAGATAAGGTTCGCACTTTTGCCTGTCATTAATAAGTGAAGTCTCATGGTAACGTTTAGCACAGCGGTATTTCTCTAAATATCCCTTAAATTCATTATCATACCTTTCAATCAGAAATAACATTTCAGCTAAGGCATTGGGTGCTGAGTTATGGCGATAGTCACCAGGGTCGGTTTGTGAGAATGCCCACTGCATAATCGATACGCTTTCATCAATCACCGCATTATCAAGTGTGACTAACACAGGAACTGTCCCTTTAGGCGATACAGCAAGCATTTCCGCGGGTTTGTTACTCAATACTAAATCGCGTAAATACACCTTCTGACCAGAGGCATAAATCGCTAATCTAGCCCGAATGGCGTAAGGACAATTTCTTAAAGAATAAAGAACAGGTAATGACATGAAATTATTTCATCAGTAACATATTTATATAAAACTCATTGTAGCACATTGGTTAAACTACCCCTGAAAGCAACCAACGCTGCCCAGCCTCATGCCTCATTATTGTATTTCTAGATTCAGTAAATGCCGTTAAATTAGATTTCTTGCGTATATCACTTGTGGTGTTATTATTTAATTGGGATTATTTTTAATCAAAAAAGGATAATATTTTATAAATAACACCAACAATACACTTAAAAGCTTTGGCGAGTTACAGCAAACTCGTGTTATTGCTTTATTTTCCCTGATCGGCATGTCAATTACTTTTGTCATGGCGATTTTTGCCATCATTAGTAATAACTTAACACTGTCTTTAACCTTACTGTTTTCTAGTGGCGTTTACGCTTCTGCTTATTATCTGGTTATTTGGAAAAAGCATGTTAAGTTAAGTTCATACATTATTATTTATTCCCTTTACTTATTGATGTTTTATTTAGTTTACTCTGGTGGTGTTGCTTTAACAGGGCCATTGTGGATTTTTATTGTTCCTTCTGTGTCTCTGTATATCCATGGTCTCAGGCTTGGCTTAATTAACATTTTCATTTTTGTGGTGATAAGCTTTCTCATCATGTTTTGGCCACAAAGTTTTGACTCCAACGCTGTTTATCCCATTGAGTTTAAACTGAGATTATTGTATTCATTTCTAACAATTACTTTTTTATCAGCCTTATATGAGTTTTCTAGAAATGAATTGTATAACAATGCATTAGAGCTTAACGCTAAATTACATCACCTTGCCCATTTCGATGAACTGACAGATTTACATAATCGCAGAAATGCTCAAGAGGTACTAAAACAACACATAAAAAATGCGGACGATTCGTCGCCTTTTTCGGTATTATTATGCGATATTGACTACTTTAAGCTGGTCAATGATAAATATGGTCACAATGTGGGGGATAAGGTATTAGTTGAAATCGCAGCGGTCTTTAATAGTAACCTAAGAGATTTGGATTATGTCGCACGTTGGGGAGGAGAGGAGTTTTTATTTATATTAGATAATACGAATAAAATAACAGCTTTTGATGTTGCGGAAAGAATTCGATGTGCCGTAGCGCAACATCTTTTTAGTCTAGAGGAAGAAGACATTCGCATAACAATAAGTATTGGAATAGAAGAATACCATTCTCAACTCACTTTAGATCAGTTAATTAATCACGCTGACAGATATCTTTATGAGGCTAAAAAGTTAGGCCGTAACCGCTCTATTCCTGTCCCCCTAAATTAACACAGCATCAATCTTGTATATAATATTTGACGCAGTTTTTACCATCCGATTTTGCGAGGTCAAGTTGTCTATCGGCCCGTGCAAGTAATGTTTCAACATCATCTCCCGTTTTAAAGGTCGAAATACCTATAGATACTGTCACATGACCTAGATTTTGCTTAGTTTCTTTACCAATCGTTAACTGCTTAGCTGATATTCGCGCTCTTAATTTTTCTGCCACTATGACAGCATCACTTATTTTGGTGTCGGGCAACATAATAATAAATTCTTCACCACCATAACGAGCAACAAAATCATCACCTTTAACGGCATTTTTCAAGGCTAAGGCGACATAAGCCAATACTTTATCACCGATAAGATGACCATAAGTATCATTGAAGACTTTAAAGTTATCGATATCGATCAATAATAAACAGCAGCCTGTTTGCGTTTCTTGAAAAGAGGCTAGTTGTTCTAATGCAAAAGCTTCATACGCGCGACGATTATTTAATGAGGTTAATTCATCTGTCATAGCCACTTTACTTAAATTATCCATTTCACCTTTTAAGTTAAGCAGTTCCTCAGCTAGAGTGACAAGATCTGACTTCATTCTATTATTATCAGCGACAACCTGCTCTACTTCTGCGGCAATATTGAGCACTAAATCGGTCAACATTTCTGGCGAAGGGTTTTGTTGCAACTGATCACCAAACTGAGTTAAATTCTCACCAAATGAGGTGGTGCCTTCGGTCATATGATCAATTTTATTAAATAAACTTTTGATTAGTATATGGGTTTCAATCTGCACATTTTCAATAATTTCAGGACTGCGCTCTTCAATGAAACGATTATAAAGGCCAGAAGTAACACTGGGGGTGAAAACGACTTTGTTTGCAATTAAACCATCGATGGCTCTTTTTAAATTAAGGTTCGATTCGGCAAAGTATTCATACCAAATTGCATAGTTTTCAGGCGTCACTGGAATATTAAGCGCTGTCATTTTAGGTACGGCAAGTCTAAGAATATCTGCGGTTTGCTCTATATTTTGGTTATGCTGTATCATCTACGACTACCCTAATGACATTATGATAAGTGTTAATAATTACCTTTATGTTATGTCACACTTGTTGCAGAAAAACAATTATTTACATCCAAATCGGTGTTAATTTGTTACTGGTCACATCTGTCATTTTTAGTATTATGTTAAAGATTAAATTTAATTATATTTTTAACCCTTTTTTTATCTCGCTCCGTTTACACTGATATGCTAGTTAATTAATTGGACGTCAAAGAGGTTATTATGAATCATGTATCACGCTTATCGGTTGCACTTTTGTCTGTTGGTCTATCCATTTCAGCTAATGCGATGGCGACAAGTCCCGTTGCGCAACAACAGCTCAATACCCTACCAGTAAAAACTGATGTGTTTAATGCAAGTGATTATGTATCTTCAGATCAAATTAAGATGTTTCCTATGCCTGATGAAAATATGAAACAGCATATTATAACGCTGCCGTCGCTATCAAATGAAGATGAGTATATGCTCGAGATCCAGATTGGCCAGAATAAATTAGTCGATTGTAATCGACATAAACTCATGGGTGAGATTGTGCAAAAAACGGTGGAAGGCTGGGGGTACGAGTATTTTCAAGTAGATAAAATAATGACTGGGCCAAGCACTATGATGATGTGTACTGAACCTAAAACGACTCAGTTTGTTATGTTAGGGGAAAGTATAAAAGAAAATTATGATAGCCGTTTACCAAAAATATATTATTTACCACACGATACACAGTTGAGATACCGTGTTTGGCGCGCAGAAACCCCTTTTAACTTTAGTGGTCAATAATCTTGCAGTATATTGTATTTAAATAATAAAATTTTAACCTAACGTTAAAATTAAGCTCGGTTGTTACAATGTATGACAATACTAGTATTGTATTAATTGTTGTGCACATATTAACAGGCATTAGCTTACATTGAATAATAGCCGAGCATTAAAATCCATTACGTTCCTGCTTTTAAATTGCTAATATCGTCTTACTCGAACAACTTGCATTGTTTCAACTTTAAAGCCCGCAATAGTCTGCTCTCGTGGATAATAAGTTAAATTTACTTTTTGACCAGCCAAGCTTTTAAATTTTTTATTACGGCGATATTTAAAAGGAACATCATAACCTTCAATCATTAAGGTTTGTAACACCCATTCACCCTGCTCTCGCTGAGTATGCGACTCAACCTTCACACCTTCACTGTGGATTAAGTTGGAATGTTTTTTGAGTAGTTCATCACTGTCAGTAGTCATTTATCCTCCAAAGTGTTTACAACATTTACGATATCTTGATAGCGCCATTCACTTAATGCACCATAGCCAGCAAGATTTTTTACTTTTAATCTGGCCAGAATTGGCACACTCATACCCGCAAGAAACTTAATTAACGTAGAATGAGTGATAGTAATATTTTTAATTTTAACTTGCTGTTTTAATTCTGTTATAAATTGAGCAAGTTGGTGTTGTTCAATCTTTTGACTTGTTAGTGTGACGGGTAACTTTGCCACTCTACCATCACACACACTGCAATGATGGCATTCAATTGGCGCGTTCATATCATCAAAGTAGCAGGCTAAGTTTCGTGACAAACACTTACCTAACTCAAAGAAACGGACTAACTGGGCAATACGCAATATTTCTTTAGTCTCTTTATCTTTAAAATATGAATGCATTTGTGGAGCAATAGAATGCGCGACAATAGCTGTCATATTAACATAAAAGACCTGTGTCATTTTCTTTGTTTCTAAAATAATTAATTCTTGTTCGGCTAAGTACTCAAGCGCGGCAACAACTCTTGTTCTGGGCTCATTTGTGGCTTGATATAATGTATCAAAATCAAGTTGTCCCCAGATTTTTTTGAACTGCGTATGGTCAAGTATCTTTTGTATAAAAGCGGCTCTTGATGGGTCAAAACGAGCGAGTAAAGCCTGTTTGTCAATTAAAAGTTGGTATTTAAAATCTGCAAAATAAGCAAATGTAGGTTGGATAATGCCTTGCAGCTCAAGTTGAACCAATAGCGTTTTTAAAAGGAGTGTTTTAATATTACAAGCCTTGGATAATGCCAGCTCTTGCATCTCCCATTTACCCGTGTCATCGGTTTCTGTTTTGATAATAGTGAGTAGTTTTTCAATATCTTGCAAATCTGGCGTATCAGCATAAACAAAATTTTCAATGGTATTTAAACCATCTAAATTGGCTAACGTGATACAGGTCGATGCTTGCCCATCTCGACCCGCACGGCCTATTTCTTGACTATAGTTTTCGATTGATTTGGGTAAATCATAGTGAATAACAAAACGGATATCAGATTTATCTATGCCCATACCAAATGCAATAGTGGCAACAATAACTTGAATTTGGTTGCCCATAAACTGTTGTTGGATTGACTGCCTAGTCTGTGTATCCATACCTGCATGATAGGCCCGCGCATTGATACCATTACTGACTAGCGTATTCGCCACTTGCTCCGCGGTTTGTTGCAATGTCACGTATACAATACCACTGCCTGATAAGGCTTGTATTTGAGAGGTTAATTGTCGATCTTTAACCGTCTTAGCAACGGGAACAACCTGTAAATTAAGGTTATGGCGATAAAATCCAGTTTGAATGACATGCTGGGCCTCAATACGAAAGCGGTCACACATGTCCAGTTTAACTTTCTTAGTTGCTGTCGCGGTTAACAACAATACTTGTGGAATAGAAAACGTTTGGCATATTTGCGGTATTTTAAGATAGTCAGGTCTGAAATTGTGACCCCATTCTGAAATACAATGGGCTTCATCTACCACAAGTTGAGAAATAGTTACTTGTGCAAGGAACTGCCTGAATCTTTCATTTTTAAACCGTTCAACCGACACCATTAGAATTTTACATTCACCCTGCTTTACCGAGTGCATGACAGATTGAATATCTTGTTGATTAAGGCTTGAATCAATACTTGCTGCATTAATGCCTTTTGATTTTAGAAAAATTAATTGGTCTTGTATTAGCGCAAGTAGAGGGGAGATAACTAAAGTAAGATGAGGTAGATTAATTGCACTGAGTTGATAACAAAGCGACTTACCCGATCCGGTTGGAAATATCGCTAACGTAGACTGCCCTTGTATAACCTGCTGTATAGCCTCTAACTGACCATCTCTAAAAGTATCAAAACCGAATTGTTGTTTTAATTGATGATACAAATATGGTTCACTATGAGGGTCGGTCATCGATATGTTCCTAGCGTTGTGATGCTATTTTTCTGCGGGAAGTTTCCTGGCAATATACTTATTAATCAGCTGAGTTAACTTATCTTCAAAAAACTCTTCAAGTTGGGCTAAATCAGCGTCACAGGCCAAGACATATTTAGCGGCTTTCTCTTTTGTCAGTGTTTTTCCCGCTAGGCTGTACTGTAATTCATCTAAACTTTTATCAAATCTGGGGGTGAGTTGCCATTGACAGATATCGGCATTGAGTGACTGTAATGCTCGCGCTGCAATAGAGCAAAATATTTCAATATGATCCACACCGTCTGGTCCTAAGCAACCTGGCTCTAAACGATACAGTATCACCATTTTACTATTGACTATGCTTTGACTATGTTCAGTAACACCATCACTCATTGAGACATATCCTTAATATACCTGTATTGACCCAGTTGTATAATCTTACTGGTTATCAATATAGATCGCGAATAAAATGAGCATTATTTAGCTGCATGTAAAGCATTTATATACTGCTGTTGATAATCATTAATTGGCGTTAATGTGTCTTTTGCGCGTCGATTTCTACCAAGTAATGATGATTCAACAAATAAATCGAACCATTTCTGCAGCACAGTACCATTTAAAGGCTCCTGGCAGCTTCAAGTGCTAATGCTGCCACTTCTGCGGTGCCTAACTGGAAGTCATGACTGCCTTTGCGAAGTGCATAAGTTGCCAGTATTTCAGGAGAGAAAGACAATACTGGCATAGTGTGAAGGTAAGTGCTTTTACGGTACATTTTTATCGCTTCACGCCAACTGCCATCAAGCATGACCAACAAAGGGCGCTTGTCGGCTAATTGCTGTGTGTTAACGTGATTAATAACCGGCTGATGACTTTCAATGTACTGTTGGGGAAAAATCAAATAAGGCTGATAAATTGGGTTATCTAATAGTGCCAACATTGCTTGATGCGGATTGGTTCTGTCCCATAAAAAAGCGTGAGTGTCCGGAATAAGATCGGCAATTAATCGGCCAGAATTAGTCGGTTTTAACACTTCATCATTATACATTATCAACAAAAAACTCACTGTTGATGTCAGTAACTGACGTAAAGCACAGGTACAAAATTGTTCACCTAACAGGCACAAGTCACAACGAATTAATTTCTTACCTCTGGCACCAAATGGTTTAGTTGATAGTGCTTTTCTATGTTGGTATAGCTTATGTACAGCATGTTGTGGTTCATTTGACTTGTCAGTCATAACCTTCACTTCTTGCAATGAAAAAATCACCACGTTAATAAGTGATGATTTTGAGGTAAGTATCGGACTATTATAAAATACGTTTCAACAAAAAGTCTGCTTTTAGTCGCCGTATTCGATTCATTATTTTTTGAACCGGCTGCGGATAAGTGCGTAATGCATCTAATTGACTGTAGTGAAATAAGCGTTCCGTATATTGTAGAATATGACTTTGCTCATCTATAAATTGTTGTTTCCAGCTGCCGGATTCATCATGTAGTAATAGGCCATTCTCAAGATCCAACGCCCATGCTCTTGGATTGAGATTAGAACCGGTTATCAAATGTTTTTTATCATCACAACTAATACCTTTTAAATGATATGAGTTATGTTCATGCTTCCACAAGTGGATACTCAGTAGCCCTGACTCAATGGCCCACTGTTGGCGTTTGGCAAACTTACGTAATGACTGTTCATACATATAAGGTAAGGCGCCAATGGTTGAGAAGTCTTTTTCTGGTGGAATATAAAAATCATTAGCGGTTTTATCACCAACAACAATATCCACTTTAACGCCCTCTTTAAGCTTTTTGTTTATCACTTTAGATAACGCAGCGGGGGGGTTAAAATAAGGTGTGCAAATGAAAAGGCGTTTTGATGCACTGTCAACCAAATCAATAATCACTTGATTTAAAACATTATCCTTTTTCCCAAGCCCTACAAGTGGTGTAACTCTATTGCCTATACGAGTAGATGTATATTCGTAGTGAGCTTGCGATAGACGGCTTTTAAAATTGCGAATGTCATTCTTGTCACTAGCAACTTCGGTTTCTGCTGGCTGTGTTAATGCTGTTACCGCTGGATCACTAATAATGTATTCTTCGATCATGGCGCGCATGCTTTGCGCAAGTTCAGCACTTTTAATCAGGTGATATCTATCAAAACGATATTTATCGCCATGCTGCATGTAAATATTATTGATACTTGCGCCACTGTAAATAACAGTGTCATCAATAATAAAACCTTTTAGGTGCAACACCCCCATAAATTCACGGGACTTTACCGGAACCCCTAAAATATCAATTGGGTATTGTGCTGCAGCGACGGCTTTTTTATATAAGATATAGTTACCGCTATCCCCTTTTTGGCCAATGAGTCCTCTTCTAGCCCGATGATAATCAACTAGTACTTTGACATCGAGTCCAGGGTTATTGGCTTTGGCGGTTAATAAGGCCTGTAACACTTCCCTACCCGCCTCGTCATCTTCAAGATACAAAGCAGCAATATAAATTGATGTTTTAGCTGAAGCGATTTGAGTCATTAACGTTTGTTTGAAATTTTTGGGTGTTAATAACCAATTTAACGCATCAGCCGATAATGAAATTCCACCTAGCTTGTCCAGCAAGGCATCCTCCTTAAAATTGTGTACCATTACGATAATAACTTTCACGCGCTAAAACATGAAAGATGACAGCAATATCTTTAATCGATGATTGTGCCGTTAATATAGTATCGCGAACGGCGTACTCGACAGCATCTTGAATAAGTTTATCACGGGGGAACCAAGATATTTCAATCAACACGATTCCTGAAAATGGACTCGCACCACTAAATTGCTTTGATTCAAACCACTCTAACGTATAACTACTCTTAGCATTGCCACAGAGTGTAGAAAGTTGCTCAAATAATGGTTGACTGATCTGCTCCGCAACGTGTTGGTTAACACCACGTATTGTAATATGGGGCATATCGTTAATTCTCACTATGAACAAATTGGCATAGAAAGTACCGATTTAACAACTATTGAGCAAGAAATTTCTGTCAAAACCCCTTCTACCTGCATATTTAGTGTTTTAAATGTTCATTTTTATGGCGTAAAGTGAGCTGAAGCTTATAAATTTTTTATTTTATACAAACCATTTAAAAACACTTACAATTGCCGTAATTTAACCAATATTGATTATCTTAGTTGCTCACATATGCGTTTACATAGATTGCTGAACCTTTTCATTACTGCTTTGCTGTTAACTGGCTTAGATTGCTTTGCACAAGCAGCGTTAACTCATACTCACATAGAACAGGCGATTCCTGAAGATCAGCTGCATATTGCTGCAATAATGAATTTAATCAAGCCTGAGTCGTCAATTATAGCCTTAAGTGTATGGGATTTAGCGGATAATAGAAGCGTATTCCAACAACACTCAAATGCATTGATGAATCCTGCCAGTATACAAAAATTATTAACGGCTTTAGTGAGTGCAAAACAACTTGGGCAATCATTTCAATATAGAACTCAACTGTTAAGCGAGCAAAGACTAAATATCACTAATGGTAAATTGAAAAATGATCTTTATATTACTTTTTCTGGCGATCCAACCTTAAAGCAACGCCATTTGATTGCCTTGATTGAACAATTAAAACAAGCAGGTATTCACACTGTTGATGGCAACATACATCTTATTGGCCATCATCAAGCACAACTTCAAGCACCGGGTTGGGTGTGGGATGACTTAGGCATTTGCTATGCGGCACCAGTCTCAAGTTTTATTATTGATAAAAATTGTGTTTTCGCTAGGCTAAGCGCAAATGGCTATAACAAAAAAGCAAGCTTAAAAGTTATGGGTAAAAAACCGATATATATTGAAAACGAAGCCGTTTTCACTCCATATCAAAAAAATGCCCTTCCTTGCGACTTACAGTTAATAAGAAAAGACAGCAACCATTACACCCTTAAAGGTTGTTATGCTGGTGCTAAATCTTTGCCATTAGCTATTGCGATTAACGAGCCTCAGGGTTATGCCGTTAATGTTATCAAGGCTATTTTTAAGCAACAAAAAATAGCTTTGACAGGCCAAGTTATGGTTAATGCAACACTGCCTATATCAAATAACAATTTGCAGCCTATCGCCACACATTTGTCAGAGCCATTACCTACACTTATTGACGAGATGTTGCTTAAATCAGATAACCTGATGGCAGAAGCTTTATTACGAACTAGTGCCGAAGCGTTTAAGCAGGAGCCCTTAAACTTTAAGCAGACCACACAAGCTTTGGTCGTAATTTTACAGGAATTGGGTATTGAACTTGAAATAGCTAATATTGCTGACGGTTCAGGACTGTCTCGATATAATTTATTATCAGCAGAACATGTTATGGCCGTTTTAAAAGTCATTGCTACTCACCAGGACTACCAATACCTACTCCAAAGTCTGCCTATTGCGGGAATAAAAGGCACCTTGAAGTACAAGCGTTATTTCAATAAACCGCCGTTAAAATACAAAGTTATGGCGAAAACTGGCAGTATGTTAGGGGTATCAAACCTAGCGGGCCAGTTTGAGGCCTCTAATGGTAAGAAGTATTTATTTGTGTTGATAGAAAATGGTTTGAGTCCGAAAATAAAACGAAAACAAAAAGCCCCTTTTTCGGCTATTTTATTACAAAACTTAATGGATATGCCATTAGTGCATTATCCTAAAGTGGACTTGCCAAAAGAACCTTCTATACCGTAAAAAATAATGTGGAAACGGAGTAAATAACGGCTAACAAAAAAGCACCTTTAGGTGCTTTTTAAATTGGTGTTGTTATCAAGTTGCAAGCGATTGTTTGTTAAAACATCTCGGCCGGCATCTGCATAATTGAGGCATCACCCTGATTAACTTGCGATAGATGGTAATCCGCTTTAACCAATAACTTACTAATATAAAAGTCAGCTAAGTAGCGTTTTTGAATCGCGAAGTCTTTGTCTACATGGTTAGTTGACTTATCCGCCATAATTAACCAGAAATAACCGTATAATGTATGGCCAAATGCATCTAAATAATCAACAGCACAGGCGTTAATCAGTGCGGGCTGAGTCACTTTATTATCGTTAATATAAGTGGCTGTATCTAATAATGCGTTAAATCGCGCAGAAACAGCAGCAACATGTTTTTCAGATACATGGGTAAGTGCTTTTAACGTTTGAAGTGATTCTTCAATAAATAGCGTTAGCGTAGCTAAATTATCACCTGTTACTTTACGACCTAAGAAATCTATAGCTTGAATGCCGTTGGTGCCTTCATAAATTTGAGCAATACGCGTATCACGCACTAATTGTTCTATACCTGTTTCACGAATATAACCATGACCGCCAAAAACTTGTTGCGCCATGATGGTAGCATCTAGGCCTCTATCGGTTAAAAATGCTTTCGCTACTGGGGTTAATAAGCCGACATACTGGCTAGCCTTGGCTTTTACTTCACCTTCGCCATACTTAGCTAAATCAAGTTGCTTAGCAGTTAATACCGATAGTGCACGCCCAGCCTCTGTCATCGCACGAATGGTTAATAACATACGACGTACATCACCATGAACTATTAGCGGATCTGATACACCGGTTGGCTTAGTGCCAGCCGCGACACCTTGTAGACGCTCTTTGGCATATTCGCTGGCCATTTGATAAGCTGCTTGTGCGTTTCCTAACCCTTGTATACCAATGGCTAAGCGCTCATAGTTCATCATGGTAAACATACAGACTAAACCACGCTCTGGCTCACCGACTAAATAGCCAATGGCATTATCATAGTTCATCACGCAAGTTGCCGAGGCTTTCAAGCCCATCTTATGTTCAATTGAACCAACGGTTACACCATTAGCCTCGCCTAAACTTCCATCTTTGTTAACTTTTATTTTAGGCACTAAAAATAATGAAATACCTTTAGACTCAGGTAATTTTGCTAACACTAGGTGAATGACGTTATCGGTTAGATCCTGATCGCCACCTGTGATAAAAATTTTATTACCGGTAATCGCATAAGTGCCATCAGCTTGAGGGACGGCTTTAGTTCGTATACCACGTAAATCTGATCCCGCGTGCGGCTCAGTCATATCCATCGCACCAGCCCATTGGCCAGAGTATAAATTAGGTAAGTATGTTTGTTTTAATTCATCATTTGCATGGGCATTGATACACAATGCAGCACCAGCGGTGAGCGAGCTATAAAGTACAAAGGAGTTACAGGCGCTGTAGCCCATTTCATCGACTAAAATACCCAGCATTTTAGGCATACCCATGCCGCCGAACTCTGCGTCACCGCAAAGACCAACCCAGCCGCCTTCAGAAAACTGATTGTAAACTTCTTTAAATCCGTCTGGAGTGATAATTTGATCGCCATGTTGGACAACACCTTGCTCATCACCACTTCGATTAATAGGATGAAGTAAATCACGGCTAATTTTGCTGGCCTCATCAAGAATAGCAACTGCAGTTTCCATATCAACCATATCAGCTAATTCTGGTAATTGTTGCCACGTACTCGTTGCATCAAAAACGTCTTCTAACAAAAATTGCATGTCCTTTAGTGGCGCTTGGTATGGGTTCATATCAGTCTCTTAAACGAATAATTAAAACATGTGTTTAAATCTATATAATTTACCCGTTAAATACAAGTGCAAACTGGCTCATTTGCGATATTGATTTAAAATTGTGCTAGTCGATATATTTACTAATGCTTAATCGTTTTAGGTCATTTTTAAGTTAGAATATCGGCAGTAATTAGCAATGTAGATGTAATGATGCCGCTGCAAAAATTTTATGACTCTCTTGAACAAGTTACCATAATTGGCAATGCTGATGGCGATTGGCTACCATCAGCTAATGGTGTGTCAATCACCTTTAATGCCACTCAGCATAAAAACACCATTACGATTTGTAACGGTCCTTATGCAGGTGTTAACGCTGCATTTACAGTAGAAAGAAGTAATAACGACGCTATTTTTGTGCAAATATTAACGACAGTGGCTGATAGTTTGGTCAAAAGAATTAATTGTTGGCCATCATCTGGGCTCGTTACCGCAGTGATGTCGGCGATGGTCTCTAAAACTGTCTATTTAACCCGCATGTCATTATTGCCGTCATTAGCAAGAAGCATAAACATGGAGGAAGCTGAAACCTTACCGTGTATGGTTCACAATTGGCTAGGTGAGCGACGCATTGCATTAGGTATAGCGCTAACTCATCCTCACCTGCATTGGCCTGATCTTTATGTTAAACCTAAATTTGACACTACAATAGTAAACCCAGAAGGGTTTAATCCATTTTCAGCATTACTGGGTGAGCAAAATGATAGACGCACTCCAGCGTTAAAATGCCAAGTGGCGCAACCTGATGACTATATCGAACAGCTCAATATCCTACAACAAATAGCGAGCTTAGAAGTCCATTTTTGGCTTGAATCCGCTAACATCAATAATCTACTTGAATGTGAAAAGTTATTTTATAATCCAACACCAGAAAATGGTTTATCTAATTGGTTTTTAATGGATTTTAATGCCTCTCAATATCTAGATGATATACGCCATCATCTCGCATATTGCCAACAAATTTTGGCATTTAAAGCATTAAGGGTATAAAAAAGCCTCAATGACTCGAGGCTTGTTTATATTGAGGTAATTATTTACCACATTAAATCGTCAGGAATAGCATAATTAGCGTATGGATCATCTGCATCAGCCACTTGTGCGACAGTATCTTGTGCACTCGAATCCCACAAATATCCGCACCACTGCGGCACCAATAAATTAACTCTAACAGCTAATTTATGAGGCACTAAATAGCTTTTGTCTTCATAACGAATAATACCCAATGAACCATTTAATAATTGGCTTTGAATTTTGTCATTAATATAGACAGAAAAAATCTTTTTATCTAAGGTGTAATTAAATTTAGTCTCTGCATCTTTTGGAATAGAAATAGCGAATTTCATGAATTCAGAGATTAAACCTTTTACTTGCCCCTTTTCACTAGCTTCATTAAAACGTTGTTCATTCAACTGCTTATCTTTTTTAGCTTGCAGCTGTTTTTGCTCTGCAATTTGTTGCTTTAATACCGCACTGCCATCGTCTACATTGGCTTTCTTATCTCGACGTTTTTGCGTTTTGGCATTTTTAACACTTTGTTTGCTGGTTAAACCCGCTTTGAGTAATTGATCTTGTAATGCATTTGCCATTGAATAACCCTTAATTATAAACCGTGTTTTGCTGCTAAACTGCCTAGTTCGTTCATTGCGATACTGGCGCCTCCAAGTGACCAACCACCATCCACGGGCAATACAACACCTGTGATATAAGAAGCCATATCGGAAGCTAAAAATAATGCTGCATTGGCAATATCTTGTTTTTGACCATTACGTTGCAATGGCACACTTGAAGCGACTTTTTGTTGTAATGCTTCACTGGGTGCCAGTCTATTAAACCCTTCGGTCCCCTCAATTGGTCCAGGCACAATTGAATTTATTCTGATTCCTTCTATTCCCCACTCTAAAGCTAAAGTGCGGGTTAACATATCCACTCCAGCTTTTGCTGCGCAAACGTGAGCCTGTAAGGGCATGGCGATATAGGCTTGAGGTGCTGATATTTGAATAACAGAAGCCTTAGGGCGTTTTAGTAAAGGATAAGCTTGTTTAAGCACTTGAAAACTGCCAATAAGATCAATATCGATCACCGACTTGAAGCCATTATTAGACAACTTAGCTGCACTGGCTGGAAAATTACCAGCCGCACCACTGACTAATACATCAATATGACCATAGGTCTGCGCAATTGTGGCAAACCCTATCGCTAAAGCACTTTCATCTCGTACATCAAAACTGACGCCGATGTGAGTGCCATTCGGGTTGGCTTGTTTTAACAATTCTACTGCAGCATTCACTTTATCTGTATTTCGACTGGCGACAGCAACATTGGCTCCAGCTTGCGCAAAGCTAATGGCAAGGTGTAAATTGATACCTGAAGTACCACCCACAACAACGACATTCTGACTTGTATAATCAAACATACTTTATCCTTAATACGTTCAGTAAGTTAGCTAGATATTAGCGATACAACTAGACTTGTAAAGATTGATGTATTGCCGTCAGCGCAGCAAGAGGATCGACGGCCTGGGTAATCGGTCTACCTATGACTAAATAATCAGAACCTGCTGCAATAGCTTGTGGTGGCGTCATAATTCTATGTTGATCGCCTGCATCACTGCCAACAGGGCGAATGCCTGGGGTAATTAAGTTAAAATTTTGACCGAAAGTCGATTTCAATAATTTGGCTTCTTGGGCAGAGCACACCACACCGTCTAAACCCGCTTGATGTGTTAACTTAGCTAAACGCAATACATGTTCAAATGCGGGGACATTTATTCCAAGTAAAGCTAAGTCTTCATCAGACATTGAGGTTAATACGGTCACAGCAATCAATAATGGCGCATCTTTGCCATATTCCTGTAGGGATTTTTTTGCAGCTTGCATCATGGCTAAACCACCACTTGCGTGCACATTCGTCATCCACACACCCAGATCAGCAGCAGCACTAACGGCTTTAGCTACGGTATTAGGAATGTCATGAAATTTGAGGTCTAAAAACAAATCAAATTGACGCTGATGAATATCGTTAACGAGTGTAGGCCCAAATAAGGTGAACATTTCTTTGCCAATTTTTAACCGGCATAAGGCAGGATCAAGTTTATCAATAAGCGTTAAGGCTTCAGCTTTGTTGTTATAATCTAAAGCCACAACAATAGGTTTATTAGTCATACTTTCTCCAACGTTTACAATTAATTGTCTAAATTATTATTTACGGAAAAATCAGATGGCAACAAGAAAACCCTATTCCCCATCAAGCCCTTTTATTCGCTTAATGCTGCCCCAATGCTTACAAGAAGGACAATGCCAATATAAGGCATGGGCAGGAAAGCCACACTCTCGGCAGCGGTAGCCAGGTCGAAACTTAATTTGTTGTTCAACTAACTTTTCAAGCATAGACAAGCTTTGTTTAGCTTTACCATCTTCAGCTTGCTTAATATGTAACTTCATTAAGTGCTGAAAACCTTTCATGGTAGGATGTCGATATAAATTATCTAACATCATTGCTTCTGCTGTATCACTATTATTTTTTGAAATCTGATGTTCTGCCAATGCAATTGCGACACTGGCACCAGCACCTTGTTTTAATGCTCGGTTCAAAAGTTGCTCATAGCCCTCACAATCAGATGACTGGCGATATACTTGCTTAGCAATTTTTATACTATCTGGAAACAGTGCTATATCAGCATCAATTAATTGCTGTAATGACTGTTTACATTCACTTGTTTGATCGCTATCAAGATAAATATTCGCTAGAGCAAGCCATGCGCGACCACAATTAGCATCTTGTTTAATGGCTAGTTGAAGTTTTTTAATTTTGACGAGCTGGTCTGTCGCTTCATCAGCAAGCTGACAGTAGAAATGTGCAGTGGTGACTTTAAATACTTGTTGGCGTTTTTTGGGCAATTTTTTGGTCACATCAATGGCATTTTGCCATTCCTTGGTGACCTGATAAATTGAAATAAGCTGTGATTCGGCTTCTTCACTGTGATCATCTTGATTAACGAGATTAAGAAATATTTCTTCTGCTCTATCATAAAAACCAGCAGCCATATAATCTTTACCTAACTCCATCATCGCTATATCACGTTGTTCTGCCGTTAGGTTTGGTCTAGCAATAAGATTTTGATGAATACGGATAGAACGGTCAACCTCCCCTCGCTTGCGAAATAACGACCCTAATGAAAGATGAGTGTCAATTGTTTCATCATCAACATCTAACATACTAATAAAGAGATCTACGGCTTTATCTGACTCATTAGAAAGCAAAAAATTTAAGCCGGTAAAATAGTCACGGCTTAGCTTTTTACTTTTTTGACTATCGCGTTGCAGAATACTTCTGCGCCCCATGTACCAGCCATAACCGGCTGCGATAGGCAATAATAAGAACAAAATCTCAAGCATAGTTAGCTAATGGTATCCGCATTAAGTTGCTCTGCTGTGCGCTCAGTTGGCACAGTCGCAATATGACCAAGCTTGCTTAGGCTTTTATTGGCTTTACGCAGTGCCAACTTCATTTTCATGATGTAAAAACTGGCTAATAGCCAACTCAACATAAAACCTGATAAAAATACTACAGCTAGCACAACCGGCAAACGGTACTGACCTTCTGCGATAAAATAACTCAATGTCACTATCTGCTCATTCTTAGCGCCAAACAATAATGCCAAAATAAACAACAGCCCAATAATAAGGATTGCAAAAAAAGACTTCACGTGATTCTCCATCTGAACAAAGCAATGTAATGATTATCTAAGATATTTACAGCGCTGACCAGCTTTGACTTTCAATAGGTACAAAAAAGCCTCCTATTGGAGGCTTTTTATTCAAGCGTTAATCATTGATTAACCGCATCGACACGTTCGCGCAGTTCTTTGCCTGGCTTAAAGTGCGGTACATATTTGCCATCCAACTCAACTGAGGTACCAGTTTTAGGATTACGGCCAACACGTGGTGCACGATAATGAAGAGAAAAACTACCAAATCCACGGATTTCTATTCGATCTCCGCCTTCTAATGTTGTCGCCATTTGGTCCAACATTTCTTTTATGGCAGCTTCAACCTCTTTCGCCGACAGTTGCGACTGCCTAGTGGCGAGTTTTTCGATAAGTTCAGATTTTGTCATCTTAGTTATTTCCTATTTCCAAGCCAAACACAGTCGCCTAATGGGGAGTTTCTCTCCCCATACAACAGGCGATTTTCGATTACTTACGAGCCGCTTTAAACGCTTCAGCCATTGCATTGCTGATAACCGCGTCATCTTGCTTGTTCAAAGTAGCGATAGCTTCTTTCTGTTCTGCTTCATCTTTCGCTTTGATAGATAAGCTGATAGAACGATTCTTGCGATCTACGCCCATGAACTTAGCTTCGATAGCATCACCTACTGAGTATACAGTAGATGCATCTTCGATGCGCTCAGCAGAAATATCAGCAACACGGATATAACCTTCAACAGTATCAGCTAGTTCAACTGTAACACCTTTAGCATCAACAGCAGCAACGGTACCGTGTACTACGGTGCCTTTCTTCTTGTCAGCTAAATATGCATTGAATGGATCATCTTCAGTTTGCTTAACGCCTAAGCTGATACGTTCACGCTCTGGGTCTACTGAAAGAACCACTGCATGGATTTCGTCGCCTTTCTTGTATTCAGACACTGCATCTTCGCCAGTACCGTTCCAAGAAATATCAGATAAGTGAACAAGACCATCGATTCCACCGTCAAGACCGATAAAGATACCGAAGTCAGTGATTGACTTGATCTTACCAGATACTTTGTCGCCTTTGTTAAACTTAGTTGCGAAGTCATCCCATGGGTTAACTTTACACTGTTTAAGGCCAAGAGAAATACGACGACGTTCTTCATCGATGTCTAATACTAACACTTCAACTTCATCACCTAAGTTAACAACTTTAGATGGGTGAATGTTTTTGTTAGTCCAATCCATTTCAGAAACGTGTACTAAACCTTCAACGCCTTCTTCGATTTCCACGAAACAGCCGTAGTCAGTTAAGTTAGTTACGCGACCAGTAAGACGTGTGCTTTCTGGGTAGCGCTTGCTGATTTCTAACCATGGATCTTCGCCAAGTTGCTTAAGACCTAGTGACACACGAGTGCGTTCACGATCGTACTTAAGTACTTTAACGTTGATTTCGTCACCAACATTAACGATTTCAGATGGGTGCTTAACACGTTTCCACGCCATATCAGTGATATGTAATAGACCGTCAACACCACCTAAATCTACGAATGCACCGTAGTCAGTAAGGTTCTTAACGATACCTTTAACTGCTTGGCCTTCTTGTAGATTTTCAAGAAGTGCATCACGCTCAGCACTGCTTTCTGATTCGATAACAGCACGACGAGAAACAACAACGTTGTTGCGCTTCTGATCAAGCTTGATAACTTTGAATTCTAATTCTTTGTACTCTAAGTGAGCGGTGTCGCGAACTGGGCGCACGTCAACTAGAGAACCTGGTAAGAAGGCACGGATACCGTTTAATTCAACAGTGAAACCGCCTTTAACTTTACCATTGATGATACCGATTACAGTTTCAGCATCTTCGTACGCTTTTTCTAGAACGATCCAAGCTTCATGACGCTTAGCTTTTTCGCGAGACAATTGAGTCTCACCGAAGCCATCTTCAACAGAGTCAAGCGCAACATCAACTTCATCGCCAACTTGAATTTCTAAAACGCCTTGTGCGTTTTTGAATTCGTCAGCATTGATTGGGCTTTCAGACTTAAGGCCTGCGTCAACAAGTACCATACCGTTTTCGATGGCAACAACAGTACCACGAACGATAGAACCTGGACGAAACTCCAGAGTTAGAAGGGATTGTTCAAATAGATCAGCAAAAGATTCAGTCATGTTTTAGGGTTACTTTATGTAATAAACCACCATCCATCCTAGATGTGGAGTCTAGTAATATAATCCACGTCATCCATAACGCGAATACCTACAGCTAGTTTAGCTTAAATAACTAATAAAGTTACTCTTTATCTTAACTAGTCTGTAATTTTTTTATTTACGTGCTCTAACACTAGAGCCAGTACGCCTTCGATTGAAATGCCACTTGTGTCTACCACTAAGGCATCTTCAGCTGGCACTAACGGAGAAGCTGAACGATTGATATCACGTTCGTCTCGTTCGATAATTTCAGCTAAAAGGCGGTCGATTTTAACATCGAAGCCTTTGTCCTGCAACTGATTAAAGCGTCTTTCAGCACGCTCTTGGGCTGAAGCTGTCAGGAATATCTTGGCTGGGGCATGAGGAAACACAACCGTTCCCATATCTCTGCCGTCGGCAACTAAACCCGCATAGCAGAAAAAGCACGTTGACGACGTAATAATGCTTCGCGAACTCGCGGTAAAGCGGCGACTTTAGAGGCCGCATCTGAACATTCTTGACTGCGGATGGTTGTCGTCACATCCTCACCTTCAAGCACCACTTTAATGGCATTACTGTCTGCGTTAGTCAAAAACTGCACATCTAAATGGGCAGCCATTAAGGTTAACGCTTCTTCATTACTTAATTCTATATGATGATGTATCGCCGCAAGCGCTAATACGCGGTAAATCGCGCCACTATCTAATAGATGCCAACCTAAATGTTTGGATAATAATTGGCAAATTGTCCCTTTTCCTGCACCGCTTGGACCGTCCACAGTCACGATTGGAGCCCGTTCAGTCATAAATTCCTCCGAAAAACATCATCCCTGAATATAAAAAAAGGGTTTAGCCAAAAATAAGCGGCAGCATTGTATAACAATTTTCAATAAAAAGCCGTTGCTAAGATAAAATTAACTTAGAAGTGGAGGTTAATAGAACACTTGTGCTTTATTAACCCCATAATTCAAGGTTGATTTTTAGGGATTTAATCTATTTTAACAGTCAGTTAAACGTTTAAACTCTTTGAAAAAGGTAGGAAATGTTTTTGAGGTGCAGTCAGGGTCATTAATTGTGATCCCGCAGTCTGCAAGTGCCAATAATGAAAAACACATCGCCATACGGTGATCATTATAGGTATCAATTGCTGCAGTATTAATATGTTCTGGTGGCGTAATGGTGATGTAATCATAGCCTTCATCAACAATAGCACCTACTTTACGCAGCTCTGTTGCCATGGCAGCTAAACGGTCTGTTTCTTTAATGCGCCAGTTGTAAATATTAGTCAGTTTGGTGGTGCCTTTGGCAAATAATGCCGCTGTCGCAATGGTCATGGCTGCATCTGGTATATGGTTCATGTCCATTTCGATTGCACTTAGTGCTGACTTTCTGGCGATAATGTAATCATCGCCCCACTCAATGTCTGCCCCCATCTGCGCTAGTGCGTCAGCAAACTTAACATCGCCTTGAATACTTAACCGACCGACGCCAGTGACTTTAACTTCACCCCCTTGAATTGCTCCAGCAGCTAAAAAGTAAGAAGCAGATGAAGCATCTCCTTCCACTAACACTTTACCCGTGAAATATATTGCTGCCCTGCTACGATTTCAAAACGCTGGTAACTGTGGTTAATCACTTCTACGCCAAATTGTTTCATTAGGGCTATTGTTATATCAATATAAGGTTTTGAGACTAATTCCCCTTTAATCATGATATTGACGCTATCTTTTGCTAGAGGTGCAACCATTAGTAGTGCCGTTAAAAATTGGCTTGATAAATCACCCGCAATTTCCACATTGCCACCATTTAACCTGGTAGCATTAACGGTTAATGGCGGAAAGCCAGTGTTTTTAAGATATTGAACTTGAGCACCAAGCTGTTGTAACGCATCGACTAAGTCACCGATTGGACGTTCTTCCATTCTAGGCTCACCGGTTAAAGTGAACTCACCTTGCCCTAATGTTAATGCGGCACAAAGTGGCCTCATGGCGGTACCAGCATTACCCAAAAATAGTGTCTGGGGTGTTTCACTGTTTAATGTTCCCGCAAGCCCTTTCACTTTACAAACTGTATTATTTTCACTGAGTTCAAATTCAACGCCAAGTTGTTTTAAAGACGTTAACATATAGCGTATGTCGTCAGAGTCGAGCAGGTTGGTTAGTGTTGTCGTGCCTTTAGCTAATGTGGCAAGCAACAATGCTCTGTTGGAAATGCTTTTGGAACCTGGAATATTTATTTCGCCATTCATGTTAGCGATCGGCTCTAAATGCAGTTGCTTCATTTGCTTTCTTCTTCTATCAATTGATTAAACTTTGGTTAACCAGGTTTCAAACATCCCTTCCCTATCGTTAAGAGATAAAGGAAGTGGAACAAATTAATTACGACATAAGCACGATACAAGCAATACTCATCACATAAATATACTTATTCATTGTGATTGAGTTTTAGGTATTGATTTGGCTTAAAGTCACAAAAATGTTAATTATTTCTATCCAAAAGACATTATTCGTAATGGGTAGCCATTACAGCAGAATAGTCTCAAAGATAACAGAATTATTTATTTGTCAGCATAAGTTTCCAACTGAAAAATACTCAACTAAAAATTAAAATCATTTGTGTAGATTAATACTTTAACTATATGTTTAAAGCACGTTATCCTAGGAGCAATTCGCTAAGTATGCGCGATAATTAAAAATAGTATGAGTAAACAGCGCTAATAAAAGGTATCCACATGTTTGAATTATTAACAGCCTTACCAGCCGATCCTATTTTAGGATTATTAACCCAATACCGTGCAGATAATCACTCTCATAAAGTTGATTTAGGTGTAGGCGTCTATAAAGATCCAAAGGGTCACACACCTATTCTAGATTGTGTCAAAGTTGCAGAGCAGCGTCGTATCGATACTGAAGATACTAAGGTCTATATTGGTCCAACGGGCTCCCCTTTATTTAATCAATTAATGACTGAACTGGCTTTCGGTAAAAGCCACCTGGCTCTTCTAGCGAACCGTATTCGAACTGTTTCAACCCCTGGTGGCACTGGCGCGCTGCGTGTTGCTGCAGACTTCATTAAACGCTGTCGCCCTAATGCTGTGTTATGGGTTAGCGATCCTACATGGGCTAACCATACCGGTCTATTTGAAGCAGCGGGGATCACTGTTAAAACGTATCCTTATTACGACTACGATACTAAGACGCTTAAATTTGAACAAATGATGACCGCGTTGAAACAGGTTTCAAAAGATGATGTCGTGCTATTACATGCTTGTTGTCATAACCCAAGTGGTATGGATTTAACCACAGCACAATGGGATGAAGTCATTAAGGTGACTGCACACCAAGGTTTTACGCCATTAGTTGATATGGCCTATCAAGGTTTTGGTGACGGTGTAGATGAAGATGCCTACGGCGTGCGAGAAATGGCTAAAGCCGTTGAGAACATGATTTTATGTAGTTCGTGTTCAAAAAACTTTGGCTTGTACCGTGAACGTATCGGAGCTTGTTCGATTATTGGTAAAGATGCTGCCCAGTCTGATGTGGCTTTTTCAGTATTGTTGTATGTTGTTCGTTGCATTTACTCAATGCCGCCGGCACATGGGGCTGCAATTGTTGAAACCATATTGGCTGATGAAACATTAAAACAACAGTGGCTTGATGAATTGGCTGTGATGCGTAATCGCATTAATGGTAATCGCGCTATGTTAGTTAACAAACTGATTGAACAGGGTGTTAGCCAGGATTTCAGCTTTATTGCCGCGCAAAAAGGAATGTTCTCTTTCTTAGGCATTAACCAAACTCAAGTTGAAACACTTAAATCTCAACACAGTATTTATATGGTCGGTTCTAGCCGGATAAGTATCGCAGGGATCAGTGAGTCGAATGTGGATTATCTTGCTAAATCAATTGCATCAATATTATAACTGGCTAGATATTAATTAATGAGTTTAATTATTGCTCTCTAATGACTATTTTTTATTAATTATAGTTGTTTTACTGGTTATTAATTTAGCGGTTATTCTGCGATGAAAACAATTACCAATTGAGTACATTGTAATAGATTAACGTCAAAAAAGGGCTGATAATTCAGCCCTTTTTGTTATGAAAAAATTTGATTAACTGTGTTTTTTTGCAAATGATTGCATAAAATCTATTAACTTTTTCACACCTTCTAACGGCATTGCGTTATATAGACTGGCGCGCATACCACCTACTATTCTATGGCCTTTTAACGCGACTAAGCCCGCTTTTTCTGCTTCCGCTAAAAACTCAGCATCAAGAGCGCTATCAGCTAATTGAAAGGTCACATTCATTCTTGAGCGGTTATCAATCGCCACACCGTTTTTATAAAAAGCTAACTCATCAATACAGGCATAAAGCAGTGCCGCTTTTTGCTGGTTGATACGCTCAATTGCCGCAACCCCCCCACACCTTTTAACCATTTGAAGACTTCGGCCGCTAAATACCAGGCAAACGTAGGTGGAGTATTAAACATTGAATCGTTATCTTTGGTAATGGTGTAATCCATTACTGATGATTGTACTAAGGTTGGCATTGCTAACATATCATCACGTACTATCACTATCGACAAACCTGATGGGCCAATATTTTTTTGTGCACCAGCATAAATAAGACCAAATTTACTAACATCAATTTCATGGGACATGATAGTCGATGATAAGTCAGCAACCACAGGCCAAGGACAGCTTAATGTGTCAAATATTTCAATACCATCAACGGTTTCATTGGCACAATAATGTACGAAGCGATAGTCTTTATCTATGTTCATTAAATCGGGTAGGCATACTTTATGTAAACCATTAATGGTTTCGACGATATTGAGTTCATCAATCTGCGACTCGCCTGCAATGCGCTTAGCTTCTTTTACCGCTGAACTGGACCATTGGCCCGACGTTAAATACAAAGCTCGGCCATTATCGCCTAAAAAATTAGTGACCACATTGGTAAACTGACCTCTGCCACCACCATGCATAAATAACACATGATAATTTTGCGGAATGTTCATTAGCTCGCGAAGATTTTTTTCTGCTTCTTGTGTTAAGGCAATAAATTCTTTACTGCGATGACTTATCTCCATCACGGAGACCCCTAGCCCATTCCAATCAATTAATTCCTGTTGTGCTTTTTGCATTACCGGTTGCGGTAACATCGCAGGACCTGCACAGAAATTATAAATTGTGCTCACAGACAACTCCTTCACTCGACTATAGTTAATAGGTTATTAATAGATTGCTGATGTTCTATGACAGTAATACTAAGGACTTTATTTACAGTTGAATAGCGCTTTCTTGAATGTTTTTGATGAAATTTTTTCCGTAAAATAAAACGAGCGCCAAAAGGCGCTCGTTTTCAATTAATCAACACTGACAATATTATTATTGTTCGTCTGACTCATCTTTATCTTCGGTATCAATACTTGTTTCAACAGCATCAACATCAGTAGCCGCATCATCTATTTCTGCCGTAGGCACTACGATGATTGGATTACCTTCGTCATCTAATTCTTCATCAGACTGAATTTCTTCGATACGTTGTAAGCCAACCACTTTCTCGTCTTCTGCAGTACGAATAATTGTCACACCTTGGGTGTTACGACCAATGACTGATACACCTTCAGCAGGGGTTCTGACTAAAGTACCTTTGTCACTGATCAACATGATTTCGTCAAAAGCGCCAACTTGCACAGCACCAACTACGGCACCATTTCGATCGCTCACTTTAATTGAAACCACACCTTTAGTACCACGGCTCTTAGCTGGATATTCACTGAGCTCAGTACGTTTACCGTAGCCATTTTCAGTTACCGTTAAGATAGCACCATCACCTTTAGGCACAATAAGTGATACCACACGCTGACCATCTTCTAATTTAATACCACGAACACCCGTTGCTGTGCGGCCCATTGGACGCAGGGCAATGATTTCTTCACCCGATTCAGCATCAATTTTCACTTCACCGGTTTCAGAGTCACGTGCTTTTTCATTAAATCGAACCACTTTGCCCGTATTAGAAAACAACATGATGTCATCACTACCTTCAGTAATATCAACACCAATAAGCTGATCGCCCTCTTTCAAGTTAACGGCAATAATGCCATTAGCACGTGGGTTACTGTAAGCTGTTAGTGCGGTTTTCTTAACAGTACCGTGTGCGGTTGCCATGATGATGTATTTGTCATCGGCATACTCACGAACCGGCAATATCGCGGTAATGTGCTCACCTTCAGATAAAGGTAATAAGTTAATAATTGGGCGACCACGTGCTGTACGGCTAGCCAATGGCAATTGATACACTTTAAGCCAGTACATTTTACCAAAGTCAGAGAAGCAAAGAATCGTATCGTGGGTATTTGCCACTAATAGTTTCTCAACAAAATCTTCATCTTTTACTTTAGTCGCTGCTTTACCTTTACCACCGCGACGCTGTGCTTGGTAATCAGAAAGAGGTTGGTACTTGGCATAGCCTAAATGTGATAAGGTCACAACAACATCTTCTTCATTGATCAAGTCTTCAAGACTCATATCAATTTCATTAGCGTTAATTATTGTGCGGCGCTCATCACCGTATTGCTCAAGAATTTCTTCTAGCTCTTCTTTGATGACTTCCATCAAACGCTCAGGACTGCTTAAAATCAGTAACAAAGCAGCAATAACAATCAATAACTCTTCATATTCAGCAAGAATTTTATCATGTTCAAGACCCGTTAAACGGTGTAAACGTAATTCAAGAATTGCCTGTGCTTGTTGCTCAGTTAAATAGTATGCGCCATCACGGATTCCGTATTCAGGCTCTAACCATTCAGGACGAGCAGCATCATCACCGGCTTTTTCTAACATGCCTTGTACGTGACCTAATTCCCAACCTTGGGCAACCAACTTGGCTTTCGCTTCGGCAGGTGTTGGCGAGGCTTTAATTAGCGCAATAATTGGGTCGATGTTAGCTAAAGCGATGGCCAATGCTTCAAGGATATGAGCACGTTCACGGGCTTTTTTCAATTCAAATACTGTACGGCGGGTAACCACTTCACGACGATGAAGAATAAAGCACTCAAGCATTTCTTTCAGGTTAAATAACTTAGGTTGGCCATTTGTTAAGGCAACCATGTTAATACCAAACGAACACTGCATCTGAGTTTGAGCGTAAAGGTTATTTAGCACAACCTCGCCCACTTCACCACGCTTAATTTCAATAACTATACGCATACCGTCTTTATCAGACTCGTCACGTAAGCCACTGATGCCTTCAATTTTTTTATCTTTAACAAGCTCAGCAATTTTTTCAATCAGGCGCGCTTTGTTAACTTGATATGGAATTTCATGAACAATAATACGTTCACGACCATTCTCATCAGTCTCAACATCTGCCTTTGAGCGCATAATAGCGCGTCCACGGCCAGTATTGTAGGCATCAATAATGCCTTTTCTACCGTTAATTGATGCCGCTGTAGGAAAGTCAGGGCCTGGAATATATTCCATTAACTGTTCAATTGATAAGCTAGGCTCTTCAATTAAGGCTAAACATCCTTTAACGACTTCGTTTAAGTTATGCGGTGGAATATTGGTTGCCATACCGACAGCAATACCTGATGAACCGTTAATGAGTAGGTTAGGTACTCGAGTCGGTAATACTGCAGGAATAAATTCTGTACCGTCGTAGTTAGGGACAAAATCGACGGTTTCCTTCTCTAAATCAGCCAATAATGAATGGGCTAATTTCTGCATACGAATTTCGGTATAACGCATTGCAGCCGCTGAGTCACCGTCAACAGAACCAAAGTTACCTTGGCCGTCTACTAAGGTGTAGCGTAATGAGAATGGCTGTGCCATACGAACAATAGTGTCATAAACAGCAGTGTCACCATGTGGATGATACTTACCGATTACGTCACCGACAACACGAGCGGATTTTTTATAAGGTTTGTTCCAGTCGTTTTTAAGTTCGCTCATTGCAAACAAGACACGGCGATGTACCGGCTTTAGGCCGTCACGCACGTCAGGCAATGCACGACCAACAATTACGCTCATAGCGTAATCTAGATACGAATTTTTGAGTTCGTCTTCAATATTAATTGGCGAAATAGATGAAGCCAGATCAGTCATAAACTGCGCGTTCCCCTGAAATTGAGCTGACGAGTTTTAATCTATACTATCGTCAAGCTTTAAAACGTGATTTGGCATTCTAACACAGATATTTAATGTCGCCAGAGCAAACCTAAACCAAATTGACTTTAGAGTTAATAAAAAGGCTAACTTACTCATTTAGCAGTAACTTAGCCCCCTAACAAGTCTCGTTTTAGTGGTTTAAAAACGTTTGTATTGAGCATTGAATGAACAAACTCACCACTAGATTGTTTAAATAACCACCTGAACATGGAAAAAGTTGACTGGGATCATATGCATTGATCTATTTTAGCCCTATTAAAAACCGTCTCAATGGATATAATGTCATCCATAATGCATAACGATATCTAGGTACCTCATGTCTACTGAAACTGCTGCGAATATAAATGTCGACCCCGATGAGATTGCTAAATTTGAAGCAATGGCGCAAACCTGGTGGGATCCTAATGGCTCTTTTAAACCCTTGCATCAGCTTAATCCGTTACGTTTAAACTATATTGATCAAACCGCACAGGGTATTTTTGGTAAAAAAGTGCTCGACATTGGTTGCGGCGGCGGAATTTTATCTGAGAGTATGGCTAAAATTGGTGCCCATGTAGATGGCTTAGACATGGGTAATGAACCACTAGAAGTGGCTCGCTTACATGCGTTAGAAACCGGAGTCACGGTCAATTACATAAAAAGCACCGCTGAAGAACACAGAGATGGTCATAAAGGCTATTATGATGTAGTGACCTGCATGGAAATGTTAGAACATGTCCCCAACCCACTATCTGTGATCCAAGCATGTTGTGATATGGTCAAACCCGATGGTTATGTGTTTTTCTCTACTATCAATCGTAATTGGATGTCTTATTTAACCGCGATCGTCGGCGCAGAGTATCTACTTAAGATGCTGCCAGTAGGCACACATGATCACAGCAAGTTTATTCGCCCTTCTGAATTAATTAACCTGGTAGATAAAACAGACTTATTATGTAAAGACGCATTAGGTATAGCTTACAACCCACTATCCGGTGTGTTTAAGTACACTAATAGTGTTGATGTTAATTACATGATTGCTACACAAAGAGTCGATTAGACTTATCTAATGCCGTTTAGGAGTCTGTATGTCAAAGCCCGCGATTAAAGGTGTGTTATTCGATTTAGACGGCACACTTGCCGATACTGCGCCCGATTTGGTCTATGCTCTTAATCTAGGTATGGCTGATGCGGGTTATCCTTCATGCAGTCTTGAAACAGTAAAGCATGCTGCAACGCATGGCAGTTTAGCGCTAGTTAAAGCTGCATTACCCGATATCGACGACGATGAGCAAAAGCAGCTACAACAGGCACTATTACATCATTATCGGCTTATTAATGGCGATAGAAGTTGCTTGTTCGAACACTTAGCAGAGTTATTGACTTATTTTGATAACCATAATATGCCTTATGGCATTGTTACTAATAAGCATGCTTGCTTTGCCCGCCCTTTGGTTCAAAAATTGGGCTTAATGTCGCGAATAAAAACCCTCATTAGTGGCGACAGTACCTTGCATCCTAAACCACATAGTGCGCCTATGTTACTTGCAGCGCAGCAGATGAATCTCTGCCCTGAATCGATTCTTTATTTAGGTGATGCTGAGCGCGATCTTATCGCCGCTCAAAACGCCAACATGATTGGCGGTATCGCACATTGGGGATATTTGTCACCCCAAGACAAACCTCATCTGTGGCCTGGGCAACTTCATTTTAACACCACGCGATGTTTACACGACTATTTTGTATTAAACGACAACCTGGCTTAACCTCTGCTATCTAAAACCATATGATTTAACCTTATTGGGTAAGCGTTATACTTGTTTGAGCATGTTGTTAATTGCGATCAAACCTTTTGCTGCACACACTTTTTTGACGGTAATTTGTCCATTATTATCGGTAATCAGGGTCTTATTAACTATCTTTTAAGCTAACTCAAATATTGATGCAAAGATCAATCTAAAAATCGACCAATAGAATCGATCGCTGATATTTTTAGCGATCAAATTCTTTTAAAAATATGGACAATAATTCTTCAGCTCACAGAAAAGCTATATAAATTTGGGGTGTAGGGTTAGCTTTTACTAACCCTGACGATTATCCTCAACTTATCCACAAGATGTTCTATAAATTGTGGCTTGCAAAAAGCCTTCAACCTCACTATCTTGTATGTTAGATTTTAAATAACACCATATCTTGTGTGTCAAATACAATCACAGACACAAGTGAGTCACAAAAAATGACTCATTGAAATAAGCAGAACGGGTGACTTAGCGTGCTAAAATGTCACAATCCGTTGTCTTTAATGCTTTAGGATGATTGTTTTTACATGGAAACGTAAACGTGGTTAGACACGATCGCTTTTGGTATTAAGCGCTCAATCACAATAACAGATATAATCAAGGCCTCTCTGCAATGAATAGCAATATGACTGTCACTAAACGCTGTGGCGAACGTGAAAATATCGACTTAGACAAAATCCATCGCGTGATTACTTGGGCAACCAAGGGATTAAAAAACGTATCTGTATCAGAAGTTGAACTCAGATCGCACCTGCAATTTTTTGATGGTATTCCCACAGAAGCCATTCATGAAACGATTATTAAGGCCGCTGCGGATCTTATTTCCCCTGAATCACCTGATTATCAGTTTGTGGCAGCCCGCTTAGCGATATTCCATTTACGTAAAAAAGCATTCGGCCAGTTCGAGCCGCCTAAATTATATGACCATGTCACCAGATTGGTTGAAATGGGCAAGTATGATATGCACATCTTGGCTGATTACAGTCGCGCAGAATTAGACATATTAGATAGCTATGTGGATCATTGGCGTGACATGAACTTCTCTTATGCTGCAGTTAAGCAACTAGAAGGTAAGTATTTAGTCCAAAACCGTGTCACCCATGAAGTGTATGAAAGTGCTCAGTTCCTTTATATATTGGTTGCAGCATGTTTATTTTCAAAATACCCGAAAGACACTCGTTTACAGTTTGTTAAAGATTTCTATGATGCGACATCAAACTTCAAGATATCTTTACCAACACCGATTATGGCTGGTGTGCGCACCCCCACCCGTCAATTCAGCTCATGTGTACTGATTGAGTGTGACGACAGCTTAGATTCTATCAATGCTACCGCATCATCTATTGTTAAATATGTCAGCCAGCGTGCTGGGATTGGTATTAACGCTGGTCGTATTCGCGCATTAGGCAGCCCTATTCGGGGTGGTGAAGCTTTCCATACCGGTTGCTTACCTTTTTATAAGTATTTTCAGACCGCGGTTAAATCGTGCTCACAAGGCGGTGTACGTGGTGGAGCTGCAACACTGTTCTACCCAATATGGCACCTAGAAGTTGAATCTTTACTGGTATTGAAAAATAACCGCGGTGTTGATGATAACCGTGTTCGCCATTTAGATTATGGTGTTCAGTTAAATAAAGTGATGTATCAGCGCTTAATAAAAGGCGAGAACATCAGCCTATTTAGTCCGTCTGATGTTCCGGTTTATATGATGCATTTTTTGAGGATCAAGTTGAGTTTGAGCGTTTGTATGTGCAATATGAACAAGATCCTGCTGTGCGTAAAAAGCAAATTAAAGCCGTTGAGTTATTCTCGTTAATGATGCAAGAACGCGCTTCCACAGGCCGTATCTATATCCAAAACGTTGATCACTGTAATACCCACAGCCCATTTGACTCAAAAGTTGCACCGATCAAACAGTCTAACTTGTGTTTAGAGATAGCATTGCCAACTAAACCACTGAAGAATATTGATGATCCTAACGGTGAAATTGCCCTTTGTACTTTGTCTGCACTGAACTTAGGCACCATCAAGAATCTAGAAGAGTTAGAACCGCTTGCTGAACTCGCTGTACGTGCGTTAGATAATTTGTTGGACTATCAAGATTACCCGATTATTTCAGCCCAATTAGGCTCGATGAATCGTCGAACTTTAGGTATAGGTGTCATCAACTACGCTAATTACCTTGCTAAAAATGGTAAACGTTATTCCGATGGTTCAGCCAATAACCTCACCCATAGAACATTTGAAGCGATTCAATTTTATCTATTAAAAGCGTCAATGAAGCTTGCCCAAGAGAAAGGCGCCTGTCCGTTATTTAACGAGACCACTTACTCTAAAGGTATCTTACCTATTGATACTTATAAGCGCGACTTAGATAAAATTTGTGATGAGCCATTACATTTGGACTGGGAAGGTTTACGAGCCGATATTTTACAGCATGGTTTACGTAATTCGACATTATCAGCATTAATGCCGTCAGAAACATCATCACAAATATCTAATGCAACCAATGGCATTGAGCCTCCACGCGGCCTAATCAGCGTCAAAGCCAGTAAAGATGGTCAATTAAAACAAGTTGTGCCTGATTTTGACTCGCTACAGGATAAATACGAATTACTTTGGAACATGCCAAATAATGACGGTTATTTGCAGCTAGTAGGTATTATGCAGAAGTTTGTTGACCAAGCAATATCGGCCAACACTAATTACGACCCAATGAAGTTCCAAAGTCGTAAAGTACCGATGCAAACGCTGCTAAAAGATTTGCTCACAGCTTATAAACTTGGGGTGAAAACCTTGTATTATCACAACACCCGTGACGGTGCGTCAGATCAACAAGATGAGATAATATCCATCGAAAAAGAAGACGATGATTGTGCCGGTGGTGCGTGTAAGATATAGCCCGCTGGGTTATTGGTATCACTTTATTAAGGAATTAAATGCGGGGAGCACTCCCCGCTTTTTTGGGAAAAGAACCATGGCTTATTCAACATTTTGTCAAACACCTAATGATGCGACTCAAGAACCTATGTTCTTTGGTCAGCCTGTTAATGTGGCGCGATACGATCAACAAAAATACGAGATTTTCGAAAAATTAATCGAAAAGCAGTTATCGTTCTTTTGGCGACCAGAAGAAGTTGATGTCAGCCGAGACAAAATTGACTTTGCCAGTCTTCCTGAACATGAAAAGCATATTTTCCTGTCAAACCTTAAATATCAAACCTTGCTTGACTCTATTCAAGGTCGCTCGCCTAACGTGGCGCTTTTACCGTTAGTGTCACTACCTGAGCTCGAAACATGGATTGAAACCTGGTCGTTTTCAGAAACCATTCATTCTCGCTCGTATACTCATATTATTCGCAATATTGTTAACAATCCGTCTGTTGTATTTGACGATATTGTTGAAAATGAGCAAATTTTAAAACGTGCTGGTGATATTGCAAAATATTACGATGATTTGATTTTTCTCACCCAGATTCATAATTTACATGGTGAAGGTACGCATTTAATCGCTGGCCAAGAAGTAACGGTTAACTCACGTATCCTTAAGAAAACCTTGTATCTGTGCATGATGTCAGTTAACGCATTAGAAGCTATTCGTTTTTACGTTAGCTTTGCATGCTCATTTGCTTTTGCTGAACGTCGATTAATGGAAGGTAATGCTAAAATCATTCGCTTAATTGCACGTGATGAAGCGCTTCACTTAAATGGCACTCAACACATTTTAAGTTTAATGCAAGGTGGTAAAGATGATCCTGAAATGGCTGAAATTGCCATAGAGTGTTATTCAGAATCTTATGACTTATTCCATAAAGCTGCAGAACAAGAAAAAGAGTGGGCTAAATATCTGTTTAAAGACGGTTCAATGATCGGCTTAAATGAACAAATACTTTGCCAGTATGTTGAGTATATTACTAACCAACGTATGAAAGCAGTCAACTTACCACTTCCTTATGAAGAGTTATCTAATCCACTACCTTGGATGAAAAACTGGTTAGAAAGTGATGCTGTGCAAGTTGCACCACAAGAAGTTGAAGTATCATCTTATCTTGTAGGTCAAATTGACTCTGCTGTCGACGGCGATGAGTTTTTAGATTTTGACTTATAAACACTTCTTCATTACTGCGCCGATTGTTAGCTTAAAGGGACAACCGGCCATTTTGTTTGATGGTAAACAAGCGACATTGCTTGAAGCGCTTGAGCACAAAAAAGTAAACGTTTTTTCAGAGTGTCGTAATGGATTTTGCGGTGCCTGTAAGACAAAAGTCATTTCTGGTGAAGTGACTTATATCAAACAGCCATTGGCTGAGCTTGAGCAAGATGAATGCCTACCCTGTTGTTGTATCCCAAAAACAGATTTAAATCTCTCCTTGTCAAAAGACAGTATTGAACCCGTTTGTACAAGCAAAGCCAATCATACTCAGCCAATGAAAAAAAATCCAAAGAAGGGACTGAAATCACTTTCAGCCTAGATAACCTAGGGCTCAGAATCCGTTAGTGTTAAATAAACTCATAGTAAAGATAATATAACAAATTTAAAATCAAGATGTTAACCATAACTTTTTCTTAAAGTTGAATTTACATCAGTTTGATATGAATTTTTTAGCCCCTAGTCATCTAGTCATCTAGTCATCTAGATATATTTGTTACTAGAAATCCCCTTTACTACAAGTATGCAGCAGCTAAAGCTATCAGGTATTATGAGTCACTCCAACAGTCCGGCCTTTTGTATTCACATCAAAAAGCACCGCTTACCAAGGTAAAACTTGACCATTTGCATGTTTAAATATCCCTGTTTGACTCAGATCAAGTTGACTAATTAGTTTTATCAGTCGGTCAGCCGACTCTGTTGCTGAAATATCGCCATTATGATTAACCATGTCCGTTTGCACATACCCTGGATGGTAAATACCCACAGCGATATGTCTATTGGCTAAATCAATACTCAATGACATAGCCGCGGCATTTAACGCTGCTTTTGACATTCGATATCCATAGCGCCCACCGGAACCGTTGTCTGTGATAGATCCCATTCTTGATGTGATCATTGCCACTTTACTTCCATCACTTAATTGATCGTATAAAGTATTTACAATTAGCAATGGCGCTAGTGCATTCACTTCAAACTGTTCTCTAATGCTACTTACATTTAAATCAAGCAGACTTTCATCACGTAAGATACCCGCATTACAAACCAATATATCAATATTAATACCTTGTAAGCCGTTTACCATTGCAGTGATACCTGAGTCGGTTGCGACATCAACCCCTGTAATAACATTGACTGATAACGCAGCTAATTTATCAGATGTTTGACGACATAATGCATATACGTTAAAACCTAAATCTTTAAACCCTTGGGCAAACGCTAAACCTATGCCACGGTTTGCACCTGTTATGACGACATTTTTGCTCATTCACTTTACCTATTATTGTTGGTTGACATAAATGGTGGCGCTACCGACGATTATTGAACTCCCCCCTAAACCAGAGTTGAGGTTAAATGCGATTCTTAGCTAACCAAATTTATTCGCTAGCATAGCAAGATACTAATGCGTAAAGTAATGTTAAATCAGGTTATTATTTTATAGAGACTTTCTGTTAACTCTAGTACCTTAACTACAGTATGTTTAAACCTGTCATTTACATTAATACATAAGGACACCAGGCTATGTCATCGTCGTCAAACACTTCTACTACACCATTAGCTAGCCTAACTCTGCCAAATGATATTAAAGCCCATGAAAATATATGGCATCAACGTATTCTCGGTGAAGACAAGCAACGTAGAAATGATCATCGCAGCCCTTTCCAGCGAGACAGAGCCCGTATTCTTCACTCGGCTGCATTTAGGCGCCTACAAGCAAAAACCCAAGTATTAGGTATTGGGATGAACGATTTTTATCGTACTCGCCTAACCCATTCACTTGAAGTGTCTCAAATAGGCACTGGAATCGCAGCGCAGCTAAGACGTAAGTATCCAAATCTTAAATATTTATTAAATTCAATGAGTTTAATTGAGTCACTATGTCTAGCACATGATATTGGTCACCCTCCTTTTGGTCATGGGGGCGAAGTTGCATTACATTATATGATGCGCGATCACGGTGGCTTTGAAGGCAATGGACAAACCTTTAGAATATTAACCCGACTTGAGCCTTATACTCCTGATACTGGTATGAATTTAACCCGCAGAACGTTATTAGGTGTACTGAAGTATCCTGCGCCCTACTCTCAGTTAAGAATTAATACCCATCAAGATCCGGTTAAACATCATCGCCAATTAAAACCATCACAATGGCCGCCAGTAAAAGGCGTGTTTGATGACGATAAACCAATACTCGATTGGGTACTGTCTAGCTTGACTGATCATGATCAGCAATTGTTCCTGTCCAGTGAGCAAAGTCTTATTCATCCTGACTACCCACACTTAAAAACTAAGTTCAAATCACTTGATTGCTCTATTATGGAGTTAGCAGACGATATAGCCTATGCGATACATGATCTTGAAGATGCAATTGTCATGGGTATTGTTAGCCTTAGTCAATGGCAACAAGATGTCATGAGTCAACTGCAAGACATTGAAGACAATTGGCTTAAGAATGAATTTAACACTATCGGTGACAAGCTATTTTCGCATCAACATCATTTACGAAAAGACGCGATAGGTACACTCGTTAATGCGTTTGTTACCGCGATAAACATTCAAATTAAACCTGAGTTTGACGAGCATTTATTAAAGTATAATGCTGAGTTAGAAAACGATTTTGCACTTACATTAAATGTCTTAAAGCAGTTTGTATTTAAATTTGTTATACGCAAACCTGAAATTCAAATGCTCGAGTACAAAGGTCAACAAATCGTAATGGAGTTATTTGAAGCATTTGCATCCGACCCCGAACGACTACTGCCTTTAAATACTGGCGAGCGTTGGACTAAGGCTGCCCTTGAAGATAATAATCCGATGAGAGTGATGGCAGATTACATATCTGGCATGACTGATGGATTTGCAGCAAGATTACATCAACAACTCTTTGGCGGACAAGCTTCAGGTATTTTAGATCTCAGCCGTGAACTTTAATCTGAATGCCCCCTACTAGCAGGTCAATGCAACATAAGCTGAATCTATGCGCTGTGTTGCATTAACTTATTTGTTTATTATTTTGGGCATTTAGAAAGTGGCCGGCAACTAAATAGAAGCCAGACCACTAAAATAGTTTACATCATAGGTTGCTTTTGTTGACCCCAAGATTTGACAAAATAGCGTAATGGTATTTGTGATACTAAAATGCCTATCAACATCAATCCACATCCAAGTAATGCTCGAGCATCTAAGCTCTCACCAAGAATAAGAATGCCGCCAATTGCAGCAAACACCGTCTCTAAACTGAGAATAATAGCGACATGGGCGGGATGAGCATTTTTTTGCGCGACAACTTGTAATGTATAACCGACTCCAACTGAAATAATCCCAGAATAAGCTAATGCAGCCCAGGCTAATCCTATGTTAGCAATCACAGTAGTTTCGATCATCATAGACACAGTAATGCTTAATAAACCACAGAAAATAAATTGTAAATGAGACAGTAGGATCGGCGAGTGTTTTTTGGCAAAATGGTCGATGATCAAAATATGTATTGCCCAGAATACAGCTCCAATAAGCTGTAATAAATCACCATAACCGATGCTCATATCGTCTTTGATACTTAAAAAATATAAGCCAACCACAGCAATAGCACAACCAACCCAAGTATTAACGCCGGTTTGATGTTTAAGAATAAGCCCAAGTATCGGCACTATGACAATGTATAAGCCAGTGATAAATCCAGCATTGGCCGCTGACGTATACTGTAAGCCAACTTGTTGTAATGATGCGGCGATAAACAATACTGAGCCAGCACTCATAGAGGCTATTAAAAGTGATTTTTTTTGACCCACTAGTAAGGTTTTTTTGTTGGCAAAATACCAGATTAATGGCAATAAACTCAGCGCACCAATAAAAAACCGTAAACTATTAAACATAAAGGGGGCTAAATGTTCCATCCCTAAGGATTGAGCCACAAACCCAAAGCCCCAAACCGCAGCAGTTAACAACAATAATAAATTAGCAATCACAGTATATTTCACCAAAAAAGAAAACAAGACTACTGAAGTTGCTAACTGACTACAAGATAGCTCGATAATTTATCCGTTTAACATAAAAATCAGATAAAGCTTTTTAATATACATAAGCTAGGTTAGCCTAATTATGACTAAGGTTAATAAACCATATTATTGATAAGCCTCATCGGAATTAATCACTCAACATGCAATTAAATGAATTTTTGATCCGTTTTCAACTTCAACCACTTTCAGTGAATAACATTACCTCTGCACCCGCACATTACCCAGGCAGAGAAGCCGCGGTGCTGATTCCTATTCAGCAGATAGATGGTGAGCTTTATCTGGTGTTAACTAAACGCGCAATGCATTTACGTCATCATCCAGGTCAAATTAGTTTTCCTGGCGGCAAATTTGAACAAAGCGACCATGATGCAGTCGATACCGCACTGCGTGAAGCACAAGAAGAGATTGGCCTGCAAAGAAGTAATGTAGATGTAATTGGCTCGTTCCCACCGCACAAAACATTCACCGGATTTCAAATCACGCCAATCGTTGGCATTATCAAACAACCTTTTGTGTTAACAATTGATCCTGGTGAAGTAGCCAGCTGTTTTACGGTGCCACTTAATTATTTTAAACAGACGAGTAATCGTCATTTAGGCCAACACTGGCGCAAAGGCACCTGTTATCAAGTGCACTATATGCCATTTGAGGATAAATTTATTTGGGGGGTGACGGCAGCGATAATTGACTTACTGTGTCGCCATATTGGTGACTATCCCTTGTTAAATAACAAAGCGAATATATAAACCTGCAGATAAGGACACTAGCAATAACAAAGGAATATTAAACCAGACTCCCATTCGAGTAGTCGTTTTTGCATAAAAGTTAACCAACAAATTAAGTAAACTTACCCCCGCACACCACCAAATAATATATTCTAATTTTACCGTTAAAACAGGATCCCAATTAAACCGCACCTCAACCCCTTTTGATAGGAAGTAACCAACCGCACGATCCGGCCTTGCCTCACCATAAATAAGTAAGGCATAAATAGCCAAACTCCAGCCTAACAAAGACAATATGGTCAATATAACTTGCAATAAACCTAACCGCGACATGCTGTTTCCTTAGCGACTATTCAATAAAATCCATTAACTCAAATTCAATCAAACCAAATTAGAGAAGCCAAATGGCTCACACCCAGCAACAAACACAAATACTAGGTTAATTTCAGTCCGTATTTAAACCTGTGAATTAAAACTATAACAAAATATTCCTAGAATAGCGTTTTCAGCTTGAGAAAAGCCACCATAAAGGTAAGATAAAGACAAAATCACATACTATTTTAATGTTGGAGAATAAAGCAACAATGAGCATTGCATCTGTCGCTTCTGTATTTAAAGGTGAACACGCCGTTGGTTCGCAAGTCACTGTACGTGGCTGGGTAAGAACTCGTCGTGATTCAAAAGCGGGTATCTCTTTCTTGGCCGTATATGACGGCTCATGTTTTGACCCAATTCAAGGCGTAGTGCCAAATAGCCTAGCCAATTACAATGACGATGTATTGAAATTGACTGCAGGCTGTTCTGTTGTAATGACCGGTGAAGTCGTTGCCTCTCCTGGCGCAGGTCAAGCATTTGAATTACAAGTGTCTGAATTGTTAGTCACAGGTTTTGTCGATGATCCTGATACATATCCCATGTCAGCTAAGCGTCACTCGATTGAGCATTTGCGTGAACTTGCGCATTTACGCCCACGCACTAATATTATTGGTGCTGTAGCCCGAGTACGTAACTGTTTATCGCAAGCTATCCATCGTTTCTACCATGAAGAAGGTTTTATCTGGGTATCTACCCCGCTTATCACTGCATCTGACTGTGAAGGTGCAGGGGAAATGTTCCGCGTGTCGACATTAGACATGGAAAACTTACCCCGCACCGCTGACGGCAAAGTCGATTATGATAAAGATTTTTTCGGAAAAGAGTCATTCTTAACCGTATCTGGTCAATTAAACGCTGAAACCTATGCTTGTGCCTTATCAAAAGTGTATACCTTTGGGCCAACTTTCCGTGCGGAAAACTCCAACACGACCCGCCACCTTGCGGAATTCTGGATGGTTGAACCTGAAGTGGCGTTTGCCACACTGGATGATGCTGCTGAATTAGCTGAAAAAATGCTTAAATTTGCATTTAAAGCGGTTCTTGAAGAGCGCATGGACGACTTAAATTTCTTTAATGAGCGAGTTGATAAAACCGTTATTGAACGTTTACAGTCATTCGTTAGCAGTGATTTCGCCCAAGTCGATTACACTGATGCTGTTGAAATTCTTAAAAACTGCGGTAAAAAGTTTGAGTTCGCTGTGGAATGGGGTATCGATTTACAGTCTGAGCACGAGCGTTACTTAGCTGAAGAACACTTTAAAGCGCCAGTTGTAGTGAAAAACTACCCGAAAGACATTAAAGCTTTCTATATGCGCTTAAACGATGACGGTAAAACGGTTGCCGCAATGGACGTCTTAGCCCCTGGCATTGGTGAAATTATCGGTGGTGCGCAGCGTGAAGAGCGTTTAGACGTACTTGATAAGCGTTTAGCTGAAATGGATCTGAGCCAAGAGGATTACTGGTGGTATCGTGACCTACGTCGTTATGGCACAGTGCCTCATTCAGGTTTTGGTTTAGGTTTCGAGCGTTTAGTGTCGTATGTGACTGGTGTTAACAACATTCGTGATGTTATTCCATTCCCGCGTTCGCCACGTTCTGCAAGCTTCTAAACACCTATTTATAATAAAAAACGCGCTATCATTGCGCGTTTTTTTATCCGTTGAATTTACAGCACTAAGTGTTTAAAACTAGGATGTTAAAATCAATTGGTCTCTTAATTGTTTAACTTCATCACGAACAGCTGCAGCCTGTTCAAACTCGAGATTTTTCGCATGTTCATGCATCTGTTTTTCAAGTCGGTCTATTTGATGACTTAAATCAGCAATACTGACATATTGGGTTTGAGGCTCAGCCACTTTATCATATTGACTGTTTTTATTAGCTCGCTTGCTAGGCTTACTGTCACCCATATCCATCACATCTGTGATATTTTTAACCACGCCCCTTGGAATAATGCCATTGGCTTCATTATGCAGTCGCTGCTTCTCACGGCGCCTATCAGTCTCACCGATGGCTTTGGCCATTGAGTTAGTGATTCTGTCAGCATATAAAATCACTTTACCGTTAATATTACGCGCTGCTCGGCCAATGGTTTGAATTAATGAACGCTCTGAACGCAGGAAACCTTCTTTGTCTGCATCTAAAATACACACTAACGATACTTCAGGTAAATCTAGACCTTCACGTAATAAGTTAATCCCAACCAATACATCAAAATGCCCTAAACGAAGATCGCGAATAATCTCCATGCGCTCAACAGTGTCGATGTCTGAATGTAAATAGCGCACCTTAACCCCATGTTCATCAAGGTAATCTGTTAAGTCTTCACTCATTTTCTTGGTTAGCGTGGTGACTAAAACACGTTCATTCACCGCCACCCTTTTATGAATTTCAGATAACAAATCGTCGACTTGTATTCCAACCGGTCGCACTTCAATGACAGGATCCAATAAACCAGTGGGTCGAACTACCTGTTCAGCAATTTCACCTTCGCTTTTGTCTAGCTCATATTGGCTTGGAGTGGCTGATACAAAAATGGTTTGCGGCATTAAGTTCTCAAACTCTTCAAACTTTAATGGCCTATTGTCTAATGCTGAAGGGAGTCGAAAACCATAATCCACCAAATTAGTTTTGCGGCTTCTATCACCCTTATACATGGCACCAATCTGCGGTACGGTAACATGTGATTCATCAATGATAAGCAAACCGTCTGCGGGTAAATAATCTAATAATGTTGGCGGACCTTCGCCAGGTGCCCTGCCTGACAAGTAGCGTGAATAATTTTCAATGCCAGAGCAATATCCAAGCTCTACCATCATTTCTATATCATACTGCACTCGTTCAGTGATCCGCTGCGCTTCTATTAGTTTATGATTTTCAAGCAAATACTCTCTTCGCTCACGTAGCTCTTCTTTGATGAATTCTGTTGCTGCCAAAATCTTTGACTTTGGGGTAACATAATGGGTTTTAGGATAAATCGTGGTGCGAACGATACGTTTAATGATGTGTCCGGTTAGTGGGTCAAACTCACTTAAACGCTCAATTTCATCATCAAAAAGCTCAATTCTAATGGCATCTCTTTCTGAATCAGCTGGAAAAATGTCAATCACTTCGCCACGCACTCGGTAAGTCCCCCGCTGAAGTTCAATATCATTGCGCTTGTACTGCAGTTCACTGAGCCGGATCAATATATCTCGCTGCCCCATAAAGTCGCCCTGGCGAAGGTGCAGTAACATTTTCAAATACGAATCTGGATCGCCTAATCCATAAATGGCTGAAACCGAGGCAATCAACACCACATCTTTACGCTCTAAAAGTGCTTTAGTCGCTGACAGGCGCATTTGTTCGATATGCGCATTAACAGATGCATCTTTCTCTATAAAGGTGTTTGACGCGGGCACATAAGCTTCAGGTTGATAGTAATCGTAGTAAGACACAAAATACTCAACCGCATTATCAGGGAAAAACTCTTTCATCTCACCGTAAAGCTGAGCGGCAAGTGTTTTGTTTGGTGCCATAATAATCGTTGGGCGCCCCATAGTCTCAATGACATTGGCAATGGTATAGGTTTTCCCCGATCCCGTAACGCCTAGCAAAGTTTGGCTGGCAATACCGTTACGTATCCCTTCAACTAATTGCGCTATTGCGGTTGGCTGATCACCTGCTGGGGTATATTGGGAGGCTAAACGAAAAATCTTTTCTGACACGCAGGTACTCTAATGATTAAATATTGTCATTATCATAATAAAAAATAGCCATTAACCCTAGATAATATTTTAGGACTTTTTAACCTTAAAAGTAAAAGTGTGACAATTTAATGATCAAATCATGAAATAATCAAACAAGATCTGTTTTGTCGCTAAAAAGCTCAATTACTAAGCTAAACCACAGTAGAAACTGCAATTTAATGCACAATGCTTGTTTGAAACTGATTACATTTTTGCAACTTGGGATCTGTCACAACAGAAAAACCGCTTGCATTTTTTTATATCATAAAAAACAATAGCTTAATTGCTTGCCAAATAAATCTACCATTTTAAGTTGAACCGAGGCTTAATCAGCGTTTGCAGGCAGCAAAACAGAGTAACCCACAAGCTTATCCACAGATTTAGTGGATAACTCACACAACCTCAGTCGGGGTGCGGGCTTGACGTTATGGTTAATTCATTTAAGCATCGACTAGACTGGATGAAAGTTTACTACATTTGAAAGTTAATCTAAGGTTATCTGCAAGGGATAGCATTCTCATGTTATTTTTTACCCTGTCCAATCGTATGAGTAAACATTAGTTAACCTGAACTCGGGATAAGAGATGGAAACAGAATGCTTAATATCAAAGCATTAGGGTTAAAATATTTCAAACTTGTCATTTGTTTTGCTAAAACAAGGCGAATTAACGCGTCAATAGCTAGCTTATTGCAAGTTCATTCAATGCAGTTAGCGAGACAAAGGGCTGTTTGAAAACCTTTTATTATCCCGAGTTCAGGTTAGTTAAGCATACATATAACGAAGACAAGAAATAGGACAGCCTGTGAAATTAATAATCACTAAATAACTTACGTAGTAATACTTTTGTGTCCTGTTCTGTTCTGTTCTGTTCACAAAATGTGGCTTAGATCGTGGCATTAAGCTCACTATTAATGTTATTTATCCGATGAAATAACAACACCGTCACTTACTTGAGCGAAAAAGGATGATATTTGATAAAACATTATTACCAACTAAAACAGCCGAATTTGGCAATAAATGCTGAAAAGTCGTGCACGATGCACATTACATGAGCAGTTAACAAGTAAATTGCACTTTTTTCTATAACTCGAGTTGACTCATGCAACTAGGCGTTTTACTATGCGCTCCGTTCTCAGCAATACATTGCTAAAAACTATTCCCCAGTAGTTCAGTCGGTAGAACGGCGGACTGTTAATCCGTATGTCACTGGTTCAAGTCCAGTCTGGGGAGCCATTAGCAAAATTGTTGGTAACAGTATTATATCATTCCCCAGTAGTTCAGTCGGTAGAACGGCGGACTGTTAATCCGTATGTCACTGGTTCAAGTCCAGTCTGGGGAGCCAATATAATATAGCGTTTTAAGTATTCCCCAGTAGTTCAGTCGGTAGAACGGCGGACTGTTAATCCGTATGTCACTGGTTCAAGTCCAGTCTGGGGAGCCACTTAAACGTATTTGATCATTTCCCCAGTAGTTCAGTCGGTAGAACGGCGGACTGTTAATCCGTATGTCACTGGTTCAAGTCCAGTCTGGGGAGCCATCAAAAACTGAGTATTAAGTATATCAATTCCCCAGTAGTTCAGTCGGTAGAACGGCGGACTGTTAATCCGTATGTCACTGGTTCAAGTCCAGTCTGGGGAGCCATACTTAGTTTATGAAAGAATGGTTTATGATCAAAAATTAATTTTTAAAAACCTCCCCCCCCCTATTAGTATTAAGCAAATAATTCATAAAGTGCTAAAATATAGTCTATTCAGGCTAATGATTTGAGTTACCAAATTCTGTTATCCTTCCAAAATGCTTATAATGAACCCGCTTATTGAGCGTACAAGGATACTCGAAAGCGTATATTGTCTTAATATTGCTTTACCTTTAGTGTTGGTACATAAAGGATCACTTTTATAAAATGGATATGTTATGGGCTTATCAAAATCCTTTCAATTTGTGCTGCTAATCGTCTTCGGTCTACTCTTTTATCGAATTTACACAATTGAAAACCGTCAGGTACAAATACAAGGCGATGCTGCGCGACAACATTTTGCCGAATATGTTGAAAAATACAGTTATTGGACGGGTAATGGTGATGATTTATTTAAAACATTCAGCAGAGACTATGACTTCCAGTTTTTTCAATATGTCCATAATTCTGACAGCATTCATAACTTTACTTATGGTTCGCTTGTAAAAGTAGATCAATCATTTGCCGATAAAATATTTAACATTGATCTTGGATATAGTTTCACTTTCCCTGATGGCCGTATGCAAATCGTTCTCAGCCCAATTTCAGCGATAGAAACCAGCCTGTATCAACTTGAAGAAGTTACCCTGTTACTATTTTTGGCGTATCTGCTACTGATGCTGTTATTTGTAATACTCATTATGGTACATAAACGTCGTATCAAGTATGCAGCGCAATATATCGATAGCATTTCTACGCTTTCTTTCCAGGCGGTAGAGATGTCACGCTTAAGGGGCATATTGCAACCTCTTGGGCTTGCATTAGAAAAGTGCCGTGCCAGACTAAAAGAAAGTTTAGACGTCATTAGAGTGGAGAACGACAAGCTGACTAAAGCCGCTTATCAAGACCCGATTACTAGTTTCTCAACCCGTCCTAGATTTATCGCGCATCTTGAAAGAGTCACACAATCACAGAAAAATTTATTTGGAGTTTTAGTCGTTATCAGAGCATCTGAACTGGCTAATATCAACCAGCTACACGGTAGAACTGCAGGTGATGACTATTTGGCCAAGTTATCACATTGCATTCGACATGCAGCCACTAGACACGCTAAACCTGAAAACTTTAGAATTTCTAGCGGCGACTTTGCAGTGTTTTTAGATGGCATAACTTTAAAAGAAAGCGCGAGCTATGTTGAAAAGCTTAAACAGCAATTTGATGATTATACTCAAAGTACTCAACAAGATTCAGTTGCGCACATAGGTGTTGTCCCCTATCAGTCTGATAATGACCCGAACACTTTAGTCGCTATGTCAGATTATGCTGTCAGTATTGCGCAAACCTTAGGCCCAAACCATTATCACTTTTTAGCGGAGTTTGATGGTAATGAGAACTTTGGTGATGAACATTGGAAAGTGACAATTAACGATATTATTAATCGTAGGGGAGTCAAGTTTTTCCAACAGCCTATTTTACCTTGTAATACCGATAATGATTTATATCGTGAATTATTAGCCAGATTTTATAATGCCGAAGAAAAACATCTACCAACGGCGACGGTTATAGCCATGTCTGAGCGATATGGCTTAAGCGTTGAATTAGATAAAATGATTGTGACCAATACCCTAACCCTAATGAAAGAAAATCCGATGTTAACTGGTATGTTAGGTGTCAATATCAGCGCAACGTCAGCTTTACAAGAATCCTTTGTTTATTGGTTAAAAGAGATATTAACTCATCATCGCAAAGAAGCATCTAGGTTTGTTTTCGAAGTTAATGAATCAGGTATGCAAGCCAATTTAACCGCGAGTGCTAATTTTGTATCAGAAATACATAAAGTGGGAGCAAAAGTTGCAATTGAACGATTTGGATTAGGTTTTACCTCATTTAAATTTTTCAGAGAAGTTCGCCCTGATTATATAAAATTAGATAATAGTTACAGTAGTGCAATTGAATCTGATAATAACAATAAATTTTTTATACGAATGATTGTCGATATCGCAAAACGCCTTAAAATTTTGGTCATAGCAACTGGCGTTGAGCGTCAGGATGAAAAACTGACCTTAGAAAAATTGTTAGTCGATGGGCTGCAAGGTTACTATATAGCGAAGCCAGACAACGTTATTAGCACTGAGTAACAGGCCGTAAAACCCATTTTTGGCAACCAAAATGAACAATTTTATAGCAAGGTTAACGATTATCTCGTTAACCTTGTTTTTTATCCGTTGTTTATCAGTGCTAAACCTTAGATAATACCCAGATGTTTTATTAAATAATGCGCAGCAATGACAGAGTATCTCCTCTTATTGATTGGTACCGTACTAGTCAACAACTTTGTATTAGTTAAATTTTTAGGTTTATGCCCGTTCATGGGGGTGTCCAGTAAACTGGCATCGGCCGTGGGTATGTCTATGGCAACCACTTTCGTGCTCACTTTAGCCTCAATTCTTAGCTATTTAACTAACGAGTTTCTATTACAACCGTTCGACTTATCATATTTACGTACCATGAGTTTTATTCTTGTGATCGCGGTGGTGGTACAGTTCACGGAAATGTTAGTTCAAAAGACCAGTGCAACTTTACATCGTGCGCTCGGAATTTACCTGCCTCTGATTACCACTAACTGCGCGGTTTTAGGCGTAGCCTTACTCAACGTTAATGAAGACCATAATTTTATCCAATCCGCTGTTTATGGGTTTGGGGCTGCGGTCGGTTTTTCATTGGTGCTAATTTTATTTTCTGCTATGCGTGAACGTCTTGCTGCAGCGGATGTCCCCTTACCTTTTAAAGGTGGTGCAATAGCAATGATCACCGCAGGCCTTATGTCACTCGCATTTATGGGCTTTGCAGGGCTGGTAAAGTAATGATAACAAGCATTTTTATTGCAGTAGCTGTGTTGACTATTGTGGCCAGTGTTTTTGGTCTTATATTAGGCTTTGCTGCAGATAAATTTAAAGTTGAAGGCGATCCGATAATCGATCAAGTGGAAGCCTTACTGCCACAAACTCAATGTGGTCAATGTGGATACCCTGGTTGTAGGCCTTATGCCGAAGCAGTTGCTAATGGCGATAAAGTCAATAAATGCCCTCCTGGCGGTACTGCCACTATGGAAAAACTCGCTGAATTAATGGGAGTTGAACCTGAACCGCTAAATGCAGAGTCCCAAGAGTCAGTAAAAAAAGTGGCTTACATTCGTGAAGATGAATGTATTGGTTGTACTAAATGCATTCAAGCATGTCCAGTCGATGCTATTTTAGGTGCAGGTAAGCTAATGCACACCGTTATTGCAAAAGATTGTACTGGCTGTGACTTGTGTGTTGAGCCTTGCCCGGTAGATTGTATTGATATGCTCCCTGTTGAAACAACCCTTAAAAATTGGGACTGGAAGCTCAATACTATTCCTATTACTGTGTTGCCTGAAAGTCGAGAGGAAAGATAGTGTTAACTTTATTAGAACAATTAGATAAAGGCTCACTGTGGCAGTCTCCAGGTGGCATACATCCACCCGAGCTTAAACAACTTTCTAATCAACAACCGATTGCTCGACTGCCATTAGCGAAACAATTTATTGTGCCTATTCCTCAGGTTGGTGATCAAGCTCGATTAATTGTTGATATAGGGCAATCTGTCCTCAAAGGTCAAGTATTGACTGCAGGTAATGGTTTTATCTATTTGCCGGTACATGCTCCGACTTCAGGCATTATTATTGGTATCGAATCTGTTGCAAGTAACCATGCATCTGGTTTACCTGTCATGAGCTGTATTATAGAAGCTGATGGTTTAGATACTTGGTGCAAGCTAACACCTGCAGATATGTCATCAATAAGTAATGATGAAATAATTGCTAAGATTAAACAAGCTGGGATAGCGGGTATGGGCGGTGCTGCTTTTCCTACTCATATTAAGCTAAATACCACCAATAAAATTGATCTTGTGATTATCAATGGTATTGAGTGTGAGCCTTATATCACATCAGATGATCGCTTAATGCGCGATTACAGCAATGAGATATTGGCAGGAATAGAAATGATCTACCGCGTGCTTAAGCCACAACGTATTATTATTGCCATTGAGGATAATAAACCTGAAGCCGCCAATGCAATGAAGCAGGCTATTACTGATAGTCATTTACCATTAAACAGTACTCGAGTTACTGTCATACCGACTAAATACCCTTCAGGTGGCGAAAAACAACTTATTCAAATTATCACCGGCAAAGAAGTACCTAGTGGTTGTCTACCGTCTCAATTAGGAATAGTAGTGCAAAATGTAGGCACTGCATTCGCCATCAGTGATGCTGTCATTCACGGAAAACCGTTAGTTGAACGAGTGGTCACATTAACAGGTAATAATATTCACCGCCTGGCAATTATTGGTTACCTATTGGAACACCAATCTCAGCGGTACTCGAACAAGTAGACTTTAGCGTCGCACAAAACCAAAAAGTGATTATTGGTGGCCCAATGATGGGTTACGCTATTCAAGATACTCATGTTCCCATTTTAAAAGGGACGAACTGTATTTTGGCACCTTCTGCTGCAGAAATAAGCCCTGACACTGTAGAGAAAGCCTGTATTCGCTGCGGTGAATGCGCTATTGCTTGCCAGGCACTCTTATTACCACAACAATTATTCTGGCATGCAAAAGCCGAAGAGTATGACAAAGCAGCAAGTTATAATTTACAAGATTGTATTGAATGTGGTTGCTGTAGCTACGTGTGCCCAAGTGACATACCGTTAGTTGAATACTATCGTATTGCAAAATCAGCACTTAAAATTGAAGCTGAAGAAAAAGTCCAAGCAGAAAAAGCAAAAGTGCGATTTGAAGCACGACTTCAACGTTTAGAAGATGAAAAGCTAGCACGTGAAGCCAAAGCTAAAGAAGCTGCCGCAAAACGGCAAGCAAGTATGAAAACCACAGACAAAGATGCTGTCGCCGCCGCTATGGCACGTATTGCTGCTAAAAAAGCATCCGCTGCGCAAGATGTCAGTGCCACACAGGCAGAAACAACGCCTAATACACAACTGACTCAACAGCCTAATGCTGAAATTAACAACATAGCGGATAAAAAATCAGCTGTCAGCGCTGCGATTCAAAGAGCAAAAGCCAAAAAAGCAGCTCAAGCGCAAAATAGCGATACAGTGACAACAGACGTAGTACTTGATTCGGCATCTGTTAATAGTACTGAACCAGTAAAAACCGTCTTGTCACAGCAAGACAGAGTGGCCGCAGCCGTTGCACGTGCTAAAGCTAAAAAAGCCCAACTCACACAACAAGTTGAAACAGTAACCATCACTAATAGCCTAACTGTAGAGGCTATTGAACAACCTCATTTACCTACACAAGATTCAGATAAACAAACCCGAATTAATGCTGCCGTCGCACGCGCAAAAGCCAAAAAAGCGGCGAAGACTGTGACCGTTAATATTGATACGCCACTTGTTGACTCTATGTTGGAACCTGCAAAAACTATTGTGGTTGGTGAACCTGATATCGATAAACCAGTTATTGATATCAGTTTAACGGACAAACAAGCAAAAATCGCTGCGGCAATAGCTAAAGCAAAAGCCAAAAAATTAGCTCTACAAGTAGAGAAAAAGGACTAAACATGGCATTTAAAATTGCCTCTTCACCCCATGTAAGTACTACGCTGCAAACAGCTAAAGTCATGCAACGCGTAGCCTTATGCTTACTACCTGGTATTGCAGCTCAATTATACTTTTTCGGTTTGGGAACCCTGTTGCAAATTATACTCGCGGTCATTACCGCTTATGCAGCAGAAGCTATCATATTGCGCTTGCGCAATAGGCCTGTAATACCTACGTTAGCAGACAATAGTGCCCTGGTAACAGCCCTTTTACTCGCCATAGCAATTCCCCCGCTAGCACCTTGGTGGGTTATCGTTATTGGTACGCTATTCTCTATTATAATCGTTAAAAATTTATACGGTGGGCTGGGCAACAACCTGTTCAACCCTGCGATGGCTGGCTATGTTTTATTGTTAATTTCTTTTCCAGTGCAAATGACCGATTGGGTCCCTCCAATATCTGTAGCACAAGATTCGGTTAATATGTCCTATGCATGGCACGCTATTATGGGTTCTTCAGCAGAATTGGTTAACGTTGGGCACAATCTTGCGATTGATGGCACGACTATGGCTACGCCGTTAGATACCCTTAAAACAGATTTATCTATGGGGTTAACTACCACTGAAAGCTTAGCTAAACCGATATTTTCTGGAATGGTTGGCGCAGGCTGGTTTGGTGTCAATCTTGGCTTTTTAATTGGTGGATTAATCATGTTGAAGCTCAACGTGATCCGCTGGCATATCAGCACAGGCATACTAGTCGCTTTATTTGTGTGCGCTAGCTTTGGGTTTTTACTCAATCCAGATACCCATGTCAGCCCAATAATGCATTTATTTTCCGGTGGTACTATGTTGGCGGTGTTCTTTATTGCTACCGACCCAGTAACTGCAGCCACCAGTGCTCGAGGACGGCTGCTATTTGGTGCCATGATAGGGATACTGATTTATGTTATCAGAACCTATGGCGGCTATCCCGATGCAGTTGCATTTGCTGTTTTGCTTGCAAACATGTGCGCGCCATTCATCGATCATTATGTGCGACCAAGAGCATATGGTCACCGTTCAGGGAGTTAACCTGTGTCATTAAAAGATAATTCAATGCTTAAAAACGGCACAATTCTAGGTGTATTTGCACTGTGTTGTACCGGTTTAGTGGCTGTGGTCAATGGCTTAACCAAAGACACAATCCTTCAACAACAATTGGCTCAATTAAGTCAAACATTGATCCAAGTCGTCCTGGCTCAATATTATGATAATGAGTTAGTTTCTCAGTGTATTTGGGTTAACTCTGCTGATTTACTCGGCACATCTGCTGACTTACCTGCATATATTGCAATGAAACAACAGCAACCGACAGCAATCGCTATCGAAGCCATTGCTCCAGATGGTTACAACGGGGCAATTAAACTCATTATAGGTATCGATAATGATAATCGCGTACTTGGCGTACGCACCCTCACCCATCAAGAAACCCCTGGATTAGGGGATAAAATAGAACTGAGAAAATCAAACTGGGTGACAGAATTTACTGGTAAAGTTTGGACGCCAGAAGATAAATCTTGGTCGGTAAAAAAAGACGGTGGTCAATTTGACCAATTCACTGGCGCCACGATTACCCCAAGAGCCTATGTAAAAGCCATCCGCAATGCTGTCATGTTTGTAGAAGCTAATCGTAAAGAACTGTACCAAGGCGGACGACGCTGTGGAGACACCCATGAGTAAATATCAAGAAATTGCCAAGCAAGGCTTATGGTCGAACAACCCAGGTTTAGTTCAACTACTCGGACTATGTCCGCTATTAGCGGTTACCGCGACAGTCACAAATGCTCTTGGCTTAGGCCTTGCCACTTTGCTGGTTTTAGTTGGTTCAAACATTTTAGTGTCTCTAGTGCGTGATTTTGTCCCTAAAGAAATCCGTATTCCCGTTTTTGTAATGATTATTGCCGCATTGGTCACCTGTGTTCAGCTCATTATTAACGCTTACGCTTACGGCTTATATTTATCCCTTGGAATATTTTTGCCATTAATTGTCACCAACTGCGTCATTATTGGTCGTGCTGAAGCATTTGCATCAAGAAATACCCTTGCTCATTCAGCATTTGATGGATTAATGATGGGGGTTGGGTTTACTGCGGTACTCATCGTATTAGGAGCAACCCGTGAGATAATCGGTCAAGGCACGCTATTTGATGGCGCGGATTTGTTATTAGGAGAGTGGGCTAAATCGTTAACAATTCATTTATGGCAAGTTGACAATGCATTTTTACTCGCCCTACTACCGCCTGGTGCTTTTATTGCAATGGGTTTGTTAATCGCGCTTAAGAATTGGATTGATCATGCGGTAAAGCTACGCCAACCTAAAGTGCAAACAGAAGCTGTTGCCCGCGTCAGAATAACCAAAGTGAGTTAGTATTACTGATGAATAAAGATAAACGTGCTCAAATCCTAACCCGATTAAGAGATAATAATCCTAAACCAGAAACCGAGCTTAACTTCAGTTCACCTTTTGAATTATTAGTTGCGGTGACACTGTCGGCACAAGCGACTGATGTCAGTGTGAATAAAGCTACCGACAAGTTATTTCCGGTTGCCAACACTCCGCAAGCTATTTACGATTTAGGTGTCGATGGCCTAAAGAACTATATTAAAACGATAGGTCTGTACAACAATAAAGCCATTAATGTGATTAAAACCTGCAAGATGTTAATTGACTTGCATGGCGGTCAAGTACCAGAAAATCGTGAGGCTTTAGAGGCCCTTCCTGGTGTGGGCCGTAAAACCGCTAATGTTGTCCTTAATACTGCATTTGGTTGGCCAACTATAGCGGTTGATACGCACATTTTTAGAATGGCTAACCGAACAAAATTTGCGTCGGGTAAAAACGTCGATCAGGTTGAACTTAAAATGCTCAAAGTAGTACCAAACGAGTTTAAAGTCGATGTACATCACTGGTTTATTTTACATGGCCGTTATACGTGTCTGGCACGTAAACCTCGATGTGGTAGTTGTATTATCGAAGACTTATGTGAGTATTCTGAAAAAATTTATCCCGACGAATAATCCTTTATTGTGATAAATTCGAGATCAAAAAAGCCGCTAATGCGGCTTTTTTATGAGCAAGTTTTATTGGTATTAGGGTGCGATTAAAATAGTGACACGAAGAAAGCACTAAAACAAATTGCGATTACCACGGTAGTGCCTAAAGCCATTTTAAGTTCAGTTGTCATGTTTAACTCTCCCATTTATTATGGATAAATAATAGCAATATAGGAATAATTTCATAGGAAAAAACAACACAATTGTGATGTTAAGCTAATATTTTATACTTATCCCTCTTACAAAAGCGACCAAAAGCAAATATCTACCTTTATCAATCTAGATACGACACTCACCGCTGTCATACCTTGCTCACTATTGATATTATTCTGGCTTACTACTTATCCCGTTTTAGAAGGACGATTAACATGTCACAACTTTTACACACTATGATCCGTGTAGGTAACTTAGATCGCAGTATTGCTTTTTATACTGATGTAATGGGAATGAAATTGCTGAGAAAATCTGAAAATGCTGAGTATAAATATACCTTAGCATTTGTTGGCTTTGGCGAAGAGTCAACGGGGCAAGCCGTGATTGAATTGACCTATAATTGGGGAGTTGAACAATACGATCTGGGCACAGGCTTTGGCCATTTAGCAATAGGCGAAGCTGATATCTATGCACGTTGCGAAGCCATTGCAGCTGCTGGGGGCAAAATTACTCGAGCACCTGGACCGGTTGCCGGTGGTAAAACACAAATCGCTTTTGTAGAAGATCCTGATGGTTACAAAATTGAGTTAATTCAAAAAAGTTCAGCTACTGCCGCATTAGGCTAAGAACTGACTTTATTTGCAATAAACATTTGCAATAAAAAAGCCAGCTTTCGCTGGCTTCCTTCTATCCCTTAAGCCTTATGACCTAGCAATTGTTAATCTTAGAATTTCATTGAGAAGCCAGCATAATATTGACGTCCAATTACGTCGTAAACTTCAGGTACGGTGCCACCATCTGAGCCATTTGAGACTCTAGAAGGTTCTTCATCAGTTAAGTTTTTAACTCCTGCACTGACGCTCATATCGTTATTAATATGATATGTACCAGAGATATTGTGATACAGCACTGAATCAGCCTTAGCTAGCGCAGCAATTGGATTATCATTCTCATCATAATCAGTATAGTGGTCATCCATTGAACCAATATAACGATTGAAATACATCACACTCCAGTCATCTTGAGACGCCTGAATACTGAAGTTATTACGCACTTTAGCGTAGGCGCCAAAATTACCATCAATCGTGCCGGTATAATCTTGGTTATCTTGCTCAAAATTAAGCAAGTAAGTTGTATCGTTGCTGATCTTCCAGTCTAAACCTAAGCCTTCAAAGGTATACGCTAGGTTAAAATCAACACCAGAAGTATCTTGAGAACCTACGTTAGTCAGTGAGCTAGTTAAGTTATCAAACTTAGCGGCTCCTGCCGTAGGGTCAATTCCAAAGGTTTCACATGCAGTGCTGTCGTTGCCGACTAAACATGCATTAATGCCTGATTGCACGTCTAGACGTGTAATCGCATTCGTCACTTCAAAGCTCCAGTAATCTAACGTTAAAGATAACCCTTCAATTGCGCTCGGTGAATACACAACACCTGCGGTTAATGATTCAGACTCTTCAGCTTGTAAATCATCATCAGAAGTATAACGAACTAATATTTGTGGATCTTGTTCATCACCTAACGGATCGGTTAGATAATCGAACGACCCTGTGTCTCCGCCGTATAACTCACTGATGCTTGGGGCTCTAAAACCTGTAGCGACAACACCACGAAGCATTAAGTCGTCAGTCGCTTCATAGGTTAAACCCACTTTCCAGGTGGTCGCTTTACCAAACGTTGAATAATCATCATAACGTAGCGCAAATTCACCGGTTAATTTATCGGTGAACGGCACACTCACTTCTTGGAAAATAGACAACACATTATAATCGCCATCTGTTGCATCCTGTTGCGCGGCTGTACTGTCACCGTCTTGAATAACTTGATCAGGTGTATAATATCCGCTCTCGTAACGATACTCTGCGCCAATAGCAAAGGCCACAGCACCAGCATCTAGATCAAATAACTCGCCATTTAACCCTGTAGAAAAAGTATGTTGCTCATTACCGCCACTATTTTGTTCAGTGAAGCTAATATCATCAATTACACCTTGAGTTAACGCATCACCATTAAACCACGCATCTTGGTTAGCATAAATTGATGCTTCCATGTTGGTGGCATTAATCGAATTATCGACCTGTGTTTTTGCTTTGTTGTTACCGTAAGTATATGAAGCATCCCAGTTGAATCCGGTATGAACATCTAAGGTACCAGCTAAGCCAGCTGATAAACGGTATGTATCTGTGTCTTGCGAATAAATACGTGGACCAACGTCAGTAATACGACGACGATAGTTAACACGACCGGTATCATCAGCGCCAATATTGCCAGCAAGCATAGCATCATCAAGTGTAATACAAGACTCACCAGGTAAAGTGTTAGCATCACCACACACATTTAGCATAATATCTGCTGGTTGAGCAGACATTTGCTGGCTGGATTTACGTTTGGTATATAGAAAATCACCGGTAAAAATCGTGTCATCGTTGATTTCTTGAACCATATTGGCAAATACACTGGTACGTTCATTCGGCGTTTGATAAAAACTGTCTTGAGTATAGTCATAGCCACTATCACGATTAACCCATTCACCTGCATCATTGAGTACTTTACCGCCTAATGTACCTGTTGGGATAAATGAGCTATAACCAGGGTCAGTCCAGTCACGATCTGACTGAATAACGCCTTCACGTTTAGAATAAGCAACACCAAAGGTGTAATTGCCTGAGTCGGTATTCATACCATAAAGCGCACTAATTTCGCCATTCTCACCATCACTTTTATCAGTCATGCCACCTTGAACATCAAGTTGAAAGCCTTCAAAATCTTTTTTAGTAATGATGTTGACCACACCTGCAATAGCATCAGAGCCGTATACAGCAGAAGCACCGTCTTTTAATATTTCGACACGGGCTATCATCGCGACAGGAATTGCGTTTAAATCTACCGAGCTGTTGGCACCAGATCCTGAATTAACCATGCGACGACCATTGAGTAGAACCAGTGTCCGCTGCGATCCCATCCCACGCAAATCAACCTGAGCAACACCATCTGCGCCATTGTTAGTACTTGAACCAACCGCAGCTCCTGCCATAGAAGTTTGCGCTTGTAGAAGTTCATCTACAGAAGTAAAACCTTCCGCCTTAATTGCTGCAGCATCAATAACAGTTACCGGTGAGGCGGTTTCCATATCTTGACGTTGAATTCGAGAACCTGTGACCTCAATACGTTCAACTTTAGCCGTACTTTCTGCAGCTAAAGCAGATATTGATACACTTGAAGAAACAGCAATTGAGGCAATTAAAGCTGATTTAATACTTAAAGAAAGAAATGTTTTTTGAATCATAATTATTAACTCCCAGTCATATTTATTGTTATTTTATCGTTAATTAAAATCTAACTGAATATAACGATGACCAGATACTGAATAATTTCATTGAATAGATCAAACATAAAGACAATTAATTAACGACAAGGGATGTTAAAATTAATCAACCAATAATAAGTATATTTGTTAACAGAAAATCATATTTACTTTTAACTTTACAATATAACATCAATACTTCTAGGAAAATTAGTTTTTAAAGTTGAATCACCTATAAAAAAAGTAACATTTAATATACCTAGCAAACCCAAAAAATGTGATCTGCATCACACAAAAGACTTTTAACAAACTGAAAATGAACTATTTTCATTCTGTAATTACGTGAAAATGGCTGTTTACAAACAAAAGCAGAGTAACCTGGCTATTTTAACTCTTTAATATTACCTTTATATTTTTAAAAAATTTTACCTGCCTACACTGAGGTTCATTTCTGTATCAATTATTTTAAATGATAAACATTAACGTAACATCTTCGACATTAATAACTAAATCAACTTATGCTGAAAACCAAGCCTAAACAAATCGCTCCACTTAATTAAAATGATACACTTGTTAATTTAAATAAAGATAGTAGCGTTTATTTAACAAAGGTAACATGAATATTTTTGATATTTATAGCTTAGGCTACAAAATAGATTTTCGTATTTCATTTATATATAAACCCTATAGTTTCGACCAGGTCGAGAGTATGAGTATTCACTGATGAGCAATAAGGTTAATGCACATATTTAACCTGACATGCTTGTATAAGCCATGATGATTAAATGCGTAATTTACGTTCGTTTTACATAGTAGATATGTACGCAAACATGCGCGATCTCGCTGTGGAGTTTTCGAATGTTTAATCGCTATTGCTGAGTCGTAAATAGCAACTTGTATGTTCGTGGGTGTTCTAGTGTGGTATTGAGACCATGAGCACCATTTCGGTGCAGATATGGCCAGTCGATCCAGAATAAGATAAACATCAACTGATACTGAAGCGATGCAGATAAAGCGGTTGTAAAGTCCACTTTTTGTTGGTTAAAAACTATAGGTTAGCAATCGAGTGGAAGATAAAAGACAACCTCTATTGTCTTTTATCAAAAAACCAATGACAAAATTTAGCTGACAAATTGTTCAACTAATTGATACATGGGGATTTTTGGCGTGTTACCATCAAATGGAATATATAGCATTCCATCATAAACGCAGCCTAAGTAGTCAAATGTGTGAATAAATATCTCTTCAAAGCACGGCTTTACTTCTACATCGCCACCCGTTGCTAACAAGGCAACGTACTTCCCCCTTAGCGCCCTCCCCATCTCTTTTTCTTGACTGAGTAAGTCTGAAATTCTATCGAGAAATATTTTCATCCTTGCACTGGGTGAATACCAATAAACAGGCGTCGCAAAAATGAGTCTTTGGTACGTCAGTAGCTGTTTAAATAGCGAGTTGAAGTCATCAGATTTGTTTTGATACGTATAATCAAACTCACCTATAGTGAACGTATTTAAGTCATACACACTGACGTTCGAGGTAGCAGCTTGCTGATATTGTTTCACAAGCATAGCGGTATTACCCTTACTTCGACTACTGCCGATAATAATTGCGGTGTTCATATGACGTCCTTGTTATAGATAAATATTTCGCTCAGATGGCAGATCAGTTAAATACTGTACGAACTCGACTTCAAAACCATTGGGGTCAATAAAATAAACACTCTTTGCATGGGGCTCAATACCCCCCAAATACGCACCTCAAATCCCGCATGATTTAAACGCTTAACTAAACTGTCTAAATCAGTCACTACATACGCAAAGTGCGCTAAACCCAAATCATTAGAACGTAAGTCTCTCACTTTACCGGTTCCAGAATCACTAAATGATAAGTACTGCTTGTCATCACCAAAGTGTACCCATTTGCGTGGCACGCCATACCAAGTTGACTCACCGCCTCCTCTAATACGCCAATGAGGCATGGCGGCACGGTAGAAAGCTAATGTTTGCTCTAAATCTTTTACCACGATATTTACATGCTCTAAATGCATAATATGTCCTTATTTTTAATTTCAGTTAAATTATCTGGACACAGGATAAAACCTCAAGTTAACTTGAGGTAAAGTGTTTTTTTCGTTATTTTATCAATAATCATTTTCCTTGCATGGCTTATATATGTTGAACGAGTACGATTTATCTGTAGGACAAGTGGCAAAGCGCTGTGGTGTTAAGGTATCGACACTGCACTTTTATGAGCAAAAAGGCTTAATTAAATCATTGCGAAATCAAGGTAATCAGCGTCGTTATCAACGTGATGTATTACGGCGGGTGTCGGTAATTAAAGCGGCTCAGCAGTTTGGGATCAGCCTACAGGCTATCCAGACTGCGTTTAGCCATCTACCAAACCAAAGAACCCCAAACAAAGATGACTGGACTCAACTGTCGCAAACGTGGAAAACACAATTAAATAAACAAATTACAGCACTAGAAGATTTAAGGGATTCACTTGAAGGTTGCATTGGTTGCGGATGCCTGTCGATGACCAGCTGTCCTATTTATAACCCAGACGATACGTTAGCCAATAAAGGTAATGGCGCGGTATTACTGGATATAGCTCATTAAAATATATCCATAAATACCAAAAAGGGCTTAGTCATTTACACTAAGCCCTGATGAAATTAGTCATCTAATTTGGGGGGGACTGACACAATGAATCTGCAGTGAATCAAATGTTACTCTTCGATTATACGAGAACGAGTAATTTCAATTTTACGTGCCTTCATCGCCTCTGGAATTTCGCGTTCCAAATCAATGTTCAGCAAACCATTTTCTAATTCCGCGCCGACAACTTTGACATGGTCAGCAAGCTGAAACACTCGCTCAAAGCCTCGTTCGGCAATGCCCTGATGAAGATATTTACGTTCATCTTTTTGATTGGCTTTGTTACCTTTAACTAATAACTTTTCACCTTCACTGGTGATATCAAGTTCAGTCATACTGAAACCAGCCACGGCCATCGTTATACGATACAAGTTTTCACCGAGTAATTCGATGTTGTACGGAGGATAACCGTTATTACCATTGTTCGCTGCTGCATGCTCTGCGAGCTGAGCTAAACGGTCAAAGCCAATAGCGCTACGGTACAGTGGGGTTAAATCTGGAGAAATAGAAAAATTACGCATAATCATATCCTTGTCTAAAGCAATATGTAAAATTAAGCCATTATTGGCAGGGTTTCATTGCCCTTTCGGCACAATGGGTAACAAAATATCAAAACCTCTATCGAGCGTTTTTAACTTTCATCTTGTTACAAATAAGATATAGGGACGGGATTTTTTAATTCAAGGGAAAATAAAAAAATTAAAAAAAGACAGCTAAATTAGCTGTCTTTTATGTTTTAACGTTTGTTTGAAATTAGTTTAACTGACAACCTAAAACACTATTAGAGTTAGTGTAAACAATATCCCCTACTGGCGCGAAATCAGCAGCAACGATCATGCCTTTATCTTTAAAGTAAGTGTAAAGCACTTCAGCATCTACATAACCTGTTTGTACAGACTCAAGTTTTGGATAGCCATCACCACCAGCGGCATTATAACTTGGTACAGTAAAGGTGTAGCTACCCTCGGCAGTATACGTCTTACCATTGATTTCACTGATATCAACACTGCTAGCAGCACAGTCGACTGTCATTTTAACGCCGGTAATTTGTGCATAAGCACCAGAACCACGTTGGAATGTCGCCACTGTTGCTAAGTATTCTGACACTTGCGCACCAGTCAATGTGTTTAAGGTAACCATGTTACCAAATGGCTGTACGGTTAATACGTCACGATAAGAGATATTGCCAGCTGCAATTGATGCACGTACTCCGCCAGAGTTCATTATTGAAAAGTCAGCATTAACTTTAGTGCGCTGTGCTTCTGCAATTAAACGACCTAGATTAGTTTGCTCACCACGAACGATAGCGCGATCGCCTTCAAGTTTAGCGTCAGTTTCAGCAATCACTTCACCTAATTGACCTTGACCTTTTGCCTGATAATAAGACAGTAATTGCTTTAAATCCGCATCAGGTACAATTTCTTCACCAATAAATACCGTGGTTTTTTTACCTTCAGCATCTTCAACTGTTTTCTTCAGGTTAACTGGGATCAACTTATAGCTAGCAAGATTTAATTTACCATTGAAGTATTCAAAGTCCGCACGTCCCACATACTTGCCCCATTCGTGGGCTTGCATGATATAGGTGCCATTTTGTATATCTGGCACACAGTCATCACCAGGTTGGAAATCAGCGTATTCATTGGTACCTGGCTCCATACACACTTGATTTTGTGAATGCCCGCCAATAACCGCTTGTAAATCACCTGCAGTAAGCGCTCTTGCCATTTCAACATCACCAGGTGCGTTGCTACCATGTTTGCCATCGGCATAATGTCCCATATGGGTCGTGGCAAAAATTAAATCTGCACTATCATTCGCTTTAATTTCAGCAATCACTTTTGCGACTTCTGTGGTTGGATCGGTAAACTTGATATCTTGAATGTATTCCAGGTTACCTAATTTCTCAGTATCTTTAGTTGTTAAACCAATTACTGCAATACGCACTCCATTAACGTCGAATATTTTGTAGGGTTCAAAATAACGTGTGGTGCCATCAGCATGATAAATATTTGCAGCTAGCATTGGAAAATTAGCAATAGAACGCTGTGAGTCTAATACAGCTAATGGGTTGTCAAACTCATGATTACCAACAGCCATGGCGTCATAACGAATTTCGTTCATACCAATAAAATCTGGGACGGCATCCTGTAAATCGGATTCAGGTACACCGGTATTAATATCTCCGCCTGATAAAAGAATACTTTCACCACCATTAGCACTCACTTCAGCACGAATTTGATCTATTAACGCCTTGCGCGCTGCCATGCCGTATTCACCATTGCTGTTTTCCCAAAAACGGCCATGGTTATCGTTGGTGTGAAGTACAGTAAAGATTTTACAATCAGTTCCAGCTTCAGCACAGGTCGTTGCAACTTTAGCATCATCGTCACTATTACAGCCCACTAGTGCGACGAATATAGCTGACGCTAACATCCCTTTTATTAATACTTTAGACATATGTAACCCCATTTATTATTTATCTTGTTTTTTAGTTGTATAGATAAGCGAATTTATAATTCGCCTCAAAATGATAGCAAACAATGACCAATTTACGTGACAACTTTATGACAAAATAATGACACTTAGTACAATATTAACAATGAGTTACAAACTAAACTATTGCCTGTGCCGAACAAGGTTGTTTCAGTTATCGAATTCCTCACCCATAAACAATAAAGGCTTAACCCCCTATATGGAGTTAAGCCTTTATAAATAAATGATTATTTTAAAATCAACCTAACGAAGTAACATTGTTTTAAATTCAGAACAGCTAGGTAAGTAAATGTTATTTCTTAATTCAACACTTTATTTAACCATTGACCTATTTCAGATAATTGGGTAGGTATCACACTGTGTGCCATTGGATAGGTTTTCCATACACTGTTGTAACCGGCATGATTCAAAGCATCATATGCCATTTTTCCCGCAAATAAGGGCACAACTTCATCCTGTTCACCATGGTTTTGCAGAATTGGTGTGGCTTTATTAGCCTGTGCAAGTTGTTCAGGCAGATGCTCTCCACCAGGCAAATAACACGATAAAGCCATAATGCCTGCTAAAGATTGCTCAAAGCGTAAGCCAGTAAACAAACTCATTACCCCACCCTGACTAAACCCAGCCAACACAATTTTGTTTGCCGGAATACCTGCGCTAATTTGTTGTTCAATGAGACGTTTTATTTGTAACTCTGATGCCTGCACACCGGTAATATCAGCACGGTCATGTAAATCCATACTTTTAATGTCATACCATGAACGCATGATATAGCCACCATTAATGGTTACCGCTTGCTCCGGCGCATGGGGGAAAATAAATCGAATACTGTGGTCGCTAGGTAAGCCTAATACTGGCACAACAGGGGCAAAACCCGCACCTGAGTCACCTAGGCCATGCAACCAGATAACACAAGATGCAGCCTTACTCGTAGGCTCAACAACAATGGCTTCTAGAGATGATTGAGTCATGTGATTCCTTATCTATTTATTAAGTGACGTGCCGTCGATATTATTGAGCATGAATACCGGTTTCTTGTAACAATTGCTCAAACTGCTGTGGATTATCCAGTTTAATTGTCCACTTCACCGTACCGGCATCAGCGGCGATAACTAATCCATGATGAAAACAACTGATGTCATCGACAACCGCGCTGAGAATAATATGGTTCTCAAAAAGACGACATTGTATTTCATTGGGGGTAATGATGAGCTTACCTTGGGAAAATTCGAGGATCATATGGGTACTTATTAAAGGTTTGTCCCAAGCCTATTAAAGGCTTGGAACGAAAATAGCTAATTAATGGTGATGACCACCGGCGCCATGGGCATGACCATGGGCGATTTCTTCATCAGTTGCATCACGTGCCCCAACGACTTCAATATCAAACGTTAACTCACGGCCTGCTAATGGATGATTAACATCCACAGTCGCCATAAATTTGCCGACTTTTACGATGGTCACTTGACGTTGACCTTGATCCGAATTAACGATGGCCGCCATACCAGGCTTCCACACTTTAGCGCCTGATAAATGTTTAACAGATACACGTTGTTCAGCACCTTCTTGACGTTCACCATAGGTGTCAGCCGCAGGAGGTGTAACGCTGAACTTGTCGCCGATAGCTTTACCGGTAATTGCATCTTCAATACCTGGCATCATGTTGTCGTTGCCATGAAGATAAGCAATTGGATCGCGACCTTCATTTGATTCCAACACTTCGCCCTTTTCATCGCGCAGCGTGTAATTAAACTGCACAACCATATTGTCTTTAATGCTCATTACGTGTCCTTAAAATTCATCTGTATTTGCGTTAACTGTCGATTATACCGTTAACGGCTATTAAAAAAGTGGCAAGAGCTTAACAAATGCTTATTGGGTCGGCAATTTGTTTAAGTTTATTCCTAACGTCTCAAATGTTGTATTATCAGGATAACCATCCGCTATTAGACCATGTTTACGCTGATAAGCTTGTAATCCTATAACCGAATTCCGGCCTAAAATGCCATCTGGTTTACCCACATCAAATCCTTCATCAGTGAGTTTTTGTTGTAACTGCAGGACCATTTCACGATTTAAACGCGGATGATCAGGTAGAGGCTTAGAAATACCTGCACCACCATTAATTTGATCGGCTAATTTACCCACCGCAATAGCGTAAAATTCAGATCGATTCCAGCGCATAATCACGTTAAAGTTTTCATAACCTAGAAAAGCCGGTCCAGTATGTCCTGCTGGTACATACAAGGCCGCTTGCATATCGGGTGTTGATAATGGTTTACCATTTGATTGCTTGATATTTAACTTAGCCCAATCTGTTAATGACTGCGTATCTTTGCTGCCCATATAAGCAAAATTATAATTTTGCGGTAACTGCACTTCTCGTCCCCAACGCTCATTAGCTTGCCAGCCCAATTGTTGCAGAAAATTTGCCGCAGAGGTTAGAGCGTCAGCAGTACTATTCCATAAGTCCGCCTTACCATCGCCATCACCATCAATTGCATATTTAAGATAATTAGTTGGCATAAACTGGGTATGCCCCATCGCTCCTGCCCATGACCCCACCATATCTTTATCAGCAAACTGGTAACGCTCTTTCAAGGTTAACGCTTGCATTAACTCCTGGGTAAAGTATTCACTGCGACGAGGATCACAAGCCAAAGTCGCTAACGAATTAAGCACTGACATAGTACCTTTATAGTTACCGTAGTTAGTTTCAAGCCCCCAAAACGCGACTATATACTGACCAGGAACACCATACTTAGCAGTTAACTGCCTTAGTAACTGGCTATGCTTAACATAGAGCTTACGTCCTTCATTAATACGCCATTCAGTGACACGTTTATCATAATAATCTTTAAATGTGGTGGTAAACTCGGGCTGTTGATTATCAAGTTCAATCACCCTAGGCACAAAGGTTAAGTTAGCAACCGTGGTATCAATAGTTTGCTGTGAAATACCCTGTTGCTTTGCTTTTAACTGTAATTGACTTACACATTGTGCAAAATCATCACTCGCCATCGTAGAATGAGAAAAACTGACGCTTAATAATAATGCTGTAATAGAGAGATTAACGCGCATAAGACTCAAGTGGCACCCAATTAATAAAGAATAAGATTGTACGATTATCGTGACTGATTGCCACCAACTTAACAAGCGCTTAATAACCTTAAAAAGACTGATTTATGATATAAAAAGTGTGTTCGATGAAATTGCCATCAGCATTAAGCATAACCAACTTGAGCTAAAGTAGGTATTCAGTATAATGAAACCGTTTTTAACTCCACTTAATGAGAATCATCATGACCGAACAAAACCCGACGTTAACTAGCTTCATCGAAAGTGTAAAAAAACACCAAATCGTGTGGGGTCTTCAGGACGAAACAGGCGAAGGATGGGTTGTGTGTGATTCATCTGAATTTGAAGAAACCGATGTTATGCCACTGTGGTCGTCAGAAACTACTGCCAAAAGTCATTGCACTGAAGAATGGGCTGAATACAAAGCAGTTAGCATTACTTTGACCGACTTTCTCGAATATTGGGTTGGTGACTTAAATGATGATGGTGTTTTAGTGGGAGTTAACTGGGAAAGCGATCAAGAGTGTTTTGAAATTGACCCTATTGTATTAGCTAAAAGTTTAGTTGATATCGAAAAAGATTAATTATTGTTACTTGCACTGAGATATTCATCTCAGTGCATCTGTCTTACTCACCATGCTCCCTTACTAAAGTATCCAATATGACAAACCCTACTATGGTCGACATTCCTTTTAATAAACGTCACATGTGTTGGTTTTGTGATGAACCCTGCCATGCAGAGTTATCTTATTGGCGTATGGCGCATACTCCGCATCCATCATTAACCGTCCCAGCATGTCAAGAATGTAAGTTACTTGCTCAAAAGCACTTGTTAACCTCAATCTGGGATTGCCGAGAGGCCGTTAAAGATCAGTTAATAAAGCGATATCAAAAGGACTTAGCCATTGGGATTAATTGGACTGAACAAGAGTTAGCAGAGTCTGAGTTTGATTGTAGAATTTTTGGTGGCTTTAAGAAAAGTGCTTGGATGATGTATCAAATCGCTCAAAAAAGAATAAATGCGCCAGGCTGGGCACTCAGTATTGATGATAATCATTTTGAAGATGATCCGTTATTTGCTGGCACCAATACCTTAGGTTTCGAATTTGACGGCCTACAATTTAATAATCTTAATCAAGGCATTAAGCATTACTGTCAGGTATTAGCGTTAGATGAAGAGTTTTTAAAGCAGTTGGTAACCTTTTTAGGCAAGGACCAATTTGGGCATGCAATCAAACTCGCCAGGCTCAATATTGGGGTGACTAAAAGTATGCAGCAGAAAATTCTGCAAGAACTGCTAGAGGATTTAGACCGCTAATAACACAGTCAAATTAGCTGAACTCATTATCACAAAAGGGATTTTTAAAATTTGTTTTAATAATGAGCTATAAGGACAACATATGTTGTTATGCAAATAATGTTATAACTGCAGAACCAAAAACAATTTTCCTGCGTATACACTCACATCGCCCCAATACAAGTGATTAAAATGTTTTCATTATTTAAACAAGATCCTATAAAAAAACTCACTAAACTTTATGAAGCTAAGCTAGCACAAGCCATGCATGCACAGCGTAATGGTGATATTAAATCATACTCCATGATAACAGCAGAAGCTGCGCAGATAGAAACTCAAATTATCGGATTAGAAAAACAGAAAAAGTCGCTATAAACTCTATGACTTAAAGGCTCGTAACGAGCTATTTAAAAGCTTATCCCAAAATATCTCTTAATCTGTTTTGCACACCTGTCACGAGTAAATCAGGTTGGAATTTCGAAATAAACGCATCACAACCGACCTTTTCAACCATCGCATTATTAAAACTACCACTCAATGACGTATTTAAGGTAATAAATAACGAAGCCATACGAGGGTCGGCACGCACTTCAGAAGTGAGTTTATATCCATCCATCTCTGGCATTTCTGCATCGGTTATCATCATTAATAATTCAGTCGCAACGTTTTGGCCTTTATCCGCCCAAGACTTAAGTAAATTCAACGCTTGCAAACCGTCCGACGCTTCAATGATTTCAATACCCAGTTGACCAAGGGTTTCTCTCACTTGCTTTCTGGCAGTACTTGAATCATCAACAATCAATATTTTACGTCCTGGCATTTGCGGGGCTAAGGTCTCATCCAAAACACCCTCAGATAAACGAATATCATAATTAATGATTTCCGCGAGGACTTTCTCAACATCGATAATCGACACTAAGCGAGATTGACCTTGGTCTTCTAGTCGTGTTATTGCGGTTAAATAATTGTTCTTTCCTGCCATTTTGGGCGGTGGCATAATGTCACCCCAGGTCAAATTAACAATATGTTCCACTTTACCCACTAAAAAGCCTTGAACGCTACGGTTATACTCAGTAATAATTAAATTACAATCATCAGTGATGGGTAAGGGAGAGAAGCCAATAGCGCCACGTAAATTGATAACAGGTATCGACATACCTCTAATATTGGCTATGCCAGCGATACTATGATGACTGCCAGGCATAGCACTTAAAACAGGGACTTTGACTACTTCTTTAACTTTAAATACGTTAATCGCGAATAGCTGAGTTGAATTAATTCGAAACAGTAATAACTCCAAGCGGTTTTCGCCCACTAGATTAGTACGTTGGTCAACACTATCGAGCACTTTCTTCATGAAACCTACCACCAGTCTATAAATACAATCAGTGACTAATTCTTCTAGGCACTACACATCATATTTATCATTATAAACAAAAATAACTCAAAAGATGACCCTCTCATCGTTAGATTCAGTATCTGAGCTACTTTTATCTAATATTATGATTGTAGATCATATTTTAAATTATAATTTAACATTGAGATGTAACAAATTCACGGCAAATGCCCTGCTTATTAAAGATGGAATATCAAGCTTTCTAGTCCGTTAAGAGGAGTCATCCCGATCAATTTGAGTTAACCCAGTAAACGAATGTGATCAATTACCCATTAACCTCGTATTAGTTGTCAGTTCACTTTAATCATATAAGGCTGGTTATGATAATTCCAATTTTTCCTTTGCCGATCTGTATTTTACCTCAAGGGTATAGTCAGTTGCGCATTTTTGAAGCTCGCTATAAACGTTTAGTCACTGAGTCGCTCAAAACTGGGGTTGGATTTGGACTGTGCATGCTGAGTGATAATAAAAAGGAAATACTTCCAATAGGAACCTTATGCAAAATAATTGATTTTGAAACACTCGACGATGGTTTATTAGGGATCAGTATCCGTGGGGAAAAAAAGTTTGTCATTAAAGATATTAGCGAAGATCCCGATGGATTAAAGCGGGCTAATGTTGACCTTATCCAGGATTGGCCTAAGTTAGAAATTAGTGGGTTAAATACAACAAGCAAACTGGACAAGCACCAACAATGTCAGAAAGCATTAAGTGACACTCTTAAGGATATACTCAGTGAATACCCTAATCACTTAGCCCTCTATCAGCAAGAAAACTTTCAAGATATATCATGGGTCTGTCAGCGATGGTTGGAAATCATTCCAATAAGCGCTGCAGAAAAGTACCGCTGCATCAACAGTCATGATCATCATATGGCACAAGCATTTCTTGCAAACATAATCAGTTAAAAGCGATTTAAAATATGACAACAAAATTATAACACTATGTTATTTGAACATTATTGTTTATTTAATTTACCTGATTTTAAAGTGATCTAATTTATTTACTCAGCGTATATAAAGTACATAACTGGCCCATAAAAAAACGCGAGTGAAGATAATGGAAAATTTTCAATCACAAAGTGCACAAAATCGTTATGATAAGGCAAGTCTTGTAAAACGAAATGGTGTAATAAATTTGCCAAATACTAAAGAACATGATGCTGAGCAATTAGCCGAGTTAATGTTAAAAGTGGCTAACGTGCGATGTAAAGCTTCCTTCGCCAAATTATTTAGCCACTTCGGTTCTAAAATTAATGCTTTTGGCAATCAACGATTGCATCAGCAGGGTTTAGCAATGGACTTGGTTCAAGAAACAATGACCAGAGTGTGGACTAAAGCGCATTTATATAACCCAGATAAAGCCGCTGTCAGCACCTGGATTTTTACCATTATGCGCAACCAATGTTTCGATATGCTCAGAAAAGTACAGCATAACCGAGAAGATTCATTTGGTGATGACATTTGGCCGCTATTTGAGTCTGATGATGCAGAAAGTAACGACGATGATTTTAAGTTGACCGGAACACTTCTACTTCACGTTAACGAACTCCCCCTTTACAACGTGAAGTTGTACAGGGCATATATATGCAAGAAATGACACAACAAGAATTGGCAGACAAACTCGAAATACCAATAGGTACGGTTAAATCCAGATTACGATTAGGTTTAGAGAAGTTAAAAGGCTTTATGGAGAAACATTATGATTAATTATCATCCTAACCAACAATTATTATTACTCCATATAAAGGGAGAGTTGCCGCTGTCAATGTCTCTAGCGATTTCTGCCCATGCCGAACTTTGTGATATTTGCCATAAATCATTATCTTTGTTAACCAAACAACAAACCATTGCGGTATTTAGCGACAAAAACATCACCACAGGATCGACTGCGGATATCGATATGGCTTTGCTATTAGAAAAAATGATCGATTGTACATTAGATGAACTTGATTCGACGCCATCCGCTCCGGTAGATATGGGAACGATTGAAGTATCTGTAAAAGGTCAATCTTATACTTTACCAAGCGCATTTAGGCATCAAATAAACGCACCATGGCAAGGTATTGGTAAAATTAGTCGCCTACGCCTGAATACTGGTGAGGAAAAAGCCAGAGCTAGCTTATTACATATAGCAGCGAACGGTGAAATACCACAACATACACACAAAGGCTCTGAGTTAACACTGTTATTGGCTGGTGAATTTAGTGATAAATTTAACAGTTATAAACCTGGTGACTTCATGCTACTTGATGAAAATCATGAACACTCACCGCAGACAACCACAGGTTGCTTGTGCTACACCATAGTAGACGCACCACTTTATTTTACTAAAGGATTCAGTAAGCTGTTAAATCCTATTGGTGAGTTGCTTTACTAATTAATTGTGTTGATCTGACTGTTAATGCCGGTTTCAGGTAAATAATTGTCGAAATAGCTGATTAGCAATAAATAAATCGATTTATCTATTGCTAATCAGATTAATTACCTATATTATCGCTGAAGTTTAATTACTTTGTTTATTTGTTTACCTATCGTAAGTCTGCTCAACTTCCTTTGTAAACCACCACAAGCATCTTTGAAACTTATCTGTGTGATACACAACTTGTATTCATTCAGATTTTTATTTTCACTGTAATGGGCTTGTCATAAACCTGTGGTCAACTATCACGGTCAAGTATTTAATGTATTATCTGCACATTAAATAATTGAGTTAATTGTAGAACAATCTTCTCTAATTAATAATTAAGATTTTTGCAATTTTCTCATATAAACACTTGATTTGTGTAATATTGATAAGGTAACTTAACTCAGTAACTTAAATCTTTCGCAACACGAAAAATGTTAAGGAAACTATATTGTTAAAACTTACATCACCTAAGGGTGAACATAATTTATAAGGAGTATGATAATGTCATACCTATTTAACGGACACGAAATTACAGTTAACTTTCCTGTTAATTCTATTTCATCAAACAAGAACTCAATTGCTTTTACTGATTCACAAGGTAAAAACAAAACAACTTTTTCAAAACGCATTGAAGCTGTGAACTTTATGAAATGGCTGATCAGTTCGAATAAGTAATAACTACCCTTACGCTCTGGCGTAAATCATTTGCTCTGTTATTTAATAAACCTGGCTAACGGTATTCTCCTCTCATTTACCGAACGTTTATTAACAACAGAGCAAACTGATAAATCTCTTTCTCTACACACTAAAAATACACCCCACTTTAATTACCTCATGTTCCACAAATACTATCCCCCGATATAACACGTGGATGATACTCAATTATCTGCTTAATAAAGCTTATCTTTTATTCATCAGCTTACGATGATATCTTGACTGCATTGTTGCATTGCCTAATAACCCACCTTGGTGGATGTATAAGATTTGTCTATTCTGACATTGCCCAGCTTCAATATGGCTTTTTAACACGCTTAATCCAATAGGGTCATATAATAAATCAAACTCTATTCCACTAGTGGTAAGCACTTCGTTCCACAGTGCAAATAAAGCTAGATACAATTTGCCAAAATGATACTTAACACCATCATTAAGAATCGTTGGATGCACGCTATCATCAGGATTAAGTGCACTAAACTGCTTTTGTAAATATAGATCTCCGCCAACAGTACTGCAAGTCAGTACCTGAACATCGAGCAACTCTGTTTGGCATTCTTTAAAGTATTGTTGAAGAAAAAGTGCTGTTGTTCCGGTGCCTGATGGAAGAAATACAGATAGTGCCGTTATATTTTGTGCTTTTACCCAACTAATAATTTCTTCACCAAGTAGGTAGATACCGGTATTAGCATAGTCGCACCTGCCTCCCTCTGGAATAAATAGTATCTCTTGCTGAGTATATTGCTTGTAATATTCAGGCTTAAAGATACTGACTGCGTCATCTAAGTGTTTACAACCACTTAATTTAGGTGAGGACCAATCAACTTCAATAATATTGGCACCATTGGCATGCGCTTGAGTATAATTCGATGCAATGGCTGGTGTTATTTGTAATTGTGACTTTAAATACTTACTAATATGGCTGACATAGTAATCTAATTGCCACCCTTTCATTTTTGCCAACACTGATAATGAATATAAAGAATTAGCCTGCGCAGAACCAGAACTGACGATACGAGTAACATTCTTAAAATCATTAATAAGAAAATGATAAAATTTACGGGCTTTATTACCACTAAAATCAGGGTGCAATTTATCATCACGTTTGACAAAAATTGACCGTCCTGCAAAGTTGATTGTATCTGTAGGACTATGACGTAACATGTAAAGCACCATTAAAAGAGATAGTAATTCATTGTAACTAAAGTTGGTTAAAACCGATAACTTTTAGTCTAAATCTGCATTTTTATAGTCAATTATCAATTCACAGAAAAATTAAACCAATATAATCATAATGTTGAATATTGGCACATTATCTGCTAAACAATATTACTTTCATATGTCAGTCGTTAAAGGAACAGGTATGGCTATTTTGAGACTTATTTTTAATATTGCATGGTTTGTTTTAGGTGGGTTTGTAATGGGGCTAGCCTGGTGGCTTGCTGGGTTACTCTGTTTTATTAGTATTATTGGGATTCCTTTTGGTCGGGCTTGTTTTGTCATTGGTGAAATGGCATTTTGGCCCTTCGGTCAACAAAGTGTTAACCGAAAACACTTATCAGGTGTTGAAGACTTAGGAACTGGAACGATGGGAATCGTCGGTAACGTGATTTGGTTGGTCTTTTTTGGGATTTGGTTGGCAATAGGTCATTTAACTCATGCATTAGCTTGTTTTATAACCATTATTGGTATTCCATTTGGTATTCAACATCTTAAGCTTGCATTGTTAAGTTTAACACCTATAGGTCAAACTGTTGTTCCAAACGAGCAATATTAATTGAAACGAGAAGATGCTTACTTAATTTCAATCAGGTAGGCATCCATTAATGCTTAAGGATCAAATTTTAAGAATCCTTGATTAATGATAGTAAGCCACTTTTGCTCCCAATATTAACCATGCGTATTGCGCGATCCCAAGGAACTGCTGTGGCTGATAATTGGTGATTATCTTTGGTAATTACTTATTTAACAATTTGAGCCACAATGCCTTTCTCGGGTAATTCTGCGCCACTAAACGGTGGCCATTCCAATGTGGGTAATTCAAGAGTATCGGACATCACCGCACTTGATAATATCAAGGTAAATAACAAGTTTAACCACCTGTTTTCATCCTATTAGCTAGCATCACCATCATCCCATCTCCAAAACGCATACTTTGAGATAAAGTTAAATAACAAAGTCTTGCTGGTACCTGTCGCAAAAGTTACCATAAAAAATCCTGACATGCTGCACGATTATAACAACTAACTATTTATAGTCGTACAAAATAACAACCTGGTGAACTTAATGAAATATTGGTTAATGAAGTCTGAACCTGATGAGTTCAGTATTGATGATCTGCAAAGGTGCACTGAACAAAAAACTGCTTGGCAAGGCATTAGAAATTATCAAGCAAGGAATTTTCTTCGAGATCAAGTTAGCATCAATGATTTAGTACTCTTTTATCATTCAAGCTGTAAAGTGCCAGCGATTGTAGGGCTTGCTAAAGTAAGTCAACCTGCTCAGGCTGATAGCAGTGCTTTTGAGCCATCATCGCCTTACTTTGATTTAAAATCTGATCCAAACGCACCTCGTTGGGTAGAAGTTGAATTAACTTTTATTGCGAAATTTGTTAATCAAATTAGCCTTAAACAACTTAAAGCTGATGTTAACTTAGCAGACATGATGTTAGTAACCAAAGGCGCTAGATTGAGCGTACAGCCGGTAAAAGAATCAGAATTCAACTATATTCTGTCACTTTGCGAACATTAGCAGTATACATTTAATTATCTTGCAATAACCTAGAATACTTATATGAAAAATCGACGTAACTTTAATAACTTCCTATAAGCATTCTAACGTCTACAATTGAAGCGGACAGCTAACTTTTAAAGTTCAGTGATTAATCTTCACCTTTTGATGTACCGCCTTTAGTCGGTGCATGGGCAATAATACGATCAGCCATACGTGAAAACGGTAATGACTGTAGCCAAACGGTTCCGTGACCTTGTAAGGTGGCTAAAAATAATCCTTCTCCGCCAAAGACCATAGATTTTAACGAACCTGCACGTTGAATGTCGTAATCAATGCCTGGAGAAAACGCAACTATACATCCGGTATCAACCCGCAATGACTCACCATTTAGCTCTTTCTTAATTAAGGTGCCGCCAGCGTGGATAAATACCATGCCGTCACCCTTCAAACTTTGTAGTATAAACCCTTCACCACCGAAAAAACCTGCTCCTAAACGACGATTAAATTTCATGGTAACGTTAGTGCCCAGTGCTGCGGCTAAAAAGCTGTCTTTTTGGCAAATAAGCTCACCATCATGCTGAGATAAATCGACCGCTAACACACTGCCGGGATAAGGCGCTGCAAAAGCCACTTTTCGTTTATTGTGGCCATCATTGGTAAAGTGAGTCATGAATATACTTTCACCAGAAAACGCCCTTTTACCCGCGCCAAGCAACTTACCAAAAAATCCAGACTCAGGTTCAGAGCCATCGCCCATTTTAGCCTCGAAAATGATATCTTGTTCCATGTAATTCATCGCGCCCGCTTCTGCGATCACCGTTTCGTGTGGATCGAGTTCCACCTCAACCAATTGCATGCTTGAACCAATAATTTCATAATCTACTTCGTGGCATCGCTTACTCATTTGTCACTCCTTGGACAATTAGATAATAGTATTCTCTATGAATTTAACATAAAACTCATAAACGAGCCTATAAACCTCCTATAAGATAATGTATCGTTTATCTACGTTATTAACCTAGCCCTGTGGTATTAACCTCTTTGGATGTGTGCAGTTCAAAGCGAGTGAACTCTTCTAAAATCAGCTCGGTAAATAACTGCCCTGCACGTCCTAACGGCCTTTCTAGGGTTGACACTAATTGGGGCGTAAAACTGAAACTATGACCTCCGACAAAGTCGACTGACTTTAGTTCGCCCGAGTTTAACTCTTCATGGATCAAAAATGCTGGCATCCAACCAAAGCCAAGGCCTTTTAGTAAAGCATTTTTTTTCATAATAAACCCTGATAAATAAAATACCTTGTCGCCACCAAATTGCATTTCATCGCGCACTAAACGCTGTGGGGACGAGTCTTCAATGGTCAATTCCACATGCTGTTGTAGCTCAGTTAAACTGATTTGACTTTGCCCAACCAAGGGGTGATGACAACTGGCAACTAATATACTGGTAATTGTGGGTAAGGCTTTAGGATGATAGTTTGGCCCTGTCAAATAGTCTTTTACTAGCATTAAATCGGCACCATCCCGCTCAAACCTATGCTGCACTCCGCCTAAAAACTCCATATTTAATTGAATTTTAGTTGGGATTTTATGCTCAGCCATACGCTTTAATGCGGTCATTATTGGTTCCATAGGCAGCGCGCCGTCGATCACTAGTTCAAGTTTAGGCTCCCAGCCTTCACTAAAACGACTAGCAAGATGCTCAATATTGGCTAAATGTTGTAGTAAACGCTGCCCTTCAGCCAAAATAACTCGCCCTTCTGGGGTTAATTCTGCACGGTATTGATCACGGTTAAATAAGCTTACGCCCAAGTGTTGTTCTAGCTTTTTGACTTGGTAGCTCACCGCCGATTGCGCTTTATGTAAACGTTCAGACGCTTTGGCAAAACTGCCCTCTTCAACTAATACTTGTAAAACCTTAAATGCATCAACATCTATGCGCATTTATCACTCCTTTGCGGGGTAAAATTGTGCTTTTGTATCGAATAGCTGCCAAAAATGTATCGATAACAATACAATCTAAAAATTAGATTGAGTCTAGCTGTTTATTATTCTTTTTTTTGTTCATCTAAGCAACTAAATTGAATCAATCTATGCAGCACAGATCACACTATTGATTAACAAAATACCTTAGGTGAGCAAACTAAGTGTTGTACGTACCTGGTTAAGGAAGCAGATATGCCATTTTATGTAAAACAAGGTGAAATCCCCACAAAGCGTCATATCGCATTTGAAAAAGAAAATGGCGAACTTTACCGTGAAGAATTGTTTTCAACCCATGGTTTCTCGAATATTTATTCTAATAAATATCACCATAATATGCCGACTAAGGCGATTAATGTTGTGCCATATGCCGTTGAACATGGCCAAGAATGGCAAGATTCATTAATTCAAAACTATAAACTCGACTCACGCAAAGCAGACTGTGACGGCAACTTTTTTAGCAGTCGTAATAAAATTTTCTATAACAGCGATGTAGCTATGTATACCGCCAAGGTTAGCCACAGCACAAATGAGTTTTATCGCAATGCTTATGCGGATGAAATTGTGTTTGTTCATGAAGGTGAAGGCCAGCTGTTAAGCGAATATGGTGTTATTGACGTTAAAAAGTGGGATTACCTGGTTATCCCCCGCGGTACCACTTATCAATTAACCTTTAATGATTACAGCAATGTTCGTTTGTTTGTCATTGAATCATTTTCAATGGTTGAAGTACCGAAGCATTTTCGCAATGAATACGGTCAATTACTTGAGTCTGCCCCTTATTGTGAGCGTGACTTGCGAACCCCAAAACTGGCAGATGCTGTGGTTGAAAAAGGTGAGTTTCAATTAGTATGTAAGTTTGGTGACAAATACCAGCAAATGACACTCGAATGGCACCCATTTGATTTAGTCGGTTGGGATGGTTGCGTTTACCCTTGGGCGTTTAATATCGCTGAGTATGCGCCTAAAGTTGGTAAAATTCATTTACCACCATCAGAGCATTTAGTGTTTACTGCACACAATTTTGTGGTGTGTAATTTTGTGCCGCGCCCATATGATTTCCACCCCAAGTCTATTCCTGCACCTTACTACCATAACAACATTGATAGCGATGAAGTTTTATATTACGTCGATGGTGACTTTATGAGCCGCACCGGTATTGAAGCGGGTTATATGACCTTGCATCAAAAAGGTGTGCCACACGGGCCGCAACCGGCAGAACCGAAGCGTCGATCGGTAAAAAAGAAACCTACGAATATGCAGTGATGGTCGATACTTTCGCCCCACTTAATCTTACTTCCCATGTAAAAAATTGCATGAGTGAAGACTACAACCGCTCTTGGTTAGAAGACTAAACCATAAGCCTATAGAAAAACCTTCTAACCTCATCACTTTTGAAGTGATGGTGAGTTGAATATAACGAGGAATAACAACATGGCAAGCGAACAAAACCCACTGGGACTTTTAGGCATCGAATTTACTGAATTTGCCAGCCCAGATACTAACTTTATGCATCAAGTATTTATTGATTTCGGTTTTTCAATGCTTAAAAAAGCAAAAAACCATGACATTACTTACTACAAGCAAAATGACATTAATTTCTTATTAAATAAAAGCCGTGCAGGATTTTCTGCAGAGTTTGCTAAATCACACGGACCAGCAATCTGTTCAATGGGTTGGCGTGTAGAAGATGCAGAATTAGCTTTCAAGCTTGCGGTAGAGCGTGGTGCAAAACCTGCTGCAGAGGCTGAAAAAGACATGCCTTACCCAGCCATTTACGGTATTGGCGATAGCTTAATCTACTTTATCGACACCTTTGGTGCTGATAATAGTATTTACGCAACTGATTTTGTTGATTTAGATGAGCCAATTAACACGCCAGAAAAAGGCTTTATGGAAGTTGACCATTTAACTAATAATGTCTACAAAGGCACTATGGAGAAGTGGGCAAACTTTTATAAAGATATCTTTGGCTTCACCGAAGTGCGCTACTTTGACATTAAAGGGTCGCAAACTGCATTAGTGTCTTATGCACTACGTTCACCAGATGGTAGCTTCTGTATTCCAATCAACGAAGGTAAAGGCAACGATAAAAACCAAATTGATGAATATTTAGGTGAATACAATGGCCCTGGTGTACAGCATTTGGCCTTTAGAAGCCGTGATATTGTTGCCTCATTAGATGCAATGGAAGGCACAGCAATCGAAACTTTAGATATCATTCCTGAATACTATGAAACCATTTTTGATAAGTTGCCACAGGTAACCGAAGACAGAGAAAAAATCAAACATCACCAGATTTTGATCGATGGTGATGAAGACGGTTATTTACTACAAATTTTCACTAAGAATTTATTCGGTCCTATTTTTATCGAAATCATTCAACGTAAAAATAACCTAGGTTTTGGTGAAGGTAATTTCAAAGCGTTATTTGAATCTATAGAGCGCGACCAAATTAAACGTGGCGTACTGTAACGTTTAATGAGCTGAGCCACACTAAACAAAAACCAGCCAAGTGCTGGTTTTTGTTTACCTAAGCATTATAATCGATGCAATTTTGTCACTAAGAATACTTTATATGCCTGATTACGCTGTACTCGCTGTATTTATCCCAACCTTCTTCTTTGTATCCATCACTCCTGGCATGTGCATGACCTTAGCAATGACCCTAGGCATGAGTATTGGCGTAAGACGCACATTGTGGATGATGATAGGTGAACTCATTGGTGTGGCGATTGTGGCGATAGCCGCGGTGCTCGGTGTTGCTAGCATCATGCTTAACTATCCACAGATATTTGAAATATTAAAATGGTTAGGCGGAGCTTACCTTATCTACATTGGCGTTAACATGTGGCGTTCGAAAGGCAAAATGGCTGTTATTGATGGCCAACAGGTTAATACTCGTCGGTTAAGTTTGATCAGTCAGGGATTTATCACCGCTATAGCTAACCCTAAAGGATGGGCATTTATGATATCGCTATTACCCCCTTTTATCAGTGTCGATAAACCGGTTGTTACTCAGTTAGTTGTTTTATTGGGGATCATAATGGTAACAGAATCCGCCTCAATGCTGGCATACGCCAGTGGTGGTAAAAGCTTACGGTTATTTTTATCCCGCGGCGATAACATTCGTTGGTTGAACCGTATTGCCGGCAGCTTAATGATACTCGTGGGGTTCTGGTTGGCACTCGGTTAATTTCGCAGTACATAACCGTAAGTGACTAGCATCCATTCATAGTCCTAAATTAACAAGATTGCACAAACTGCATTAGCTTACTCAATCAAAATTAACTGAATTTTTAAACGGTAATTGTTGTGCAATTTGTGTCATATACAAGTTCATTTGATCTTGCTCTTGCTGGCAATAATGACTAATAGCGTCATTAAACGCGGGATGAGTAATAATGTGTTTTGAATACGTTAGTCTAGGTTCAAACCCTCTAGCCACTTTATGTTCACCTTGGGCACCCGCATCAAAAATTACTAGATTATTAGCTATTGCGTAGTCAATACCTTGGTAATAGCAGCTTTCAAAATGTAACCCATCAAGCTCAATTAATGTGCCCCAGTATCGACCATACAAGTGAGTATCAGATACAAAAAATAATGCTGATGCGATCATTTGATCATTTGCATCGGTGACAATCAGTAATCGAATCGCCTCCCCCATAGTTTGTCGCAACCCAAGAAAAAAAGCCCCGTTTAAATACCCTTGATGTCCTGAACGTTTTTGATAGGTCATTTGATAGCATTTAATAAAATGCTGCCATTGTTCAAGCGATGCCTCTGCACCAATAACGAAACGAAAACTTAATTGGTAGTTAGCAACTAACTGTCTTTCTTTACTGATATTCTTGCGTTTTCTTGACGTCATTGCAGCTAAAAAATCACTGAAGTCTGTGTAATTTCTATTGCGCCAATGAAATTGGGTCCCTACCAGGTTATCGCGGCATCTTTAGGCCATAAAGTTTGTTCTTGTTCGCTAATAAACAAGCCGTGCCATGAAGAATAATCCTGTTGGACCAGCTTAGCATGTAGATACCCACACAAACTTAGTAAAAGAGCCTGCTTAGCTTCTTGCATCATTGCTGGGTTAAACCCTATTCTTTGGCCAGAAGCGGGGATAAAAGGCACACTGGTCACCAGCTTAGGATAATATTCTAATTGATTACGCCCATAAGCCTCAGCCCAGGCCCAATCAAAGACATACTCTCCCCATGAATGTGTTTTTTGATACAAAGGCATAATCGCAGCAATTTCTGCGGTTAATTTGTCGGTTATAATAAGGTGATTAATTTGCCAGCCTGTGCCATCTCCTACACAAGCTGAATGTTCTAATTGCTGTAAAAATGCATATCGCATAAAGGGATTGGACTCACCAAAATATTGAGTCCACTTGCCTTGGCCTATCTCTTCAATACTCAAAACATGTGAAAATGTATACGCAGATGACAATGTGTCGGCCTTATTATTTGTCTATTTATCCTGTATAGCATACCAATTTTATAACAGCTATGGCACAGTCAGATAATTAAGGTCACTTTCTAAGGATAACCCGTGTCCCTCACGATAAAAATCACTCCATTACTCTTATCTGCTTTGGTTGGCGTTAGCTTGTCATCTGTGGGGTTACATTCACCCTATGCATGGGCCAATGATGAAGCTATTTTCAGTGAAATGGCTACTGCACAGCCTATTTTTGCCAAACACGGCATGGTAGCGAGCCAAGAAGCCATCGCCAGTCAAATAGGTGTGGAAATTCTTAAACAAGGCGGTAATGCCGTCGATGCTGCTGTTGCGGTTGGTTTTGCACTAGCGGTAACATTACCGCGAGCGGGTAATATTGGTGGTGGCGGCTTTATGTTAGTCCATCTTGTCAAAGATAATAAAACCATTGCGATTGATTATCGCGAAACGGCACCAAGCAAAGCCCATAGAGATATTTTTCTAGATGAACAAGGTAACGCGGTTGATAAATTAAGTCGCGAACACGGTTTAGCAGTAGGTGTTCCTGGGACTGTGATGGGAATGGAGTTAGCGTTAAAGCAATACGGTACTATGACGCTTAAACAAGTGATAAAACCGGCAATCAAGCTCGCCAAAGATGGCATTATTATCACATCAGATTTAGCCAACTCTTTGGCTGGTACACGAAGCCGTATTAGCCAATGGCCAAGCTCTAAAACAATTTTTTATCAAGCAGATGGCAGTAACTTTGATGTTGATGATGTGTTATATCAACCAGAATTAGCCCATTCACTCTCGTTAATTTCTAAGTTTGGTAGTAAAGGTTTTTATCAAGGTGAAACCGCTGAAAAAATAGTCAGCGCGGTGCAGCAAGCTGGCGGAGTAATGACATTAGCTGATTTAGCTCATTATAAAGCAGTAGAACGTGAACCCGTTCGTGGTACATATCGAGGTTATGAAGTGATTTCGATGCCAGCACCTTCTTCTGGCGGTATCCATATTATAGAAATGCTAAACGTACTGGAACAATTTCCTATCGATAAATTTGGTCATAACACTGCGCAAACAATACATCTTATGGCTGAAACGATGAAGTACGCCTATGCCGATCGCAGCGAGTTTTTAGGTGATCCTGACTTTGTCAAAGTCCCCACAGCTCATTTGATCAGCAAAGATTATGCTCACAAAATTGCCAGTAAAGTGACCTTACATAAAACCACTCCAAGCAGTGAAATTCTGCCAGGTAAAGTGGCTGGCTATGAAAGCCCGCAAACAACACACTATTCAGTCGTCGATAAATGGGGTAACGCGGTATCCAATACCTACACTTTAAACTTTAGTTATGGCTCTGGGCTGGTGGCAAAAGGTACCGGGATACTACTCAATAATGAAATGGATGACTTCTCAGTTAAAGCTGGCGTACCAAACGGTTACGGACTGATTGGTGGAGAAGCTAATGCTGTAAAGGGTAATAAACGACCGCTCAGCTCAATGAGCCCAACTATCGTAATGAAAGAAGGTAAACCTTTTATTGTGACTGGTAGCCCTGGTGGTTCTAGAATTATTAATATCACCTTACAGATCATCATGAATGTGATTGATCATCAACTGAATATTGCTGAAGCCACCGCCGCGGCACGTGTTCATCACCAATGGTTACCTGATTTTTTATGGGTAGAGCGCAGCTTAAATCAAGACACTATTTCACTGCTAGAAGCAAAAGGTCATAACGTTAAAATTCAACAATCTATTGGTAGTACCCAGTCAATAATGGTGACTGAACAAGGTAAATATGGTGCATCTGATCCTCGAAGAGCAGGTTCTGCAGCCGTAGGTTACTAAATATCGACACTCACATTCAGAAGACCCAACTTAAGTCTTCTGAATGTGCTCTACAAGATCAACACTAAAAATATCATTTGAGCTCTGAATAATAAATGCTGACTAAACAGCCATTTGTCTTACTATAAAATAAACTAAACCAAAATAAACTAAATCGGTTGAATTAAGCTGATTGAGCCCATCTATTAATCCGAGTTGAGGTTAACCACGATTAACTTTACTTACCGTTTCCCTCTCAAAACCAATCACGCAACTTTAAAAAAATTTAAATGAAACAATCACTAAAGTTAATCATCAGTACTGCCGATAGAATATATACTCAATCTGTATCTGCCTTTAAGTACAGCATATGTTAAACTAAGCCACTGAATTGATACAATTACTGCAAAGGGTTGCCATGAAGCTATCTAGCCTGAAAATCAAACACCGTATAGCCATACTCACTTTTGTTGCTTTGGCTTCATTTATTATTTCAATCGTTATCAACAGTATAACAACCACAAGTAATACAGATCGTCTAAGCAGTTTACAAAACAAACTCTATCCGGTATTGAGCTTAGCGACGGTCAACGAAGGTCTGCTCATTCAATTGGAGCAAATTATTCAATCTGCGGTGACTACTGGCGAAGAAGAAAATCTACAAACGGTTGCAACCATGGTGAAAACGATCACCAAAAACTTAGATCAAATTGGCCAATTGCTGCCAAATAAGTCTAATGACATGCAGCGACTAAAAAGTGCTATCACCACTTATCATCAAAATGCGAAGACGCTTGTGATGGCTTTTTTAGCCGATGATATCGATTTTAACGCCATAAAAACGCAAGCGGCTGACAATGCCACAAGGTATCAAAATCTAGTTAAAGATTTCGAAACCAATCAAGTTGATTTTGAATCACAATTCACCAACAGTATTGAGTCTACCATTACCGATGCAAATAGTGCCCAAACCTCCGTTCTATTAATCGGTATAGTCGCGACCATATTAATGATCATTCTTGGCTTGTTAGTTAACAGCTCAATTATCACCACCCTTTCCAGTGTGACTTCTTCTTTGCGAAATATTTCAGAAGGTGAAGGAGATTTACGCTCGCGTATTCAATATGACGGTAAAGATGAAATTGCCGATTTAGTATATTGGTTTAATCAATTTGTCTCTAAGCTGCAATCTTCAATAGCGGATACCAAGCAAACAACTGACAGTTTAAGCGCAGTATCACAAACATTACTCAATGGCAGTAAAGTCAGTGAGCTTACGGTAAAAGAACAAACAGCAGCCATTGAATTAATCTCCCAAGCCATGGGGGAAATGTTTATCAGTGTGACCCATATTGCAGAATATGCAGCAAACGCCGCTAGCGAGGCTGATAATGCTAATAAAGAAGCCAATAGAGGTACTCAAGTGGTTAATGCCGCAGTCGCTACCATTAAGAAACTGGCAGAAGAAGTCAAAACTACAGCCACTTTAGTCAACCAATTAGATGCTTTCACCAATAATGTTAATTCTATTTTAGATACGATCAGAGGTATTGCTGATCAAACAAATCTTCTTGCGCTAAACGCCGCTATTGAGGCTGCCAGAGCAGGAGAACAAGGACGGGGCTTTGCCGTTGTGGCAGATGAAGTAAGAACCCTTGCTTCTAGAACACAAGCGTCAACGCAAGAGATTCAACAAGTACTGCAAGAATTAAGAACCTCCTCTAAAAAGGCAGTTCAAGCTATGCAGCATGGCGTTGAAACCGCCGGTGAGGGAGTAGAATCTACTATGCTTGCCGGTACAACCTTGAAAAGTATTACTGAAAAAGTTAGTGCTATTAGTGTTGTTAATGAACAAATTGCCGCGGCAACAGAGGAACAACATAATACCTCTGTATTGATCCAACAATACGTTGCCGACATTCAGCAAAACGCTCAAAAAGTCAAAACGACTACCGAAGACATGGGTGGGATCAGTTTTGATATCCAAAATGTCAGTAAACAGCTTCAAATGATAACAAATCAATTTAAAGTATAAATTATTCGCTTAATAATTGGTGAGTTACGTAAATTTTAGCTATATAAATACAGCAATATAAAAATAAACCCTTTGGGTATGATGAGTGATAGAAAGGAGTAACACTATGAAATTTTACTTGAAAGCGCTTCCGTTAGCGATTTCTGTAGCATTAGTTCCTGCCGCAGCTTTTGCTGACGAAGCAACCGATGCAAAAGTAGCTCAACTAGAACAACAAGTTCAGGCGCTACAAGCTCAACAAACCAAAAATCTAACTGATAAATTCAATTTTAATGGCTTTATTAGCGGGGCGTATATTAGTTCTGATAATGATGCTGGTTATAACAATGCGACTAACAGCGCTGATTTTACTCAAGACAGTAAAATGGGCTTTCAAGGTACATTTAATATCAGTAACCAAACTCAAGCTGTGTTACAGCTAATGATGAAAGGCGAGAATGATTGGGATGTAGAAGCTGAATGGGCTTATCTATCTCACCGTTTCGATAATGGCGCTAAAATACGTGGTGGTAAATTACGCGTACCACTGTTCATGTATTCTGATTATCTAGATGTGGGTTATGCACAGCCCTTCGCTCGTCCACCTAGCGAAGTTTATGACCAAGTTCCTTCTCATCATATACAGGTGGCGACATTGCTTATGATTTTGAATTTGAAGACTCAACCTTAACTTTACAAGGTTTTGGTGGTGAATCAGATGTAAGTACTGATGGAACAAGTCTTGATTTATCTAACATCATGGGTGTTAACGCATCTTGGACAGATCTAACCTGGACATTACGTGCTGTATATGGTCAAACCGATCTTGACGGTTCAGCTAATAGTGGTGCCCTAGTTATTGACGGTGAGCAAGCGCAGTTTACAGGTGTTGGTGGTAGTTACGATAACGGTTCCTTCATTGCAATAACAGAGTGGACTACGGTTGAGATTGATGGCTTACTTGCTGATACTGAATCAGCTTATGTGACTTTAGGTTATAGAATTAAAGCATTTACGCCTTATGTCACTATGGCTTATACAAAAACGACTGACGATGATGTAAGAGCAGCTTTGCCGCCACAGTTAGCGATACCATTAGGCTTAGGCTTGAATCAAGAGCGTACAGCTTATAGCGCAGGTTTACGCTGGGATGCTATCGATAACGTAGCCATCAAATTCGACTTAACCTATGCAACTGACTTTGGCGATACTTCTGGTGGCTTAGGTGGTAATGCTGTTGTTAATCCATTGACTAAACAATTCATGTTTGATGACACATTAGTTTACACAGTTAAATTCGACGCAGTATTTTAAAGGAGCGATGATATGAAAAAGTTACTATCCGTATTAACGCTTAGTTTGGGTGTTGCATTTACCGCTTCTGCAGGTGTAGTTATTATTGGTAATAACGCTGCCGGTGATATGTCAGCTGCCGATGTTAAAAAAGCATTTTTAGGTAAAGGTGACAGCTCATTAGTGGTGTATGAATTAGACGAAGGTAATAGTACTCGCTCTGAATTTCACAGTACCGTCACGGGTAAATCAGATGCGCAGTTAAAGGCATTTTGGTCTAAACAAGTCTTTACAGGTAAAGGTAACCCGCCTGCAACTGTGGCTTCTGCAACAGCAATGAAAGCTGCTGTTGCATCAAACCCAAGTGCAATTGGCTACATTGATGAAGCTGATATTGATGGCACGGTTAAAGTTATTTTAAAACCATAATTAATAACTTTAAATATTAAATAAATCTTCTAAGTATAGATTTTTAAAAGGCGATGTAGCACATATGTGTTACATCGCCTTTTGTTATAAACAAGACTCAAAAAATTCCAGCGAGGCTATTTTCTCTACCCGTTATCGTGCTCTTAAATGACGTTGCATAAGCAATTTTGAAGCAAATAAACAGGTCTTACTCCCCTTTTGCACTCAAAAGAATGTCATAAGTCACCATTAAACACACCACAGAATAATTGATATATAAAACGCCTAAATGCGGTGAATTTTGAACATTAATCGGCAAACCCTGTTAATGCCACACATTGATACATCAAGAAATCAGCATAAGTCACAATTCCTTCATTCTTTTACATTATAGTTCCACCGTTTTCAGCATAAAAAGCCAAATACTTATTATAGGTTTGTTGTTTGAAAAAGGGGGCAAGCTCGCTCCAGGGTCATAAAGGAAATATGAATATGTACAATATCAAATTACTTGCGGTATTAATCGCAAGTTCACTAGGCTTGTCCGCATGTGGTAGCTCAGATAATGATAAACAAGCTGAGATAAAACCCATTGAAGTTAATCTTCGCATTTTAGAAACATCCGATCTTCATGCCAATATTATGGATTATGATTATTATCAGTCGAAGTTTGATGCCACTATTGGTCTTGCCCGTACTGCAAGTCTAATTAAACGTCATGGTGCTGATGCTGATAACGTTGTCTTAGTCGATAATGGTGATTTATTACAAGGTAGCCCTATGGGTGACTACATTGCCAATAACTTCAAACAAGACAATACTATTGGCGGAACTCACCCTGCTTATAAAGCCATGAATACGTTAGGCTATTCTGTTGGCAACATAGGTAATCATGAATTCAACTATGGTTTAGATTTTCTTTATGAATCTATTTCTGGGGCAAATTTTCCGTATATCAATGCCAATGTAATTTGCGAAGCCGATTGCTGGGAAGGTAAGCAAAAAGGCGATAATTTATTCAAACCTTACCTTATTGAAGAAAAAATGGTTCTAGATAATAATGGCGATCAGCAAGTCATTAAAATTGGTTACATAGGTTTTGTCCCTCCACAAATTCTATTATGGGACAAACAAAATTTAACAGGTAAAGTGACTGTGATGGGAATTGTTGAATCAGCAGAAAGGTTTGTTCCTATGATGCAAGCAGAAGGCGCTGACATCATTATTGCGATCCCGCATTCAGGTGTTGGATCTACAACTAACCCTATTGATATCGATGACGAGAATGCTACTTGGGCATTGTCAAAAGTGGCTGGTATTGATGCTATTACCTTTGGTCATAGCCATTCTGTATTTCCATCAAGTACTTTTATCGGGCTAGAAAATGCTGATCTTGAAAAAGGTACCATTAATGGTGTCGCTGCGGTTATGCCAGGTCGTTGGGGTGATAACTTAGGTATTGTCGACTTCAAACTTGAACTGAAAAATGGTACCTGGATCATTGTTGATAGCACAGCTAAATCAATGCCTATTTACGATAAAAATGCTAATGAACCTGAATTAGTTCAACCAGATTTTGGTATTCGAGATGCTGTAGCTAAAGAGCATGATGATACTAAAACGTATGTTGACCAGCCAATTGGTAAGGCATCTTCAGACATGTATAGTTTCCTTACATTAGTACAAGATGATCCTACTGTTCAAATTGTTTCAGATGCTCAAATTGCAAAAGTGAAGCAAAATTTAATCCCGGCATTAAAAGATATCCCCGTCCTTTCTGCATCTGCACCTTTCAAAGCAGGTGGTCGTCATAGCACGGCAGCCGATACAGCAAGCTATGTCCAAGTTGCTGCGGGTGAGTTAACTTACAAGAATGCAGCCGATTTATATCTTTATCCCAACACCATGGTTGCGGTAAAGGTCACCGGAGCACAGATACAAGATTGGTTGGAATGCAGTGCAAATCAATTTAATCAAATTAACCCTACATCAACCGCGCCACAATACTTAATTAATTGGAATACACATCCAACATACAATTATGATGTTATTGACGGTGTTAACTATCAAATCGATGTCACTCAGCCCACACGCTTTGACGGTGACTGTATATTGGTGGATGCCGATGCACATCGAATTGTCGGGTTATCCTATACTGACGACGAAGGTACCGTATTTGTTGGTGCTGAATTTGCTGAAAAAGAATTCATTATTGCATCAAATAACTACCGTGCTTTTGGTGGTAAATTTGCAGGCACGGGTTCTGATTATGTTGTAATGGAATTACCTGATTCAAATCGCGAGGCACTAGCCCAGTATATTACGGCAGAAACTGCAGCCAAAGGTGAAGTTAATCCATCTGCAGACAACAACTGGGACTTTGCTACAATTAGCACAGCTGTTGCACTTGATGTTCGCTTTGAAACACAAGATAGTGCCCTAGCTGATGCTTTTATTTCTAAATATCAACAACGTAAGATGACTAAACTTAATAATGTCGTAGATGAATTTGGCTTTGCTGTTTACAGCATAGATTTGCAGAACTAATCTATTACCTCTTTATGTAAGTAATATTTAAGGGCGTTCCTCCTTAAATCAACGCCCTGTTTATTCAGGGCTTTTTAAAGCTAATTGCACTAAAAAGCACATCAAGCCTATTCCATACAAAAAACATTCACATGATCGTTTTATTAGCACCCGCCTTCGTTAACTAATGCTAGTATTAACGTTATTTACGATTAGGGGGTCGACTCTATGAGAGTAACATTTAGTGCTATACACCAAACATTAATTTGTCTTACCTTATTGTGTTTAACACTGTTCAGTCCACTCGGGTTTACTCAGCAGGAAACACATCAGACAGATACTCAAGTGACTGAGAATAACCCATTACTGGTACCCCAAAAATGGACATTTATATTAGTTCGCCATGGTGAAAAGCAAGTAGGTGATGATCCTCAATTAAATCCACAAGGTGTTCAACGTGCCGAGCGACTGGCTAAAATGCTTGAGCATATTCCTTTAAATAAAGTGTACTCAACAAATTATCAACGCACTCAGCTTACCGCAAAGCCTACAGCGGCTAACCATAATTTGCCCATAACCTCTTATAACCCCGATAATCTTGAAGTCTTCAGCGAGCAATTACTGATGCATCCTGGCAATTATTTAATTGTTGGTCACAGTAATACTACTGCGCTATTGGCTGACAAGTTAAATCAAACATTAGCACACAGCCATCAAGAACACAGTGAAGATTTTGACCGTTTATATCTTATTGAAGTCAATATTATTAATGGAAAACGGTTCAACTCTATGTACCGTTTCAGTTATTGATGCATTGTTAAAAAGTAGAAGGTGAAAGCAATGGCTAAAATACTCGCTTGCCATCTGCATGACTATATTGAGGTGATGTGCCTATATCAATATACAGTGCTGATTACACTCAACAATGGCAAACACATTACGGCAAAGTTTGACTCTACTGGCTTCATTGGTCAATCGACCGCTAAGCAAGAAGTTATTTATGGTAAGGATATTAATGGTGCTGACTTAACCCTAATATTAACAGACATTAAAACAGTGACAGTGTTAACTAAAAATGCACAATTTAATATTGTGCATTTTTGAAGAGTTTAACCATTATGTGGATAATTATTCGGGATCGAATACCGAAGTATGATCATGGTTTGGCCATGCATTAATAACGGCCTTAACCAAAGATGCTAATGGAATAGCGAAGAAGACTCCCCACACCCCCCATAAGCCACCAAAGACCAATACCGCGGCGATAATCATCACAGGATGTAAATCTACCGCGTCACTGAACAAAATAGGTACCAATACATTGCCATCTAAAGCTTGGATAATGCCGTAACCCAACATTAAGTATCCAAACTCAGGGCCAATCCCCCACTGAACAAATGCCACAAGCGCGATAGGCAATGTCACCAATGTTGCGCCAACATAGGGTATTAATACCGACAAACCAGTCAACACACCTAACAAAGCTGAATATCGCAGTCCCATTAAGGCAAAAAACACATAACTGGCTACACCAACAATAATAATTTCGATCACTTTGCCACGGATATAATTAAATATCTGCTGATCCATTTCATACCATACTTTACTTGCTAAACCACGATTTGCCAGGAAAAATCGTTTGCTACTGTCGATCAGTTGCTGCTTATCTTTTAAAAAGAAGAACACTAATAAGGGAACTAATATAACGTAAACCATTAATACTAAAACAGATGCTGAAATACCCAATATTTGCTTAGCAAAATCCAGTAAATGCTCAGTATCAAGCAATTTTTTGAATTCATTGAGTGAAGCATCTATTTGCTCAGCACTGATAAACTGCGGATATTTATCGCTTAAGTCTTTAACGACAATCATGCCCTTATCAAGCATGTTCGGTAAATCAGTGACTAAACTCACCCCTTGTCGCCAAATGCTCGGCATTAATACTAATAATATCAGCATCATTAGCCCTAAAAAAGCCACCAACACAATAGATGCACCAGCGGTACGATTAATGCCCAGCTTTGACATTTGAGCAACTGGCCATTCAAGTAGAAATGCTAATACCAATGCGACCAGTAAAGGGGCTAATAATTCAGCGCCAAAATATAATGTTAGCGCAATACCCATCAAAATAAAGACTAATGTAATTGCTTGTGGGTCACTAAAACGAGTTTTATACCATTCTTTTAAAAACGCTAACATTGCAAAACCTTGTATGAATGAAAGAAAATTAACCTAACACCACGCTATTTAGTGATATTAATTGCCATAATACTTTTATCTTGTTGCAATAGGCTGATCTGATATCCACTTTTTTTAGCCCATACGGGAACATCTTTGCAGGAACCGGGGTCAGACAGTAAAACCTTTAACGTTTCACCTTGCGGTAATTGCTTCAATAACAGTTTTATCTGCACTAATGGATATGGGCATCGATAAGCGGTTAAATCTATCAGTTTCATAGTGAATTTACGTTAAATAAACTAATGCTATTATCCTTAGTTGCATAGTAAACCACAAGCGAACAGAGTAAACTCTTACGCGTTTTTCTCTACTTATTAATCAGATTAAAGGGTGTCGTTTGGCTAAAATTACTTTTACCACCAAATCATTCAGCAAAATGAGCAAAACTTTCATCGCTGGCAGTATTGCAGCTGTGCTATTGACAGCGAATATTAGCAGTAGCTTTGCCAACAACGACTTACCCGATCTTGGAACTGCGGCTGTCAATACTTTCAGTCTTGAAAAAGAAATGGTTTATGGCGATGCTTATATGCGAGTGATACGTTCATCTGCACCGCTATTAACTGACCCAGTGTTAAGCCAATATCTATCTGAATTAGGTAATAAATTAGTTGCCCATGCTACGGGCGTTAAAACGCCATTTTATTTTTTCTTACTTCGAAATGATGAAATTAACGCATTTGCTTTTTTTGGTGGACATGTCGGTGTTCATACAGGGCTATTTTTAAATGCTGATACAGAAAGCGAGCTTGCTTCGGTACTGGCGCATGAAATCACTCACGTCACTCAACGTCATCTAGCCCGCTCATTAGAAGCGCAACACAAAAGCTCTACGGCAACTATTGCCGGTTTATTAGGGGCGATATTACTGACTATTGCAGCTCCACAGGCGGGTATGGCGGCATTAGCAACAACCCAAGCTTTAGCTACTCAAGCTAAAATTAACTATACTCGTTTACATGAAAAAGAAGCTGACCGAATCGGTATGCAAATATTGGTTGAAGCCGGTTTTGATCCCAATAGCGCCGCAAACTTTTTTGCTGAACTGGCCACACGTTACCGTTTCACGACAACGCCACCACAAATGCTGCTCACTCATCCATTACCAGAGTCACGCATTACCGATGCTCGTAACCGCGCAGCACAATATCCAAATCGTTATATTGCAGATAATCTAAACTACCAACTTGCTAAAGCCCGTATTCAAGTGCGATTCTCCAGCTATAACGATGACGCAGCGTTATCTTTATTCAATGTTCAGTTAAAAAAACGCTCTTACGCTTTCAAAGAAGCCGCTTTGTATGGAAAAGCTTTAGCGCTGTTTCGCTTGAAAAAATTTGCTGAAGCAGAAGCTATTATTGATGAATTACGCCAAACTGATGTTAATAATTTATTTTATATCGATACTAAAACGGATTTATTAGCCGAGCGTAAAGCCTTTGATGACGCCATTGCATTATTGCAAGCGCAGCGAAAATTAAAACCAACCTCACTGGTTATCAATACCAACTTAGCCCATATTTATGTTGAATCTGGAGCGCCTAAACTAGCGATTCCCTTATTGGAAGAGCTTATATTTTTTGATAAACAAAATATACTCTCATACCAACTGATGAATGATGCTTATAAAAAAATAGGCAATAAAGCACTAGAGTATTATACCAATGCAGAGGTACTGGCCTTAGTCGCGGATTATCCAAGCGCTATTGATCAATTAAACTACGCGTATCGTTACTCTGACGGACAGCCGCTGCAAATTGCCAGAATTGAAGCCAGAATACGTCAATTTAGAGATGCAGAACGCAATCTAGAACAATTCAAATAACCCTTAATACAGAACTAAAAAGAAAGCTAATACTATGACTAAAATTACTATTTTACATAATCCACGTTGTTCGAAAAGTCGTGAAACCCTAGCGTTACTTCAAGCTAGGGAAAATGATATAAATGTCATTGAGTATTTAAAAAATCCCCCTTCAGCAAACGAAATTAGTCACATACTGTCACTACTTGGTTTAAACGCTCGTCAGTTGATGCGGACTAAAGAAAGTGAATATAAAGATTTAAGCTTAGACAATGTCAATCTTACTGAAGCGCAACTTATTGAAGCTATGGTTAACACGCCAAAATTAATCGAACGACCAATAGTATTAGTCAATGGCAAAGCGGCTATTGGTCGTCCTCCAGAAAGTGTTTTAGCAATCATAGAGTAAATTATTAATGAAAACTAACAGCTTATTTCAGCTTTGTCGCATCGGTTATATTGCGCTCGTATTACTGCTTACTGGATGGTTTGTACAACAAGGCGTGCAAGGTTCTTATACATTGATATTTAATCTACTGTGGATAATCCCATTATTGATGCCGTTAAAAGGTGTTATTCAAGGTAAACCATACACTTATGCCTGGGCAAGCTTTATTCTATGCCTGTATCTGCTTCATGGATTAACCTTAGTCTATGTCACTGAAGACGCGCTTGTGTTTGCCATTATTGAATCTGTACTTATTTGCGTTTTGTTAATTGGTTTCCCATTTTATGCCAGAATAAGAGGCAGAGAACTGGGACTTGGTTTAAAGAAAAAATCACCACAAAAAAATTAACAATCTACTTTAAATAACCTTTATTGTTAATAAATCATTCAAAAGCGCCTATTGGCGCTTTTTTGTTATTTCGCAGTCAAAAATCACATGATATAGTCAATTAATAATAGTATAAGGGATTAAATAATGGCTTTCAGTCGCAGTATTTTTACGCTTGTTATTTCAACCTGTATACTAACTGCCTGTGGAGGTGGTAGTGACTCGGCTGTAGTGCCTGATAATTCCTTTCCTGTCACAGCTTGCAGCCTACCTCTTGAGTGGATAACGATAACAGGTAACGACAACCTTAAATTTTTGCTTGAACCCAATTATCAGGTAAACCAGCCTGGAGCGATTATTGCTAAAATAGCCAATAAAGACTCAATGGGGTTAGTCTATAAATGGCAGCAAGTTGCAGGTACGGCTTTATCATTAATCAGTAATAGATCTCCTATTCTCAACTTTACCCCTTCAAATGATGGTGAATATCAATTCAAAGTGACAATAACCGGATCGGGCATCAATATCGATCAATTGATTACCATTAATGTCACTAGTACCCAACAAATATCATTAGCAGTAAATGCGGATCATCAAGTCGTAGAGGGTAATGGTGTCAGTGTGAGATTAGCGACCATTAATGGTCAAATGCCGACGAATGTAAAATGGTGTGCTTACTCAGATAATGCCATCAGTTTAGATTTAACAAAAACTGAACGACCATTATTCATCGCGCCTAATGTCAGCAACGACAGCATAGTCTCTCTTAGGGCTACAGCCGAACTGAACGGACAAACATTAACCGATGATGTTCATATCTTAATTACCAATGAAACAGCAATCACCTCCCCCTATTTTGATCAGCCCGTGGCACGAACCTATGCCTATAAACCGAATTCGACTTATGCTGCTGTTTTACCAAAATGTGTTTACTCAAATAAACTCGAAAATAGCTGCCGTATTAATCAATTGCCTTTAATTGGACAACAAACCTCCTCTCCCTCTATTGCTAATATAATGGACAGAGTGGTGGTATCTCACGATTGGATGGGGCAGAATTTTGAACGATTTCTACAGCAGCAAGACCCCAACAATGATTTCATCACCTTATTACAGTCTGTCAGCGCGATTATTATTAGTTATGATGTACGCCCCTCTTTTTATTGGGTAGTTACCAGGGCAATATATTTAGATCCTGACAACCTTTGGTTAACCGCCGCTGAGCGCGATACCATCAATGAAGCACCAGATTACCGGAGTAATTTTGGTAATGATTTACAGTTTTTAATGCCATGGCGATATGTGAAGAATAATAACTATGCTTATGCTTCTTACTCGTATGAAACGCGAACCAACCGCTCAATTGCCGATTTTACCCCTAGACTTTCCTCGCTGCTATATCACGAATTAGCCCATGCTAATGACTTTTCCCACGCAGTACCCATAGCACCCTCCAAGGGCCGACTTTGTTAGAGGATTTCAACAGGCGTTCGAGCAGTAATGCTTTGGTATCTGATCAACTCGCCATACGTTTCCCATTGCAAAGCAGCGAAATGTATTCACTGGGTACAGTAAGCTTTAAGGGGCAAACAGCTAATAATACTCAAAAGTTATATCTGCCAAGTGATATTACCAGCTTCTTTAGTCAAGACCATGCATCTGACTATTACAGCTACTCCTCTACACGAGAAGATGCGGCCATGCTTTTTGAAGAAGCTTTTATGAGTTATCGTTATAATATGTTGAGAGATGTTGCCGTTACAGACAATCCACAAAATGCAACTGGCTCTAGTATTACTGTCGATTGGGGGCAGCGTGGTCGTATTGGTGCAAGCAATATTAAAATACGAGCACAATACGTTATTGATGAACTAATACCAGAAGTGGGAGGTCAAAACCTTATCAATAGTTTACCAATACCATTGCAATTAACTCCAGGCAAATCGTGGACAGAAAACTTAGCGATTAGCCCAACAAGTGCCAGTTCACAGCTAAAGGGGACTCAATCAGCTGTGATAAAAGCATTAGTAGATAGACCTTTAGAGTTAAGTGGCGATCAACATAGACAATAAGATTAAACAAGCAGACTTAGATAAACGCAGATTTTAAGTAATCACTCTAGCCTTACGGCTAGGGTTATTTTATAAGCAACTATAACTTAAGCATTTCCTTGATGAAAGGGATGGTTAATTTACGTTGATGTACCATAGATGCTTTATCTAATTTATCTAGCACATCAAACAGGGTACGTAAATCTCGTGCCATTCTCGTCAATAAGAAACGCCCTACTTCATCAGATAATTGCAGTCCGCGCATCGCTGCTCTGCGTTGTAAAGCCAAAAGTTTTTCATCATCTGCCATAGCTTGCAATTGATATATTAACCCCCACTGCATCCGTGAAATTAAATCAGGTAAAGCAAAACAGGCTTCAGACGGTGATGCACTTGCACTGACAATTAAACGACAGTCTTGCTGTTCAGCAATCCGGTTATATAAGTGAAATAAGGCTTCTTCCCAAACAGGATGACCTGCTATGGCATCGATATCATCAATACAAATTAAATTTAATGACTCCACCCCCTCAAATAATGCGGGAGAAATACTGGCATGAATGCCAAGTGGAATATATAAAGTACGTCGGTCTAAATCACTTGCATGGGCACATGCCGCATGCATTAAATGGGTGCGGCCTGATTTTTGCGGACCATATAAATAGATAGACGAAGTAATATTACCCTCAGCACAAGACTGAAGCTTTTGGATAAGTTCATCATTACCCGATGCAGGATAATAACTATTAAACGTCTCATCATCCGGTAAATAAACGGGTAAAGATAATTGGCGTGGAGAAGATAGGGTCACTCAAACATTCTCAAAAATAAACACACAGCGATCGCTACTATAGCACAAGCGCTCTTCAGGTAAAATATCACTGGGGTTATTGTCCTTGCCATTGATAGGTTAACGTAGATTTATCAGTCGATTTAGCATCATAATAAGAATTTACATTTCCCATCGAGTCTATTTTGCTTAATCGATTATCAATACTTAATAAGCGTTGTAGATCTTCAATGCTACTGAATAAAGATAACTGGTATGTCACTGTTTCATTTTGAAATTGACTGACTGAAATATCTTTAACAGCACTGAGTTGCTGCAAGTACTTTTCAATTTCTACCAGTTGTTTCATGTTAGTCACACCTGTAAAGCTAACCTGTGTTTCAAGGTTATTACCTGAAGATGCAATAGCATATTGGCTAATATAATAATCAGCTAATAAAGCCATGATCCGTTTGGATGCCGCGGCGATATTGAGCGTCTCACCCTGTTGCTTAATTAAAGGTTGAAGCGTTGAGCCCGTTTGGGTTTTATCGAACAAAGACAAAGTAAATGTGACTTTATTTGTTGCCTCTGAAATATCTGCAATCGCAAAATAATCTGCTTGATATCGAGCTGATGCAATATTAACGGGACTTAAAAACATGCCTTTAACATCCGTTGGCGATACCGCCATAAGATCATCAAGGTCCATCAAAGGTAACAATACTGGAATACCTTTATTGTTTGACTCAGCAATTAAATCAGAGCGTAAAGGGCTTTCGCTTGAGTCGGCTAGAATAACCGTATCGTTAGCTTCCGTAAGCGTTACCCATAATAAAGTTAAAGGACGTTGAGCCCCCCAAACGGGTAAATCTGCTTGGCGTAAAGTACTTATCACACGTTGATGGTCAAAGCTTGCTGTGAGTAATAAATCACTATCAACCTGACTATAACCATACTGAATGAGTAACGCTTCAGGGTTGTCAATTTGTGCTTTCACCATGGGATGCATGACGACGCTGGGGCTACCCGAGTTTTTTAAAAATACGCTGGCTAACGCTTGTTTAAGTGCAGCCGAACGAGCACTGTTAGCGCGGGATTCAACTATGATATCTGCCTCATCTAGCTTAGACACTTCGGCAGCGGATAGTTGTGCATGGACAATCGCCAGTGAAAACACTGTAAGATTAAGTAATTTTTTTAGCATTGGGAGTCATAAACGCAATCAAAATAAGTGCTGAAAGTGTAACATAATAAAGATCTATCGAGTATGGTCTAATCGCACTCTTTTTTATGTACTCGCACTATTTGAATATAACTAGAAAATGCGCTAACTGTACCGATTTAAAGACATAATAAAAATAATGGAGTTAATCTGATGAAACGCTTTTCAATTCCGCTTCAAGGGGCACAAATGTTATTTGTGGCTTTTGGGGCACTCGTGTTAATGCCTTTACTTACCGGACTAGATACCAGTGTTGCCCTCTTTACCGCAGGTATTGGTACTCTACTTTTTCAATTAGTCACAAAACGACAAGTGCCTATTTTCTTGGCTTCATCTTTCGCATTTATCGCCCCTATACTTTATGGCGTGCAAACATGGGGAATACCCGCAACGATGGGCGGCCTGATGGTATCCGGATTAATTTATGTGCTATTAGGATTAACCGTCAAAATACGCGGTGTGGGGTTTATTCATCAACTCCTCCCTCCTGTTGTGGTTGGCCCTGTGATAATGATTATCGGCTTAGGCTTAGCACCAATGGCGGTGAATATGGCTTTAGGCAAAACTGGCGATGGTTCAGTTCAATTAATTAACTCCACCACCGCGTTAATTATTTCACTGGCCTCATTATCAACCACTATTCTAGTGGCAACTTTTGCAAAAGGTGTTGCTCGATTGATGCCTATTTTGGCAGGCATTATCGTTGGCTATAGTTTAAGCCTGTTTTTTAATGTGGTTGATTTCACTCCAGTGCAACAAGCAGCATGGTTATCCATGCCTAACTTTGTCGCCCCCGAATTTCATTGGCAAGCCATACTCTTTATGATCCCCGTAGCCATTGCACCAGCCGTTGAGCATATCGGTGATATCTTGGCGATATCTAACGTAACAGGTAAAGACTATATTAAAAAACCTGGCTTGCATCGCACCTTAGCCGGAGATGGTATAGCAACTATAGCGGCATCCGCATTTGGTGGGCCGCCAAACACAACATACTCAGAAGTTACAGGCGCGATTACCTTAACCAAAAGTTTTGATCCTCGTATTATGACCTGGACAGCGATTACCGCCATCACTTTAGCTTTTGTCGGTAAATTAGGTGCCTTATTACAAACAATTCCAGTCCCAGTGATGGGTGGCATTATGTGTTTGTTATTTGGGTCTATTGCCGCTGTTGGCTTAAATACTTTAATTAAAAATCAAGTTGACTTATCAGAGCCGCGTAACTTAAGTATTGTCGCAGTCACCTTGGTATTTGGCATTGGCGGAATGGCATTTGGTATTGGCTCGTTCAGTCTCACTGGTATAAGCTTGTGCGGCATAATCGCGATATTAATGAATATGATTTTGCCTAAAACCGATAAAAGTCATCAAGTAGAGCACTAATCCTATTGAAGGACTGGACACAAGTAACTAAAAAGCCATCATATTTTTGATGGCTTTTTTATTCTCGTTCGAACAACAAGCGTTTAAAAATGAAAGCCGCGGTTTCTGGAGATCGCTCGAAAACTTAACTCATTAACTAAAGTTAGTTTTTGTGCGTTATCCATAGAGTGCCACTCTAAAATTTCATCTAAAGTACGATGGCAGCCTAAACAAATATCTTGTTCATCTAAACTACACTGCCTGATACAGGGCGATTCAACCCTCTGATTTTCGTCCATAATAATTACTCAGACCATACGGCAAATTCATTGCCATTAACATCAAGAAAATGAAATCGTCTACCACCAGGAAAAGTAAATACGGGTTTATTAACCACTCCGCCATATTGAATAACTTTGCGTTGCGTCTGCTCTAACGACTGGCTATACAAGACAATTAAAGGCGAACCAGTTGCGGTGGTGAAATAACTGTCTGATTCAAAAAAACCACCATCAATACCGACATTTAAAAAACAGCTATATTGCGGGCCGTAGTCTTGAAAATGCCAACTGAAAACTTGCTTAAAAAAATCCTTAGTGGCGGCTATATTGTTAACCGGTATTTCTAAGTAATTAATCTGATGATGTGACATGCTCTGCTTTTGCTGGTGATTGAAGGATATTTTAAGTATAACTAAACAATCATAAATAACCATTTTGGCCAAATGTTTATCGATGACAAACGTTTGGCCATTGTCTTAGTTTGCTAATTTTAGTTAATTAAAGCGGCGATAGCACCAATAATGCCACCTAATACCCCGCCCCAGACGACTAACCAACCAAGATGTTTTTTGATCATGTCTTGAATAATTTGCTTCACTAATTCAGGGGTTAGTTCATCCAATCGCTGATCTACAATATTAGCGACCTTAGTCTGAATGTCAGCAATCACATTGGGTTGTTCTAGTTCATGAACTAAAATTTGATTAAATTGCTCACTTTGAGACAGTTCAATTAGTGACTGTTTCATTTTATCTATAAAAGGCTCTTTTAGTGGTATTAATGCCTCTGCACCACCGAACATGGCTAACATCGCCCCAAGAGATGACTTTTCAACGGTTGACACTAACGCATCAAACGAGGGAGTTAAATCAACTTTTTCTATTACAGGGGCTAAATCGATGCTTTTACTGTCACTCACTGTGAGAAAACGATCTATATTTTCGTGAGTAAAAAACTGTTCCATCATCAGATGTTTAATACCCGCCTTAAATTCTTCAAAGCGATTTGGCACAACACCAGAACCATACAAACCAGGCACTTTTTCAAATAACATATACACAGCTAGCCAATTAGTTATCGCGCCAGACAAGGCAAACAGTCCAATTGTTAATATGATCGGCTGCTCCATTAAGTAGCCAGCTAACACAAATAACGTTGCAATTAAGTTTGTAAAAAGACTCTTATTCAATCTTACTTCTCCAAAGACAAAAAACCTGCAATATTTTAACAGCAAAATACTTAGGCTCATATGGTATTAGATCTATACCTTTAAATCTTGCTCTGTGTGACGATCAACTAATGCAACTTGCGCACTTTTTGCTAACACTCTCGCTCTTGCAATCATCTGGCTAGCAATACCTTTGTTCCGGTATTGTGGTAATACAAACGCATCATCAAAAAACCAAACCGGCTGTAACATTAAAGATGAAAAAGAGGGGTACAATTGAATAAAGCCAAGCAGATGACCGTCTTCTAATGCGACAAAAATAATCGAGTCATTTTCTGATAAGCGCTGACTTAAAAATGAATAACAACCATTTATGTCACTGAGCTGTTCACACGACTGACGATATTGATCAAAAATATGACTGAGGGGCTGTAAATCGATATTTGAGGCAAGACGTATTTGCATATTTCATCCTTGAATTACCAGCATAAAACTAACGATTATAAATAAACATAACCATATAACTTGTAAAAAAATTAACACAATTAATGACAAAATCTTACACATAAACAATCTAAAAGTCTATTTACTGACCATTTGTAAAATAGCCAATAAAAACCTCTCAATTAAGCTACTTTTTAGTTAAAATCAGCTTATTCGTTTTTATGCCTAAGAGTATCGTATGGCAAGTTCATTTAAAAAATTATTATCACGCCCTTTCCTTAAAAGAAGCCTTATTAGCCTATTTATTGTTTATGGGCTGTTTTGTTTGATTCTTGGCGTTATCATGCCTTTGATTGCTAAACAACAGTTGGCTCCTTTAGTGACAGAAACATTGGGCCGTGACACTCAAATTGAAGACATTCGCTTTAACCCATTTACCTTTGAGTTATCGGTAGAACGTTTGGTTGTCTCGGAAAGTAAGCCCACAAACACTTTTATCGGGTTTGAGAAATTATATATCAATATGTCACCGCTAGCATCGTTAGCTAATCTAGCCATTATTTTTGAACAAGTTTCTATTACAAAGCCAACAATTAATATAGAGCGCCTTACTGCAGATACTTATAATTACTCTGATATCATTGCCTTATTTCAATCAGCTTCTAACCCAGATACTCAAAGCTCGGAAAATATCGACAAACCGGTTCAAATACGTATTACCCAAATCGCAATTGAACAGGGAGCCGTTTCAATTAAAGATGCTGTTAGTAATAGCCAAATGGTGTATCCAGAAATCAATTTAGCATTCGATCATTTCGATACAGCAGCTAATATGGAACAACCAATAAGCAGTATTCAAAATCAGTATGATTTAAGTCTCACGGATGAATACAAAAGTCAGTTGCAACTTTTTGGCCATTTACAACTATTCCCTTTCGTACTAGAAGTTAATGTCACATTATCTGAATTTAACATTGCTAAATATTGGCAGTTTGTTGATGAACACTTTGATATACAATTAACCCAAGGTAAATTGAATATCAACAGTAAAATAATACTCAACATTGACTCTCAACAAGATACTCCAGTTAGTTTTACCTTAGCCGATACTGACATTAATATAAATAGCATTATTGCCTCACATGCTAACGAAGAAAAAATCGTTATTGATGCGTTAAACTTAAATGGTATTCAAGTCGATAGCACTACTCAACAGGTTTACATAGAGAGCTTTCAAACAAGCTCAGGCAAAGTGGCATTGAATATCTCTCCAACTGGGGCTGATTTAATCAAACTATTGATGCCAAAAAACCTAACTGATGCAGATATCGATAACGGTAAAGGCTCGGTTGATTTATCAACTGAACCGGTTAGCCCTTCTTGGTTAATCAACCTCAATGCGGTCGATATTGCTAATTATGAAATTAATTTAGGCGAGTCTATCGCTAGTGACCAAGTCGTGTTGTGGCAAATAGGCCAAGTAAGTTTCAAAACAGGTCCGATTAAATCTGACTTATCCATTCCATTGGACTACCAGTTTTCGGCTAAAATTAATCAACAAAGTGAACTTCGCACTGTCGGCATTTTTAATTTAATCGACCAAACTTTAAATGCAGATTTAAGTTATCAAAATGTCTCTTTGACTTCGCTGCAACCTTATGTCGAAAAATTTATTAATATTACCATTGAAGATGGTACTTTCAATACCAAAGGAAACTTGCGTTTAGACACAGAAAAACAATTAAACTATAGTGGTCAAGCTTGGGTTGAAAACCTTGATATTAAAGATAATTTACATCGAAAAACCTTGGTTAGCTGGCAAAAAATGTCAATTAACCAATTAGAGTTTGATAGACAACAAAGCCAGATTAATATTGATGAAATTTTGTTTGACGAATTGTATTCACGTATCATTATTGCAAAAGACAGAAGCACTAATATTTCCAATTTATTAAAGCAGCAAACTGTAACAGCTAATGTCGATAATAATGATAAAGCAACAGAACTCAAACCAAATCAACAAATAGCCGAGCTTAACCAAGAAGACAGCATTAGTCCTAAAATTGCGATTAATCGGATAACCTTAAAAAACAGCTCAGCATTTTTTGCCGATAATTCATTAACGCCTAATTTTGCATCGGGGATTGAATCATTAAACGGTCAAATTGACCAACTATCCAACAATCCACAGACGATAGCATCCGTAGATCTCGCGGGGAAAATAGATAAATATGCCCCTGTAACATTAAAGGGTGAAATTAATCCATTACTCGAATTACCTTACTTAGACCTTAATCTTATTTTCAAAAATGTCGAGTTAACCTCAGTTAACCCCTATTCAGGCACTTATGCGGGTTACTTTATCGATAAGGGCCAAATTTCATTAGATTTAAATTATCAATTAAAAAATAATGCCTTAGTTGGCACTAATCATGTTGTCATCAACCAATTGCAATTGGGTAAGCCAAGTAATAGTGATCTGGCTACAAGTCTACCAATCACATTAGCAGTGGCCTTACTTCAAGACCGTAACGGCGTAATTGATTTAGGCGTTGATGTAGAAGGTGACTTAAGCTCACCGAGCTTTAGTTTTGGTAGTGTTATTTGGGGGGCATTAGGTAATATCATTTCCAAAGCAGTCACAGCGCCATTTAGTTTACTTGCCAATTTGATCGGCTCAGACGAACCGATAAATAAAGTCAGTTTTGATTATGGTAATGCAGAGTTAAACAATGCCCAGACAAAGCATTTAATGACATTAGCTGATGCCTTATCAGACCGGCCTTTACTGATTGTTAATGTTAAAGGTGAAGTGGATGCAATTAATGATAGTCAAGCATTAGCTAAACAAGCCTTACACCTAAAGCTTGCAACAACAGCGCAGATACCCGTTGATAAATTACCAGCTGATTTATCAGCCAGCCAATTTCCACTATCAGGGCCAATCACCGAGGCGCTCTATACCATTTTCAATCAAGACATCGCCCAAAATTCAATGGCAATTAAGCAGTCCATTATTGATGACAATGCTGCACAATACCCAGAAACGCCTTTAACAGAAAACGATCTCAATACCCGTTGGCACATTGTTTTATATAACACTTTGAAAAGCGCCCATGTCGTTGCCCCAAGTGAATTAGGCAAGCTTGCTCAACTCAGAGCTAAAACGGTTAAAGCATTCTTAGTTGAACAAGCAAACATTGAAGCTAATCGAGTTTATGTGGTCGAAAGTCGGGTGAATTCGAAACAAAAATTAGCGGAAGTACAACTTGAATTACAAGCTAACTAAATAGTGCAAGATAGCTGAGACAATTGTTTATAAGCAGCATAAGATAAAGTAATATTGGCGTTTACTGAAAATCAGTAAACGCCAATATTTCAAAAAAGAGGTAATTATGTTTGTAGTACGCTGGATTTTAGGTCGGTTAATCCTATTGTTAAATTTTATTTTTAGTCCCAAAAAACGTCAACGTCCTGAGTCTGAACAAGCTGAAATTGATTTACAAACACAAAACTTGTCACTTTATCAGTATAATGCCTGTCCTTTTTGTGTCAAAGTTCGTCGAGAAATGCGTCGTCAAAACTTAAATATCGCCTTAGTTGATGCTAAACAAGACAACAACAAACAGACCTTATTAATTGAAGGCGGTAAATTACAAGTGCCTTGTTTGAAAATTAATAACGATGGCAAAACTGAATGGTTATATGAGTCTAAGGCAATAATGAACTATCTCAATGACAATTATGCCAAAGCATAACGGCATATCATGCTATTAGGTATCATTCATTTATTAAATGGGCGTGTAAACACCATTGCTCGCTCTTAAATAGGTTTATGTCGTTTTATTTTTACAAAGGATTTCAAGTGATTAAATCTATAGCATTCACTATTTTGTTTATTCTACTAGCTGGTTGTAGTAGTACAACCATAGATCCAATGGAGTTTGCAGGCCAATTCAAAGACAAATTTAACACTCAAATCAAAGGCGATGGGATTAAATTATTTGTTTATCAAGCTAAACTTGCTACTGCCTCTGATAGAAATATCAATGATGGTCCTGCTCATCAACAACGTATCGATCGTCGGATGCAAGACGCACGTAGCTATGCTCAAGAAATGCGTGAAAAAGAAGAGTTTTTAGCGATCTGGACTGAGCAAGTTCAAGTAGGTTTGAATAAAACTATTGAAATGACTGGTTACTGTAAACAAGGCTATATTGAATTAAGTCGTTACATTGAGAATGAACGTGGTGAAATTCGCGGTGAATGTAATGACGGCGCAACGGCGGAAGATATCAGTCAATTTGGTCGCTAGGGATTTTGCTCAATATAGGATAAAATAGCGTTAATTATTTTTAAGATTGTTACCCAATAATCGAATACCTGCATACTGAAGATTTATTATGAACAAAAAACAAGTGATGATTAAGAAATTGGCAAAACGTGCTAAAGCACGCAAAAATAAAGTTGTGCCAGATAATCCAAGTACTAAAGTGAAAGAGCGTTACATATCAAAAGCTGAACGCGCAAAAATGACTTTAGAGCAAGAACAAGCGGCCATTGAACAAGTAGATGAGTCAGTGCCCACAGCAGAATAATTGAACATAAAAAAACGCCAATCAAATGATTGGCGTTTTTTATGTTCAATTATTAATATCGATTAACTATTATCATGGGCTATATCAGCAGGCATATCATCACGCAGTTTCTGCCAAATCTTGCCACTTTCTATCGCATTTGTTCGCATCAAACCAGGAATTGCTTGATAACTCTTATCTTTAGCTAATTTTTCAAGCTCAATATAAAAATTAAATGCCAGCTTTCGCGCTTCTTTACTTGAAAAGTAGTAGCGACCTACCCGACTATAAAGTCCTTTGAAACCATTTAAAATCAGCACATATAGCGGATTACCAGAAGCAAACGCTAAAGTGTGGTGAAGGCGATAGTCAAATTCAGCGTAGGTGTCGGCATCATCATCTAATTGATGAATTTTAGCTAACACATCCACAGCTTTATCTGGATTTTGTCTAAAAGAGGCTCTAAAGTAAATCGTACTCACGCTAGCGCGGGCTGACATAAGTTGATCAACCAATAGCGGAAATCCATCAGGGTTTAAATCGGCTATTGTTTCAAGGATATTAAGACCAGAGGTTTCCCAATAGTTGTTCACTTGAGTCGGCTTACCATGCTGAATTTTCAACCAGCCATCTCTTGCTAATCGTTGCAGCACTTCTCTTAATGTTGTGCGTGTTACACCGATAAGTTCCGAAAGCTCACGTTCAGCAGGCAAGATAGACCCTGGTGGAAATTTGTTGTCCCAAATTGAACGAACAATGTATTTCTCTGCAAAACTTGCAGGACCTTTGGCATTGATAATCATCAGCCTAGATTTCCTATACTTAGCGGTAGTAGCAATTATTGCTACTTCAATTAATACTGATCATACCAGAGAAGCTGTAAATAAAAACCATTGTTTAATCACAATAACTTCAGTGGTCATTTTATCACCACTACGAATTTGTTTTATCCCATAAAATCATTCATTTTTATGATGTAGCGCAAGCTTAATAATTACATTTAAGAATCAATTAAGCTAAACTATCGAAAAATACAATGTCAAAACGAGTGAGAATAAGATTATTTCAATAATAATATTCTTAAATTCAAATGATTAGTAAGTAAACATAGTCTTTTACAAGTTGAGCAGATATTAGTCAAATTAATCTCTGTTAACTTATGTTTTAAACATACTGGTATGTTCAAAAACAAACAGCCCATTTAGACATTGCGACTGACTTACATGATATTGGCACTTGGTTTGGCTATTTAATTGGTAACGTAACATTATCGGAGTGGCTATTATGCCTGCAACCCAAGCTGAGGCGATGTTTAGTAACTTTTTAGGCAATTCACCTAAATGGTATAAACTTGCAATTGTGGCATTTCTTGTAATTAACCCCTTATTATTCTTTTTCGTTAGCCCATTCATTGCTGGCTGGGTGCTGGTTATTGAATTCATTTTTACCCTCGCTATGGCGCTTAAGTGTTATCCACTTCAACCTGGAGGTCTGCTAGCAATCCAAGCGGTGATGATAGGCATGACATCACCCAGCCAAGTCCTACATGAAATAGAAGCTAATCTAGAAGTGTTGTTACTGCTCATCTTTATGGTGGCTGGCATTTATTTTATGAAGCAATTATTACTTTTTGCTTTCACTAAAATGATCACTAAGGTTCGCTCAAAAATTGTTGTATCGCTGATGTTTTGTGCTGCATCCGCATTTTTGTCTGCCTTCTTAGACGCATTAACCGTTATTGCTGTGATTATCGCTGTCGCAGTAGGTTTTTACTCGATTTACCATAAAGTGGCTTCAGGTAAAAACTTTAACTCAAGCCATGATCACACCAATGAAGACGCTAGCCCACAACTTAATCATGAGGAATTAGAAGATTTTCGCGCTTTTTTACGTAATCTACTGATGCATTCAGGTATTGGTACCGCGTTGGGTGGCGTTTGTACTATGGTCGGCGAGCCTCAAAACCTTATTATTGCCGCTCAAGCCCACTGGAACTTCGGTGAGTTCTTTATCCGTATGTCACCCGTGACTATGCCGGTTTTATTCGCAGGACTTTTTACCTGTTACTTGGTTGAAAAATTAAAATGGTTTGGTTATGGCGCACAATTACCTGATGCTGTTCATCAAATTTTAACCGACTATTCTAACTATGAAGATGAACATCGCACTCAACAAGATAAAGCAAAACTGATTATTCAAGTTTTAGTCGGTGTTTGGTTGATTGCCGGTTTAGCATTACATTTAGCATCGGTTGGCTTAATTGGTTTATCAGTGATTATCATAACGACTGCATTTAATGGTATTACTGATGAACATCAAATAGGTAAAGCATTCGAAGAAGCATTGCCTTTTACTGCTCTGCTTGCGGTGTTTTTTGCTATTGTTGCCGTAATAATCGATCAACACTTATTCGCCCCAGTGATTCAATGGGCATTAAGCTATGAAGGCAATACACAATTAGTGATTTTTTATATCGCTAATGGGTTATTGTCTATGGTCAGTGATAACGTATTTGTCGGTACTGTATATATTAACGAAGTAAAAGCCGCCTTAATTTCAGGTCAAATTACCCGCGATCAATTCGATTTATTAGCCGTAGCCATCAACACTGGTACTAACTTACCTTCTGTGGCAACACCTAATGGTCAAGCCGCGTTCTTATTCTTATTAACATCAGCACTTGCCCCACTCATCCGTCTGTCTTACGGCCGTATGGTGTGGATGGCGCTACCCTATACCATAGTGTTATCGATCGTTGGTGTAATGATGATTGAATCAGGCTTTTTAGTCGAAATGACCAGTTATTTTTATGATAGCCAATGGCTAATTCATCACTCAGCTAAAGACATTGGTGGCGTGGTCTCGGGTCATTAATATCGATTAATAGATAAATCTTAGAATAGACAATGGTCAATAAATATTTTATGGTCTACCAATAAAACAAACACCCTCATAGAGGGTGTTTTTCTTTCAATTAACGCAGGATAATATTTTGGCCGCATTACAACATTTTTGTCATCAACGCATATCTTGGGCGATTTTATTTATCTCAGGTCTAGGCCTCGAATGTGCTGCGCTGTATTTTCAATACGTCATGGAATATGACCCATGCGTGATGTGTGTGTACATACGAGTAGCTGTGTTAGGGATTATGCTATCAGCACTGGTTGGTTTACTTAACCCTAAATTTTGGATGCTAAGGCTGATTGGGATGGCAGGCTGGATAGTATCTGCTGTGTGGGGGGCAAAACTAGCGTTTGAACTTAATGACATGCAAGTAAACCCATCACCTTTTGCCACATGCTCTTTTTTTCCTGAGTTTCCTGCATTTATGCCATTGGATAAATGGTTGCCACAAGTATTTTCCCCCACTGGCATGTGCGGCGAATCAGTCTGGTCATTCATGTCGGTTAGTATGGTGCAATGGATGATTATAGGGTTTATTGTTTATGGCGTTATATGGTTTATCATACTGTTACCTGCATTAACACCCAAGCGCAGTAGCAAGTAGCAAGTAGCTCCATTAACTATCTGTGTTCAACAGTCATAAAAAAACAGACCTTGTGGGTCTGTTTTTTTATGATTGAATCGTACTTAGTCAAAATCTTGTAAGGGCCATAAAACAATATTGTCTTCAAGATACCTTACTTTCATTTCGTTTACGGTTTTACCTTTAACCGATACCCCTAACCTATGCATTTCATCTTTAGATCCGGTAATCAAAGGATGCCAGCTGGGTAAGTCACGACCTAAGTATAAACGTTTATAGGCACAACTTTCAGGCAACCAAGTAAGCTCAGGTAAGTTCGCTAAACTTATCACTGTGCACTCAGGTACATATTTAAAACGGTCACTATAGCGTTTACACTGACAGGTACTATCCTCTAATAAATGACAGGCTGCATTGGTGTAATAAAGTGCTTCGGTTTCATCGTCAATGATTTTATTTAAACAGCATTTACCACAACCATCACAAAGGGATTCCCATTGTACGTTTGTCATATCTTCTAATGCTGTGGTTTGCCAAAAATTCATGTTCCACTAATCTCTTACTCAATCACAATAAGTGATATTTTACCAAATTTAATCTCAGCTGAACGGGTAAAACTATTTACTATCGAAATTCAGACTGGCTTTATGTTGCTCAAGTAAATTTTCTTGGGGAGGTGGGATTTGTAAATAATAGCCTTTGGCTAGTAATTCACTTTTCACTTTTGCGATATCCGCTAATGCTAATGTTTCCCTTTTAGACAAAGGCACTAACATTACTAATTTAGGGGCACCAAACATTTTCATTAATGTATCAGGAACTGCATCAAAAACATCACGTTTCTCGACAAAAAGGTATGTTTCGGCCTTTAGACTGCTTTTATATACTGCACAAATCATTTTAGTGTAATTTTCCGCTATTTCAAACTTGATAGTCCACAACGCACACTATAACATGGTGTCTAATAAAATAATTGTAAATAGATTTACAAGCATAGAAATTTGGAGACTAGCGACGAGATGGCTAAACAAAATCTCGAGTTAAAAGCCACATCTTTTACTCTATCGGTACTTTATATTAATAATAGTAATTTAGATGTTGTTGCTTTAGAGCTTGATAAAAAATTAGCTGAGGCGCCTCAATTTTTTCTAGGTGCACCTTTAATTTTAAATCTTAGCGCCTTAGATGATACCCCTATTGATTTAGCTGCATTAAAAGCAATGTTGAATCAACGTCATTTGGTTATTGTTGGAATTACTGAAGCTTCTATCCCCTTTTCTGTTCAAGCTAAGGATTTAGGACTCGCTGTCGTTAGATCGGGGAAACAAGCAGCCACTGCGGCTATTCCACCTCGTGGAACTAAAATTGTTAAACAAAATATTCGCTCTGGCCAACAAATATATGCAAAAGATGCTGATCTAGTCATTTTTGGTGCTGTTGGCAATGGCGCTGAGGTCATAGCAGATGGTAGCATCCATGTATATGGCGCTTTACGCGGTAAGGCTATGGCGGGGGCAGGCGGTGATACACAAAGTGTAATCATAGCAAGCTCGCTTGAAGCCGAGCTTGTTTCCGTTGCTGGGCAATATTGGATTGCAGAAAACCTGCAACAGCATTGTCATGCTCAAAGAGGTTGTGTTCGCTTAGAAGGCGAGTCTCTCACTGTTGAAATATTGCCACAATAGGCAAATTTAAGGAAAAAATACACATGGCACAAATTATTGTTGTCACTTCAGGAAAAGGCGGTGTAGGTAAAACAACCTCAAGTGCAGCTATTGCAACTGGCCTCGCATTAAAAGGTAAAAAAACCGTCGTTATCGATTTTGATATCGGTTTACGTAACTTAGACTTAATTATGGGCTGTGAACGCCGTGTCGTTTATGATTTTGTAAACGTAATCAATGGTGAAGCCAACTTAAACCAGGCCATGATTAAAGATAAGCGTTGTGATAAATTATTTATTTTACCCGCTTCGCAAACGCGAGACAAAGATGCTTTAACCAAAGAAGGTGTTGGTAAAGTGTTAGAAGATTTATCCAAAGATTTTGATTATATTGTTTGTGATTCACCTGCGGGCATTGAGCAAGGTGCCATGATGGCATTGTATTTTGCTGATATAGCAATTGTAACGACCAACCCAGAAGTCAGTTCAGTACGTGACTCTGATCGTATTTTAGGTATGTTACAAAGTCGTTCTCGCCGTGCGGAGCAAAATTTAGAACCAATTAAAGAATACTTATTACTCACACGCTATTCACCTGCACGAGTGAAAACCGGTGAAATGCTCAGTGTTGAAGATGTGAAAGAAATCCTAGCAATTGAACTTTTAGGGGTAATTCCTGAGTCTCAAGCTGTATTGAAAGCATCTAACTCTGGGGTCCCTGTTATCATAGATCAAGAAAGTGATGCAGGCCTAGCATACAGCGATACGGTTGCACGCCTTTTAGGTGAAGATGTGGCGATTCGTTTTATAACAGAAGAAAAGAAAGGTTTCCTAAAAAGGATATTCGGTAGCTAATTATGTCCATACTTGATTATTTCAGAAGTACTAAAAAAACTAACACGGCCTCTTTAGCCAAAGAGCGTTTGCAGATCATTGTCGCCCATCAACGTGGTGAGCGTGGTGCGCCGGATTACTTGCCAAGAATGAAGCAAGAAATTATCGAAGTGATCCGTAAATACGTGCAAATCTCTGATGATCAGGTCACGGTTCAATTAGAACAAAATGATGATAATTTATCTGTTCTAGAGCTGAACGTGACTTTACCAGAAACCAGGTAGCGTAGAGCGTGGTAAGTCATTTATTTTAATGGCTTATCAACCTAATATTAAAAAGTAAAAAAGGATATGACTCATTGATATCCTTTTTAATTTTTAATTTTTAATATTAGCTTGGCTGTTATGACTAAGAGCAAGCGCTGAAATTATTCGCCATCGAAGCTAATATCATCTAATTTATGGCCGACTAAAGTGCCACGCCAACCTTGTAAAATTAACGGTTTATCGCCCTGCTTGCCTTCAAATAACCAAACTAAGAATTGATGAATTAACCGTTTAGAGCCAATAAACTCAAGCGGCACAAATTGTTGTTCGCTGATATCCGTTAAACGCGTTTTGATCAATTTAAAAGCTGACTTATAACCTGACTTTAGCGCAATAACATCTACTTCTTCTGGCGGGTTATTGATGTCTGCACTTGCCATGACTTTTAATAAGTCTTTTCCATGAAAACGTTTTTCATGGTCGGTTAAGTCATTTAGTTGATTTAACTCTGACAAGCTTGTAGGCGCTTTTTTAGCAAGTGCAATGAGTGCATGATCTTTTACTACAAATCCAAGCGCAAGATTTCGAGTGACGGCTTTTTCAAGACGCCATGCCGCCATAACTTTTAAGATAGCCAGCTGTGGGCGGGTCAATTGAAAAGCATTCTTAACTTTTAAATAGGCTTCTTCCAGGTCAACACCAGTTAAGCGCCCTTCGGTGATCCGCTCGCCTTCTTCATATAACCAATCTAGACGATTTTGTTCGGTAAGTTTTTGTAATATTTGTGGGTATAGTTGATATAAATAAGATACATCATTAGCAGCATATTGAAGCTGAGCCTCACTTAACGGACGTTTCATCCAGTCGGTTCGTGATTCCCCCTTGTCTAATTCAATCCCTAAACATTGTTCAACTAACTTTGCATAACCCAAGCCATGTCCCATACCCGCTAGACTAGCTGCAATTTGACTATCGAATAATGGCTTTGGTTGACAGTTGCCATAATGGGCGAAGACTTCAAGATCTTCACTACATGAATGAAGTAGTTTAATAATATTATCATTGGTTAATAATGCCCAAAATGACGATAAATCTTTGATAGCGACAGGGTCAATCAATGCTAGCGTTTTACCATCATAAGCTTGTATTAAGCCTAAGTGTGCATAGTAAGTACGGGTGCGAACAAATTCTGTGTCTAACACTAACAAGGTAGCTTGTTCATACTGCTTTACTAACGAGGCTAACGCATCATCATTACTTATATACTCGAACGCTAACACAGCTTACTCCATTTATGTTCAGGGCTTAGCAACAAAAAACCGGCTTAGATGCCGGTTTTAAATTTACGCTTTATTAGCTTCATCTCTAAGCTGTCTGCGTAAAATCTTACCCACATTGGTCTTTGGCAATTCATCTCGGAATTCTACCAGTTTTGGTACTTTATATCCCGTTAAATGATGGCGACAATGTTCAATCAGCTCTTTTTCAGACAATGACTTATCTTTTGCTACCACATATATTTTGACTAATTCACCGCTAGCATCGTTAGCAACACCTACAGCAGCAACTTCAAGTACTTTGGGATGCTGTGCTACAACCTCTTCAATTTCATTAGGAAATACGTTAAAACCAGAGACTAAAATCATATCTTTTTTACGATCAACTATGAAGAAAAAACCTTTTTCATCCATGTAACCAATATCACCAGTCGCTAACCAACCCTCTTTATCAATCACTTTGGTTGTTTCTTCAGGACGCTGCCAGTAACCTTGCATCACTTGCGGCCCTTTGGCAAAAAGCTCACCTGTTTGCCCTTGAGCTAAAATTTTTCCGTCATCGTCACGCACTTGAATTAATGTCGATGGTGCTGGAAAACCGATAGAGCCGTTATAACCGTCTAAATTATACGGACAGCAAGTAACTAATGGTGAAGCTTCCGTTAATCCATACCCTTCAAGTAAGCGCGTTTTGGTAATAGCTTGCCATTTATCTGCAACCGCTCTTTGCACCGCCATGCCACCACCAATTGACAGTTTCAGCCCGCTGAAATCTAAGCTTTTAAAATCATCATTATTAACTAAAGCATTAAATAAGGTGTTTACACCTGTTAATGCCGTAAAAGGATACTTTTTAAGCTCAGCAACAAATGCGGGAATATCTCTTGGATTAGTGATTAATAAGTTTTTGCTACCTTTATGTAAAAATAATAAGCAATTTACCGTTAATGCAAAAATATGATAAAGCGGTAATGCAGTAACAACAAACTCGGTACCATCATCTAATGCCGGTGAGTATGCGCCATTGGCTTGTAAAACGTTGGCAACAACGTTTCTGTGGCTCAACATAGCACCTTTAGAGACTCCTGTTGTGCCGCCAGTATATTGTAAAAAAGCTAAATCGTTACCTGTGACAACTGGCTTAACATATTGTAATCGGCGTCCTTTAGATAAACTGTCTCGAAATGATAGTGCGTGAGGTAAATGGTATTTTGGAACCATTCTTTTAATATACTTAACCACAAAATTGACTAAAGTTCGCTTTGGTGCACTGAGTTGATCGCCTAAGCCTGTAATAATGACAGACTCCACAGAGGTTTGATCAACCACTTCTTCTAGCGTTTTGGCAAAGTTAGACACAACAACAATAGCTTTCGCACCAGAGTCTGTTAATTGGTGCTTAAGCTCTCTTGGAGTATAAAGGGGGTTCACATTGACAACGACCATACCCGCACGTAATACACCAAAAAGCGCTATAGGGTATTGAAGTAGGTTTGGCATCATTAATGCCACTCTATCGCCTTTTTCAAGCTTCAATTCATTTTGTAAATAAGCGGCAAAAGCACGGCTTCTTTCTTCAAGCTTACGATAGGTCATAGTTGCACCCATGTTAATAAAAGCGGGCTGATCTGCGTATTTCGCTACAGCGCTTTCAAACATGGCAACCAATGAAGGAAATTGATCTGGGTCTATTTCAGCCGGTACATCGGCTGGCAGGTGCTTAATCCAAGGCTGGTCCACGTGTGTCTCCTGTAATGGCCACTATGCTAAGACGTGCATTCCCCGTCAGTGGCTAAAAGCGTTTTTCTGTTATTGGCTATTGTTATGATATGGCAATAATCAGTCAACGCATTGTTATTGTTATCGCCTATATTTAAAATCATACAAGCGTTTTAATTTTGAACATAATCACATAATCGACACGAAAATAATAGTGCTTTAAGCGGGATTAACATTTATTTTAGAATAAAAGCTCGAATCAATCTGAGTAATCCAACAGCATTCCCCATATGCAGATGATGATCGCCGTCTATTTCGGCTATTTCAAGATGTTTAAACCATTTTCTAGCCTGTGGTTGAGCTGATTTTAACTGCTTAAAACCCGTTTGTCCTAACACTAACAAGGTATCAGTAGTGCTTTGGCTCATTAATGCATCGACTTGTTCGAAACTCATTCTATAAACTGAGTCTAACTTTAACCGAGGATCGCTGCGCCAATAGTAAAGATTATCAATATACTCAAGATTTCTTTTAGCAATAAGTCGACACCATATTTGATCCATCCCTGTCAGTTGTTGTCTCGCTTTTACCACGATGTCAATTGACGCATACCCTTTAGTGTCGGTTTTTAACGGCTTAGTGAGTAAATGAGTATGTTGGGTAAAACTGCGACTTATTCTTGATGCATTATTATTTGCAGCTTCGAATAAGGGAGAAAGCGCTTCGATAAGAATTAATTGAGATACTCGTTGGGGAAAACTAGCGTTATAAGCACTTGCAACAATGCCGCCAAGGGAGTGGCCTAATAGAATGATTGGTTGAGCTAGATCCGGTTGAATAAAATTAATAAGCGCATGCAAATCATACAAATAATCCACCCAGTGCAGTGGATATTGTCCTGGTCTGTGGTCTGAAAAACCGTGTCCTGGCCAATCAAAAGTGATGAGTTGATGGTGGTTAGCTAGATCTGATTGTAAAAAAGCCTCGGCCAAGGGGATAAAACTGTTTAAGTTATCTAACCATCCATGACAGGCCAAAATAATAGGCTTATCGGCATCACCATAACGGATAGCCGATAACGTTAAATGAGCCAAAGCTATTGTCATCGGCTGACCTTGTTCCACTGCTGTGGAATAGTGCTTTGACTCATCTAATTGCATAGCTTACTTCGCTTTTTTAATAAACTTTAATGTCATCCGGTCACTTTCACCGATATCAAGATATTTTTGTTTATCTTCATCACCCATTGCAAGGCGTGGTGGTAATGTCCACACGCCTTTAGGATAATCTTTGGTATCTTTGGTATTAGCATTCACTTCCGAACTTGCTAGCAATTCAAAACCTGATTTCCTAGCTAATTCGACCATTTGATTTTGCTCCATATAGCCACTTTCTGCAGCCATACCGACATTCGCTCTATGCTCAACTACACCAAAAGTACCACCATCTTTTAGTACTGCATAAGCCGCATTAAATACGCCTTCTAATTGCCCTTTCATTGCCCAGTTATGTAGGTTTCTGAAGGTCAATACATGATCGGCTGAATTGTCTTTACCCAAGTTAAATTTTTCAGGTGGGCTTAACGTCACAAACTGTACATTACCAACAGATGCTTTATTGTCTGCCACCCATTTTTCAAACTTTACACCTGCTGATTTATAATACTCTGTTTGACGGTTGTCCTCGGCAGGCTTAGTTTCAAAGTTTGCCGCAACATATTGACCATTTTTAGCCAAATAGGGGGCGAGGATCTCTGCATACCAACCGCCACCAGGCCAAAGCTCAATCACAGTTTGATCTGCTTTAATGTCAAAAAAAGCTAACGTTTCTGCAGGATGACGCGCGCTGTCTCTTAATTTATTCGACTCGGTTCTAAAATCACTTGTTACGGCTGCCGCTAATGCGTCATTAACTTTAATTTCTTCAGCTTGTACAGAAGTAACCATTGCGGTTGAATACATTCCCACTGTTGCGAAGCTAACCGCTAGCGCGAGTGCTATTTTATGTTTCATTTAACATTCCTTTTTATTGAATCAACTTTTTTGCCAACTAAGCCATAACATACCACAACTCACCACTAACCAAATAACAACCCAAATCCAAGCTGGGATCCAAGTCATTTGCGCCAGTGCTACAGCATCTCCCTGGCCTGCCAAACCAAATAACACCATGGGACTCGCCATAGCATTTAGGATTATCATCAAGCCTAATATACGCAGCAAACTATTTAAAGGGCGACTATTTTTTAATTTAAGTGGTAACAAAATAAGTCCAGTTAAACACAATAAAATGGCAATAGTGAGTAAGTCTCTTGCCCACAACACAATCGACCCTAAAAGAGTAATAGCCAATAATGACAAGGTAAATCGAATACCATCACGCCAAGTGGCTAACAGAAAGATCAGATAGCCCCACAAAGCAGCGCCTAAATAACCTGCAAATGCTATGAATATCGCATTGCCTCCTTGGCTATAACAAAGCCCAGCCCCATTAGGGAACAGCGCAATAGAGCTGACGACGCCCCCTGACATTATGGTTGCTAAGCCATGGGACAATTCATGAAAATAACTTTCAAACCATTTAAAAGGCACGCTAATAAAAGGCAGCCGTGTTAATAAAAAAGCCACTATCAGTTCCAGTACAAACCGGCCACGACTAGGAATGCCAGATGATGAAGCTAATATGCTATTACGATTTAGAGGGGCCATTAATATTTATGATTATTTATAGAATAATTGAGGTTAGTAAATCAGAATTGTCTTACAGAGGGAATGCTTATTAAGCATTAAGATACCAAGTCGTTGTTATAAAGCACTTAAAGAAATAGAAAAAGAATCAAACTGCTTAACACTGGTTGATGAATTAAGCGTAAAGATCAACCCCGACCATCTGTTGAATTTCATCTCGCTTCGCAGCATGCTGAGTCATCAGATACACATCAATTGCACCACGATTAGGCTGTTTATCACGATCGTATTCGACTTGATTTTGTTGGCTGTCGGACACAATAATGGTTGCGCTGTCAAAAAGCTGCGTGTTGCCTTTAAACTCAAATAAGCCCGACTTCTCAACCGTTTGTTCTCTTTCTTGCTGACTTAATGAAGACGCTTCTACATCAACTTTGATATCATTGGTTGAAGGTTGACCTGGAAGAATATTATTTTTAACGGTTTGATTTGAATTGATTGAGTTAATATCAGTTATTGATTCTAGCGGACGATTACCCGCAACCGCCTGACTCAAAGACGTTTTAATGCCTTGTTGAGTGGCTGTTTGATGAACCGATGACTGATTTATCTGCATTCTTGCTAATCTCGAGAATATTTTTATCTGCTGTACAAATCACTACAGTATTATTTAACTTTGTAAGCTTAAATCAATTAAGCTTACAAAGCACCAACGTTAATAACTTAAATATAACTTAGCCAGACGCTCATTACGCATTACAGCAAATCGATTGGATCCTAATCAGTTTAGCAAAGTTATCACTTTATGCTATTGTCGTGATCTGCTCAGTTTAAATACATGAAGAAAATATGGCTTTAACATGACACTAATTAAGTTAATCATCTTTATGACTTTCGCTACTGTCTTATTCGTTTGCTGCCATTTAAATAACTTAGGAGAATTTTTTAAAGAGTTACTCTCTACCCGGTAGCTTCTTCCAAGTCACTTTATCACGAATGTACACTGGGGCAAGCTCATCTACACTGGTATGCAACTTTTGACTCACGCCATATTCAGCCAAAGTGATCATTGCTTTAGCATCAGGGTATTTAAGATCTTCATATAATTGAATATTATCAGCCAACTCAAGTAACGCTGGATACGCATCAAACCCTGTACCACAAGCAATAATAGCTTTATTACCATCTAAGAGCAGCTCAACCTCTTGCGGCGCGCAAACTTGCTCAATGCCAACCAAAATAGCAATACCCTCTTTGGCAATAAATTGACCAACATACACTTCATTCATACGTGCATCAATGGTACAAAATACTTGCTCCGCCTCATGAAGCGTTATCGCCATTTGGGCCATAGCGGCTAATGTTGAAATACCAATAACAGGTAAATCGGTTCCCAAGGCTAAACCTTGGGTCATGCTGGTACAAATGCGAATACCAGTAAAACTACCCGGCCACGACCATAAGCAATAACATCAACATCAACTAGCTTTACTTGAGCTTCTTTAAGTAATTCATCTACCATTGGCAGTATACGTTGACTGTGTTCACGCGGTGCATCAACTGTGCGGGAATAAACCTTACCATCAATAGTCAGCGCAGCAGAGCATGACTCGGTGCAGGTATCAAGCGCAAGAACACGCAGTGGAGTGTGAAATGTCATGTTTACAACCAATCTGGAACAAAATTAGGTTGCTATGATAACTTATGGAATTTGTTTTAAAAAGTGTAACGCACTATCTAAATCACGTGTACGGTGCATTGGTGGCAAAGAATTAATAAAAGCTTGCCCATAAGGTCGGTTTACAATGCGGTTATCGCATAAAATCAACACCCCACGGTCTTTCTCATCACGGATCAATCGGCCAACACCCTGTTTTAATGCAATCACAGCTTGCGGCAACGAAATCGTTACAAAAGGGTCAAGCCCTTGTCTTTCTACACTGGCAGCCCTTGCGCGGTATAAAGTATCATCTGGAGAAACGAATGGTAGCTTATCAATAATCACACAGCTGAGTAATTTCCCCCTGACATCGACTCCTTCCCAAAAACTGCCCGTACCGAGTAACACAGCATTGCCTAATTGACGAAATTTATTCAGTAAACTTTGCTTACTGGCGTGCCCTTGTACCAGTAAAGGGTAACTAACTTGGCTGCGCAATAATCCAGCAACTTGCTCTAGCATGCTATGACTAGTGAATAAGATAAACGTGCGCCCCTGCGCTGCATTAATTGCTTTTACACAAACCTCAACCAATTGTTTAGCACTATTTTGCGTTTGCCCTACTTTCCCTAAATGCCTAGGCACACAGAACATCGCCTGATTTGGATAATCAAATGGACTGTCTAAAATAATTTGAGTTGCTTTATGTAAACCTAATTCTTTTGCAAAATGATTTAACTGGCGGTTAACTTGCAGTGTTGCCGAGGTAAAAATCCAACTTATTTTAGGGTCAAACAACAGCTCACATTGCTTAGCCACATTAATAGGTGAAGCGCGAAGTGTGATAAATCGTGGTCCATATTCAACACTGTAAGCCGCTTGGGGGTCTTGGCATTCAAAAAATATTTTTAACCTATCATTTAAATCATGGAGCTGCTCAAAAGCATTATCTAAATCATCGTCACGACCTAAGTGATGCATAAGTAATTCACTTAACTCGGTTAATGATTGATGTAATGCCCAAGCACTAACAATGAGTGCTTTAGTCGATAATACCTGGCGCCAATCGGTTTTACCGCTATCAAACATCTCATTATGCCACTGAGCTAGTTGCATTATTGAGCGATTAGCAAAGTGTTCAATCTGAATGCTGTCGCGAATTTTAAGCTTATGAATCATCACCAAACTGTTTAACAGTTTATCAATTTCGCGACTACTGACGTGACTACCAAAATAACTAATACAAATATCGGGAATTAAATGAGCCTCATCAAAAATAACAACATCAGGATCAGGCAGAAGCTCTGCAAAGCCGGTGTCTTTGAGCAATCTATCAGCAAAAAATAAATGATGATTCACCACCACCAGTTTAGCGTCCATGGCTTTCACTCGTGCTTTACGGGTAAAACACACGTCATAAAAATCACATTTTTTTCCGGTACAACTTTCTTTTGTACTGACAACGCTGGGGATAATGGGAGAATTTTCAGAGACTGACGTTAAATTACCTATATCACCATCTTTACTCAGTACTGCCCACTGGTTAATTTTGAGTAAATCATCTAAAGCCTGCTCACTATATTGACTTGCATACTGCATTTGTTTATCTAAACGCAATTGGCACAAATAGTTACTACGTCCCTTAAGTAATGCAATTCTTGGTTGAATATCCAACATGGTTAATAATGCAGGTAAATCTTTTAAAAATAATTGTTCTTGTAGATTTTTACTGCCCGTGCTCACCACCACTTGTTTGCCGCTTAATAATGCCGGAATAAGATAGGCAAAAGTTTTACCGACACCAGTCCCTGCCTCTAAAATTAAATTTATTTTTTTTACGATAGCTTCACTTACCGCTAGGGCCATATCGGTTTGAGTTTGACGACTACGATATTGATGTACGTGACGTGACAATGCGCCACCTTCACTAAATTCTGCGGCCACCATGGTGGTTAAACTCGCTAGCTTGGAGGGAGTTTGACAAGTATTAGATTTCACGGGTTTATTAAGCTACTCATAGGTGATTTAAGTTTAATGCATCAACTTTAATGAATAAAACTAGATAACTAAGCCAAAAATAGACTTTATCGGGAGTAAAACTATCATTTAAATGACTGAGTGCCTATTGCTACTCAATTATGTTTAGCAATCGACGAGCTATTATGCTGATAAAAGATGATTAATCAAACCGAATTAATTTAGGTTGAACATATACACCATTCTGAGTTTACTTTAGCTGATGTCTTATGATGGTTAAGGAAAGCCGCTAATGACGTTTTACGCTAAATTTAACACGTCAATAGTTGGCCTACGGCACGTGAATGTAACGCTGTTAGCAACCTCAAAAGCTATTTGGTAAGCGTCTATTATCCCAAACTGAGATTAGCTCGCAAAATGGCATAAAAAAAGGAACCCTAAGGTTCCTTTTTCAAAGCCGATTAACTAATTACTTAGTTAAAGCTTCTTTTGCTTTTTCAACTAAAATTGTAAATACAACTTTATCGAATACAGCGATGTCAGCCAAAATCTTACGATCGATTTCGATAGACGCCTTTTTCAAACCGTTAATGAAACGGCTGTAAGACAGGCCATTTTGACGAGAAGCCGCATTGATACGCGCAATCCATAATTGACGGAATTGACGTTTCTTTTGACGACGGTCACGGTAAGCATATTGACCAGCTTTAGTTACTGCTTGAACAGCAACACGGAAAGTACGGCTACGAGCGCCATAATAACCTTTAGCTAGTTTAAGTACTTTTTTGTGACGAGCACGAGCGGTTACACCACGCTTAACTCTAGGCATTGTTCATTGCTCCTTTAATTAAGCGTATGGTAGTTGACGTGCAATTGCTGGCACATCAGACTTGGCTACTAAACATTTTGCACGTAAGTGACGTTTACGCTTAGTGCTCTTCTTGGTCAAAATATGACGTAAGTGTGCTTGTTTGCGCTTGAAACCATTAGCGGTTTTTCTGAAGCGCTTTTGTACACCCTTGTCTGTTTTCATTTTAGGCATTTCTAAAACTCCGCATTGGGATATTTAATAAACGTAAGGCGAGCAAAAGCCTCAAGAGACTTTTGCTACTTTTAGGTTGCCCTACTATTTCTTTTTAGGTGCTAGCACCATAATTGCTTGTCTACCTTCCATTTTCGGGAAAGATTCAACAACCGCATATTCTTCCAAATCAGCCTTGATACGGTTCAAAAGATCCATACCTAGGTTTTGGTGTGCCATTTCGCGACCACGGAAACGCAGCGTAATTTTCGCTTTGTCCCCATCTTCTAGAAAACGAATCAGGTTGCGTAGTTTTACCTGATAGTCGTTTATATCAGTTCCAGGACGGAATTTTATTTCCTTAACCTGGACCTGCTTCTGCTTCTTCTTTTGTTCCTTTTGCGCTTTCGCTTTATCAAAAAGGAACTTACCGTAGTCCATTATGCGACAAACTGGAGGCTCAGCGTTTGGACTGATTTCAACAAGGTCTACCCCTGCTTCATCCGCGACGCTTTGAGCTTCTTTAATGCTAACGATACCAATGGGCTCACCTTCTAGATCCGATAAACGGACTTCAGGAACACCGGTGATTTCATCATTGATTCTATTAGGCGCTGGTTGTCGCCCTGCTGTTCTTTTGATCTTTATGACCTATTCCTCCAACAATTTTAGACTACGGAGCGAAATCTGTTGATGTATCATGGTAGCAAAATCTTCGATTTTAAGCTTACCTAAATCGATACCATCACGGGTACGCACCGCAACTTCCTTATTCTCCATTTCTTGATCACCTACGACCAACAAATAAGGCACACGTCTTAAGGTGTGTTCGCGTATTTTAAAGCCTATCTTCTCATTCCTCAAGTCAAAAGATGCACGAATGCCCTGTTTTTTGAAGTTTTTTACAATTTCTTCAGCATATTCAGACTGTTTGTCGGTAATATTCATTACTACAACTTGCATAGGTGCAAGCCATGTTGGGAATTTACCAGCATACTCTTCAATCAAGATACCGATGAAACGTTCTAATGAGCCAAGAATGGCACGATGTATCATTACTGGTGTTTGGCGACTATTGTCTTCTGCAACATACGTTGCGCCCAAACGAGTTGGTAATGCATAATCTAATTGTACAGTACCACACTGCCAAGCGCGATCTAAACAATCATGTAATGTGAATTCAATCTTAGGACCGTAGAAAGCACCTTCGCCTGGTAATATCTCATATTTGATATTATTAGCTTTAAGCGCTTGCTTTAATGCCTCTTCAGCACGGTCCCACATATCATCATCACCAATACGTTTTTCTGGACGCGTTGATAGCTTAACAACAATGTTTTCAAAACCAAATGTGCCATATGTGTCATATACCATTTGAATACATGCACTCACTTCTGTTTGCACTTGATCGTCAGTACAGAAAACATGGGCATCATCTTGGGTAAAACCACGCACACGCATTAAACCATGTAATGAACCTGATGGTTCATTACGATGACAACAGCCAAACTCAGCCATACGCAATGGCAAGTCACGGTATGACTTTAAGCCTTGATTAAAGATTTGCACGTGACCAGGACAGTTCATTGGCTTAATGGCATATTCACGACTTTCGCTACTTGTGGTAAACATGGCTTCTGAGTATTTATCCCAGTGACCAGAACGTTCCCATAAGACGCGATCCATCATTAACGGGCCTTTCACTTCTTGATAAGTGTATTGACCTAGCTTTTGACGGATGAATTTTTCAAGTTCTAAAAATATGCTCCAACCATCGTTGTGCCAAAACACCATACCAGGTGCTTCTTCTTGCATATGATAAAGATCTAACTGCTTACCAATTTTACGATGGTCACGTTTAGCCGCTTCTTCTAAGCGTGTAAGGTGCGTTTTAAGGGCTTTTTTATCTGCCCAAGCCGTACCATAAACGCGTTGTAACATCTTGTTATCAGAGTTGCCACGCCAATACGCACCCGCAACACTCATTAACTTAAAGTTTTGACAAAAACGCATGTTAGGGACGTGTGGACCACGACACATGTCGATATATTCTTCATGGTCATATAAAGCAGGCGTTGCATCTTTACTGATATTTTCATCTAAGATGGCAATTTTGTATTCTTCACCGCGCGCGCTGAATGCATCACGGGCTTCTTGCCAAGACACTACACGTTTTACTACGTCATAGTTTGTTTTAGCCAGATCTAGCATGCGCTTTTCTAACGCATCTATATCGTCCTGGGTAAGCTTGTGCTCTAAATCGATGTCATAGTAAAAACCATTATCGATAACTGGACCAATGGCCATTTTAGTTTGAGGCCAAAGCTGCTTAATAGCATGACCTAATAAATGCGCACAAGAATGACGAAGGATTTCAACACCCTCTTCATCTTTAGCCGTGATGATAGATAAATCCGCATCGGTAAAAATTAAATCGCAAGCATCTTTTAGTTCACCGTTCACACGGCCAGCAATACAGGCTTTTGCTAAGCCTGGGCCGATGTCTGCAGCAACATCAAGGGTAGATACGGGATTAGCAAACTCACGTTTGCTGCCATCAGGCAATGTAATAACAGGCATGAAAATTCCTTGTCCAGTGGTGACCCACACGTAGGGCCACTTGGTAAATAGTGAATAAAAGTTGTGAAAACATTTTTGAAATAAAGACAGTACAAGAGTCTTAGTTACCCAAAAACGTAGTATTCAATTGTATGTGACATCATAGTGACGGATCAACCTTTAACCACTGTCATTATTACCTAGATAGAATAAATTCGTCTCTTAGATTAGATGCGGAATCGCCAAAGTAGGACTATATTTAATGTAGGACTATATTTAATAAAGCTCAGAAAATAACTTAAACTCCATCTCAGGTGCACAAGATATGAAATTATTGTCGCGCTCAATAAGCTGCCCACATTGTGGTCATCATCAACATTTAACCATTGATGCCAGTTCAGGCGATCAAGAATATTATGATGATTGCCGTATCTGCTGTAATCCTATCCATATAAAAATGCATTTAGATGACAGCAGGCGAACCATTCAATTATTTATTGGTTCAGATGATGAACAAATTTACTAGGGCCCGCTCTTTACTGGTTGAATTTTGTTCGAGTTAACAACGTTTTAATTAAGGCGAATGGATTGATGCCTGGTCATCTAAGCAACTCTTTATTCACTAAGATGCATTCAACAAAGAGTAAAACGTTTGTAGTCGACCCCTTCGGGCAGCGTTTATTGGTCATTTTTATTGCGTTATCGACTTTTTATGTAGAATAACGACACCACAAAGTCTCTGCCTTGTACAAATGGCCAACAATTCGCTGCAAAAACAACCTTGAAAAAGGCCCTAATATCTAGCTAAATTATCGTCTGATAACTAATCAACACGCTTTTTGGCTAAAATACGCTCAACCGTATCGACAATAACTTGAGTTTGACTATCAATTTCAATATTCATTTTATCGCCTACTTGGTATGTTTTAATATTGGTGAGTCTCAGTGTCTCTGGGATAAAGTGCAATTTAAAACCGCGCGCTGTCAGTTGCCCTACTGTTAAACTACAGCCATTGACAGCGACAAAACCTTTATAAAATACATAATCTTTCCACTTAGTATCTAAAGCCAACTCAATATCATAATGTTCAGCAGTATCACTGACCGATATCACTTCCGCTTGGGTATGAATGTGACCAGAAAGAATATGCCCGCCAATTTCACTGCCAAAGGTTAACGAACGCTCAATATTAACTTGGTCACCTTGCTGGACTCTATCTAAGTTAGTTAGTCCTAATGATTCTTCCATTACATCGAAATAAACCTTATCATTCGCTATCTTAGTTACTGTTAAGCAAACGCCATTGGTTGCAACACTGGCACCTGTTTGTAATCCTGTTAGCAATTCAGGTTTAAACGCAATTTCAAAACGTTTCAATCCAGCTTGCTGTTGAACCGATACCACTTCACACGTGGCTTGTACAATTCCTGTAAACATAAAATAACTCTCGTTTAATAATAGGCTCAAATATGAATAACACCGGCTTTCAAGCCAAGCGCTTAATACAACTCGCTTTACCGATATTAATCGCTCAAGTAACTCAAACTATGATGGGTTTTATTGATACTGTCATGGCTGGACGAGTTAGCGCTGTCGATATGGCGGCTGTTGCCGTCGGCACAAGTTTATGGTTACCGGCGATTTTATTTGTTCAAGGCCTATTGATGGCCTTCACACCAGTATTTTCACAACATCACGGCGCAGATAATCAAAAGGTGATCCCTAATTTACTGTTTCAAGCTGGTTATATTGCCATAATTGGTGCTTTGGGTGTGATGTTATTTTTAGCCTCTTCGAGCTATATTTTAGATTTAATGGATTTAGAACCACAGTTACATAGCTTAACTGTCGGTTATATTGATGGCATCCTTTGGGGCGCACCTGCATTTGCTTTATATCAAGTACTTCGAGGTTGCAGCGAAGGCATATCTTACACTTTACCTACTATGGTGATTGGATTTGTTGGCTTAGCGGTCAATATTCCTGCAAATTACATCTTTATTTATGGTGAATTTGGGGTGCCAGCCATGGGCGGCGCTGGGTGTGGGGTGGCAACCGCGATGGTCTTCTGGGCAATGTTGATTGCTATGACCATATATATGCTAATTGATAAGAAATTTATTGATATTGCTCCCTTTAAGCAATTTTACGCCCCTAAGTGGACCACGATTAAATCGATGAGCAAACTGGGATTTCCTATTGCAATGGCACTATTCTTTGAGGTCAGTCTATTTGCGGTTATTGCATTATTTCTAGCACCAATGGGAGCAAATGTCGTAGCAAGCCATCAAATTGCGTTAAATTTTTCATCTATTGTGTTCATGCTGCCCTTATCCATTGGTATCGCGGCATCCATTCGCATTGGGTATTATCTTGGCCGAGAAAGGACCGATATAGCGCAATTAGTCACTTACGTTGGCTTAGGTTTATCCTTCTCTCTGGCTATGTTAACCGCTATTTCAACCGTAGTATTTAGACATGAAATAGCACTACTATATAATGATAACCCAGAGGTTGTCGCATTAGCGGGTAGCCTGATGCTAATGGCTGCTTTATATCAAATATCAGATTCTATTCAGGTTGTCGCCGCAGGGGCATTACGTGGTTATAAAGACACTCGTAGCGCGTTCTATATTACCTTATTTTCATATTGGTTTATCGGCATGACATTAGGGTATGTATTGGCATATACCGACTATATTGTTCCCGCTATGGGCGCACATGGATTCTGGATAGGACTCATAGCAGGGCTCACAGCAGCAGCGGTTTTATTTGGTTGGAGATTGATCTACATTCAGCGCAAAGGCATTATTTTTGTTGAACTAGATTAAATAAAATATTGATTAGTCTAGATTTGAAACTAGGCCGCTCATTCAACATGTTTGCGTGAGCGGCGTAAATAGCTTATCAACATACAACAATTAGTGGCGCAAGAAATACGGTATTATAACTAACACAATACCGACTATAACTAAGCTAGCCACACTGGCAACAAAATACGGAAACACCATTAAGACCATACCAATGCATAACGGAACAATAGCTTGTTGGCGTTTGCCATAAATAAAATACCCCATCCCAATCGCACCAAATAATACGCTCCACATGATCATTGTTGTACTGTCCATCTTATTATCCTGGTTGTCTTACTTTGGAGTATATGCCCACCGACAGGCTTTGATCGCTTAATTATCAACATAAAGGTCATGTGTGGCCATAGCGTATCACTTTGAATGTGCTACCAAGGTTTTCAGCGTTAATCTGAACCCGCAACCTATTTCTAACCTATGCCAAACTATCAGAATGTCACCTTTAAACTTTCTATTTCTCATATCGAGAATCGTATATTGTTACAAAAATTATCAGCAATTTTATATGCTTTTTTCTCTATTTCACGCTTATTTTAGTGCAATTAATTCAGTTACTCTATTTAGCTATAATTCCATTCAAATAACAGATGTCACTGATGAATCACAACCAAAATGATTTCAGCACGAATCTTTTTCCGTAAACCTAAATTCATAATCCATGTTAAACAAAACAATAATAATCATTTAATAACAATCAATTACAAATAAACTCAATAAAGATCTATCAAAAGATGGCATAAATTACTGTGTTCTAAATCAAATAAAAACTTGATAGTTAGTGCTCTAATCATTAGGATTGATGTTAATTGAACGTTCAATCAATGATTGTTTACGTTATAAATAGGAAATTATTAATGCCAAGACCTGTTATGAAAAGTGTTCGACAACAACAGTTAATTGAAGCCACATTAATGTCAGTTGAACGTTTTGGATTACAAAAAACTACCATTAATACCATTAGTGGTATAGCTGGAATGTCATCAGGCATTATTAGTCACTATTTTGGTGGTAAACAAGGTTTGATCGAAGCAACTCAAAAATTTTTACTTGAGCAGTTAAAGCAAGCATTACTGGCAAGAACATCAGGTAAAACATTAACTCCAATGGCCAGATTATTGATGATAGTTGAAGCCAATTTTACTGATTTACAACGCTCAAACGCCGCGGCAAAAACATGGTTAAGCTTTTGGTCTCAAGCAATGCACGATCCAGGACTGGCAAGACTTCAACACATCAATAGCCAACGCCTATATAGCAACCTGCTTTTTTCGTTTAAACAATTATTGCCAAACATGGCAGCCATTAATGCAGCAAAGCAAACCGCTGCAATTATTGACGGTTTTTGGTTACGCAGCGCGCTAAGTCACACCCCTACAGAAGATTTTAACCAAGCCCAAATTTTATCTAAAGCCTTTATCGAGGCTGTGATCGTGCAACACGGAGAAATTGAATGTCAGCGTTAATCACCTATCAAAATTATGTTCACGGTAAGTATATTGCAAATGGCAGTGGCGAAACCTTCCAGGTTATCAACCCTGCAACTGGAGATGTCAGCTATTTAGTTGAAGTCGCAACCGAATCTGTGCAGAAAGCCGCAATAGAGAGTGCCAAAGCAGGTTTTGCTGTTTGGTCAGCGATGATGCCGATAGAACGTAGCCGTATTTTGCTTAAAGCCGTCGCCCTACTACGTGAACACAATGATGAGCTAGCAATGGGTGAAGTACTCGATACAGGTAAACCATGGCAAGAAGCCTCGGTTGTTGATGTGGTAACTGGCGCTGACTCAATAGAATTCTTTGCTGGACTTGCGCCAAGTATTGAAGGTAATCAACAACCTGTTGGTGCTGACTTCTATTATACTCGCCGTGAACCATTAGGTATTTGTGCCGGTATTGGCGCATGGAACTACCCGTTACAAATTGCGTGTTGGAAAGCCGCTCCGGCTTTGGCTTGCGGCAATGTAATGATTTTTAAACCATCAGAAGAAACCCCTCGAGGCGCAATGCGTTTGGCGGAGATATTCACTCAAGCCGGTGTGCCAGATGGCGTGTTTAACGTGGTACAAGGTGACGGTAGCGTTGGCGTATGGTTAACCACCAATGAAGATATCGCTAAAGTGTCATTTACTGGTGAAGTCGGTACAGGTAAAAAAGTCATGGCCGCTGCTGCGGGTTCACTAAAAGAAGTGACCATGGAGCTAGGCGGAAAGTCGCCATTGATTATCTTTAACGATGCCGATGTCGAAAATGCGGTATCAGCCGCGATGTTAGCTAATTTCTATACTCAAGGTGAAGTGTGTACCAACGGTACTCGCGTATTTGTGCAGCAAGATATTTATCCGCGCTTTATCCAACGTTTAAAACAACGTACTGAGCAAAACATCGTTTGTGGCGATCCAATGCACCCTGATACCAATTTTGGTGCATTGATTTCACGCGATCATCAACAAAAAGTACTCGACTACATTGAAATCGGTAAAAAAGAAGGTGCCACCTTATTAACAGGCGGAACAGCATTAACGCCTGACAATGCACCTAATGGTTTCTTTGTGGCGCCGACGGTATTTACAGATTGCACTGATGAGATGACGATTTCAAAAGAAGAAATATTCGGCCCTGTGATGTCAGTCTTTACCTTTACTGATGAAGATGAAGTCGTTAAGCGTGCCAATAGTACTCACCTAGGCTTAGCCGCGGGTGTATTTACCCAAGACATTACCCGTGCACATCGGGTTATTCATCAAATGCAAGCCGGTATTTGTTGGATAAATGCTTATGGTGCCTCTCCTGCAGAAATGCCGGTAGGTGGTTACAAGATGTCTGGTATTGGTCGTGAGAATGGCTCTGAAACATTAAAAGCCTATACTCAAATTAAAGCTGTTTACGTTGGTATGCAGTCACTTGAAAGCCCATTTTAGGAGTGACCCAATTAATGTCTACGCAAATGTCTCATCAATACGATTATATTATTGTTGGTGCCGGTAGCGCAGGTTGTGTATTAGCCAACCGCTTAACGGAAAATCCAGACAATAAAGTCCTGATACTTGAAACGGGTGGAAGCGACAAGAGTATTTTTATCCAAATGCCGACAGCCCTTTCAATCCCGATGAATACTAAAAAGTATGCATGGCAGTTTGAAACCCAGGCCGAACCACATTTGGATAATCGCCGTATGCATTGTCCGCGTGGCAAAGTGTTAGGCGGTTCATCATCAATCAATGGCATGGTCTACGTACGTGGTCATGCACGTGATTTTGATGAATGGCAGCAAGAAGGTGCAAAAGACTGGGATTATGCTCACTGTCTACCTTATTTTAAAAAAGCTGAAACATGGTCTTTTGGCGGTAATGATTATCGTGGTGACCAAGGTCCATTAGCGGTTAATAACGGTAATGAAATGAAAAATCCGTTATATCAAGCTTTTGTTGATGCGGGTGTCGATGCCGGTTATCTAGCGACGAGTGATTACAATGCCAGTCAGCAAGAAGGCTTTGGCCCAATGCACATGACAGTTAAAAACGGCGTACGCTGGTCAACGGCAAATGCCTACCTTCGCCCTGCAATGAAACGCCCGAATTTAACTGTGGTCACTCATGCGCTTGTGCATAAAGTGATTATGCAAGGCAAAACGGCTGTTGGCGTTCGTTACGAACGTAAAGGCGAGTTAATTGATGTTAACTGCAATAAAGAAGTGATTTTATCTGCGGGTTCAATTGGTTCACCACACATTTTACAACTGTCAGGTATTGGCGATGCTAAAACACTTGCTGATGCTGGTATCGAACAAGTACATCAATTACCTGGTGTAGGTCAAAATCTGCAAGACCACTTAGAGTTTTACTTTCAATTTAAGTGCTTAAAGCCGATTTCGCTTAATGGCAAAATTGATCCATTAAACAAATTGTTTATTGGCGCGCGCTGGATTTTAAATAAGTCAGGTTTGGGCGCAACTAACCATTTTGAATCGTGTGGTTTTATCCGCTCAAAAGCGGGCTTAGAGTGGCCTGATTTACAGTACCACTTCTTACCTGCTGCCATGCGTTACGACGGTAAAGAAGCGTTTGCTGGCCATGGTTTCCAAGTACATATTGGCCACAATAAACCTAAAAGCCGTGGCGCGGTAACAGTTGTATCAAATGATGCCAAGATTGCTCCACAAATTCAGTTCAATTATTTATCGCATCAAGATGATATTGAAGGCTTTAGAGCGTGTGTTCGTTTAACCCGTGAAATTATTAATCAACCAGGTTTAGATGAATATCGGGGTGAAGAAATTCAACCAGGCCTTGCGATACAAACCGATGAAGAAATTGACCGTTTTGTAAGACGCTCAGTCGAAAGCGCCTATCACCCTTCTTGCTCATGCAAAATGGGCGAAGATGAAATGGCAGTTGTTGACTCTGAAACAAAAGTTCGCGGTCTTAAAGGTTTACGAGTCGTTGATTCGTCAATTTTTCCGACCATTCCCAACGGCAACTTGAACTCTCCGACTATTATGGTCGCCGAGCGCGCAGCCGATCTAATTTTAGGTAATACGCCGCTTGCGCCAAGTTTGGCAACGGTGACAGTTGCCGAACAATGGCAAACATCGCAACGTCTTCAGGCACCTAAGCGACAAATTAATTAATATCTATTCGTTTATGCGTATTGCTGAATACGCATAAACAACAGGTTGATGGCCAACCTACGTTTTTGTAAATGGTCAATTTAGCCAAGTTCAATCTATCAGGGTTTAACTATCGTCAATACGATACTTAAGGCCTGAGGGCATTTTGCCTTTAAAAATTGTTCTATGGTATTAAAAACATACAACAAGGAGCCAACATTATGTTTGCACACACAATAAAATCAGGAGCTAAGTAATGACAACCTGGTTATCAATCGGTATTTTATTTACATTCGCCGCTATCGCATTTGTGATTTATCGCTGGGGTAATATGCAATGTATTGGTGTCACACCAGTGCGTAAATTTACTTTTATTGCGATTCTATTTACCTCGGGTTTAGATGTGGGGCTGATCATGTTCCCACTGACTGAATTTGCAGGATACGCCGACTTAGCCACTAGCCCAGAGTACGGATTTACCAATCCACTGGCGATTGAGTTTGGCTTTTGGGCTTGTTTAATTTGGGCTTTTTACTTTTTAACCTGCTTCTACTTCTGTGTTATCGAACCAAGAGTAAAATATTTTGAAATTCCACTGATCAAATTTATCAATAACTTAGTAATTATCGGTACTTGTGCCTTTACCGCTTACTTATTGTTAACCAATTTACCTTGGTATTTACCTCAATTAGGCGATGGTGAATCCATTGTCAGCAGCTTCTATTTAATCGTATTTTTGGTTATTGCAGCCGCAGTCTATTCAAGCACCAGCATCCGTTATGTGCGTTATCTTAGTTTAGGCAGTACCTGGTTATTCTTTGGTTTGATTGCCGTGATGTGGTCAGGTGCCTTCTTATCAGACGACTCGAGTGTCGGTGAGTTCTTTACCACCTTTGCTTTGATTGGCGACTACTTTGGTAATATCCATAACTTTGTGCTGCCGTTTAATGACTACCATGAGTTCTACCTATTTTGGTGGTTTGCATGGAGTATTATGATTGGTCAATTTACCGCACGCTTTGTTGGCGGAATGAAAACCTATCAAGTATTAGTTGCCATGATGGTGTTTCCTTCTATACCTATCGCTATTTGGTTCACCGTGCTTTATTACTACAGTGCAAATGGCATAGATACATCAGGTTTCTATAATCTTGCGATGGTTATTGTAGGCGTCACATTTGTGGTTAACTCACTTGATTCGTTAATCCGTTTATATACAGACAACTTAAATCTAACCGTTGAACGTTTCGGTAAATTAACTTATATCGTCGGTAATCTGGTGCTGCTAAGTGGCTTAACCTTGTTATTCAAACTAGACTTTTTAGAAATTCAATGGGTAGGCGCACTTGCCATAGCCTTGATATTAAGCTGTTTCTTTTACATCTTAAAATCGAGCTATCGTAAAGTGGGCGCAATTGAACTGTCTCCAAAAGAAAATAAAATCGATTTCAATAAAATCGAATTATTAGATTAAATCAACAATAATGATCCAAGGAATAATGATGAACACGACAATCAAAAAATTAGCCTTATTAAGCTTATTTGCATTACCCACCTCAGTAATAGCTGGAGAGTTAAGCACCACAGTTAATGCAACCTCTGACTATACCTTTAACGGTGTTAGCCAAACGGATAATAATCCTGCAATACAAGCAAGTCTTGATTATGCGGCAGACAATGGTTGGTACGTAGGCGCCTGGGCATCAAATGTAGACTTTGGTAATGCTGATGATACCTGGTTAGAGCTTGATTTTTACGCAGGCAAATATATTGAGCTAACAGACAGGGTATCTGTCGATGCTGGTCTTGCATATTACACTTATCACGGTGATGACCTCTCTGATGAATATTACTATCCTGAGCTATACACCAAGTTTGGTTATGCCTCAACACTGGGCCAAAGTGAATTAAACTTCTGGTACTCATGGGATTACTTTGGCGTCGATGCTGGCCACTACATCATCATGGCAGCACATACTTTTACGGTTGCCGAAGGTCATGATATCCGTGTGAGCTTTGACCGCTCAACTTCGCAAGACGAAGACAAATGGGCTTGGGGCGATGATGCATCTTATAACCACTATCGTGCAGAATACATGACAAGCTGGGAAGGTTTCGACTTTAACTTAGCAGTAGAAGATACTAGCCTAGATAGCGACACAAGTGACACCCGTGCAGTCGTATCTGTAGCTCGCACCTTTACACTATAGTTGTTTTATAGTTATTTAATACCAAATTAGAGAGTATTACTAAGCAGAATAATGTTGATGACATTATTCTGCTTTTTTATATCCATCAGCCACATAAATGCAGAATCTTTTTAGCATTGGTAAAAAATGGGTACAAGCGCCCACAAGTCTAACTGTAGACAACTAAGCCTATTAAGTCTAAAATAAGACCTGCACAATACCAATCTCACTAACGAACACCGCTGCGAACGATTTGACTCAAACCTAAAATGGAGAGTGATAATATGGCTGCACATAACACTAAAACATCAAACATTGATTTTACGGATGCAAAGACTTCTAAAGTGGGTTTTAGTACTGCTGTAACCATTCTCGAAAAATGGGGCTGCGCCCCCAAAGATATGCTCAATATTTTACGCTTACCCCGATCATCTTATTTTGCATTTAAAAAACCAGATGCAAAATTTATATTGGATAAAGATCAGCTAACCCGCATTAGTTACATACTGAATATTCACGCAGCACTGAGAATGTATTTCGCTAACCCGGAAAACGTTTATGGTTTTATGCAAATGGAAAATGCTAATCCTTACTTTGAAGGTCGCAAGCCTTTGGATATTATTAAAGACGGTGGATTTCCTGAACTACATGAAGTGTTTAGCCGTATTGATAGTATGCGCAGTGGCGGTTGGTAATGACAACGCAATCAACTGTTAAGCATCAAGTGACCTATCGACTGATTAATTCAAAATTCCCACCGATTTCGATATTTGATGATGTCGCATCCGTGGAGGATTTTGATATTGTATTTGCTTTACAAAGCCTGACCAATCCAAGGCTACTGGATGAGATTGGTGACATCACTTTGCTCAATAAACTGGACATCCCCTTTGGTATTAAAGGTTGCTCATATGCAACCGCACCTTTTACTCATATTAATAAAGACGGCAGTCGCTTCTCTAGTGGCTTATTTGGCGTGCTTTATCTTGCCGATAATATCGATACCGCGATTGCGGAAACAAAATACCATCAACAGAAAATGCTAATGGCGATTAAAGGGGTTCACTACGACACCATTATCATGCGAGGTTTACGCTGCGTATTTAGCGCGGTGTTAACTAATTGTGAAGTGATAGACCTTGAAACTATGGCTACATCGCCAATTTATCATAAAACCAATTATCACGAAGCCCAGAAATTTGGTGCTAAGCAAAGAAAATCCACCATTGAAGGCATTCAATTTACATCGGTCAGAAATCCATTTTCAACTTGCTATGCCCTATTTACTCCCAAGTGTCTCGAAGAAATTGTACAGTCATCGCATTATGAGTATGTTTGGAGTGGTACAGAAATAAGTGCGGTGAGATTAATTTCAGCCCCTTAAGGGTTTCTATATAACTTACATGGCTTTAATACAGATGTGTGATTGCAGCAAATAATGGAATAAAACGAGGGTTAGCACAACAAGATAGGTACACCCGAGTGGACTTGGTGTGGTCAAGGTTTTCTGCAGAGATTTTAGCATGAATAACTAATGCGGTATCTAGTGGCGGGGTTGGTGGCTTATTGTTCAAAATCCAATAAGCCACCGATCTTAAGTTAACTAACCTAGAGCACAATGCTTTAGTGATAGTTTAAGCAAGTCGCTACTTAATTAAAAACTATATGACGCTGTTATCCCCATCTCTCTGCCACGGCTTGGCGCAATTGGAAATGAACGAGTACCGAATCCAACACTTTGAGTATCAATATAGCGGAAGATATACGTTGGCGTGTCATCATCTAACACGTTCTTCATCCAAGCTGATACGTTCCACATACCGTCAGATACACCTAGGTTAAAATTAACTAAGGTACGGCTTCCCGACTCAGCTAAGTTATGAACATGAGCATAACGCGTTGCATCATAGTTGATGTCTGCACGTGCATATAATTCAAACGTGTCAGAAACTGGCGCTTTAAAGTTTAAAGCTAATGTAGCCTCATGCTCTGGTACTTGTGGCGGTGTGTTACCTTTTAAGTTACCAAATTCTCTAATTTCTTCAGGCGTTACACAGTTTCTATTCGGTGCTCTACCAGGGCCTATAATTAATTTACATTGGTTTGAATCAAATAATTCAACAAACTCAGCTTTGGTTAAGGCATAACCCACATCTACATCAAAGTAATCATTAAATAGATACTTAAGCTCAATTTCTAAACCGTTAATTTCTGTTTTACCCGCATTAGCAGTATAAGAGATTGGTGTTGCTCCACCAGGAACTAGATAGGTATCCGTTAACTGTTGGTTATCCCAGTCCATATTGTAAACAGCGGCAGAGACATACAGTTGATTATCAAGCAGAGTTGATTTAATACCTGCTTCATACATCAACATTTCTTCTTCTTCAATAACAATTAATTCAGCCGGTAATCCTGCAGCACCATTAAAACCAGCTGGACTATTACCTTCAGAACGTGTCGCATAAATCATAGTGTCTGAGCTTAATTCATATTCAGCAATTAAACGGGTGGTAGTACTATTAAACTCATTATCAATATCGGCAAACTCTGGATTTTGAATTAACTCGTTATAAACCGCTGATTCAATTTTATCAGTTGAGTTTCTGACTTCGAGTGATAGCTTAAAATCATCCGTAAAGTCATATGAAACCATACCCATTAAAGCAAAGTTGTCTTCTATGATATCGGCTTTATTACGATCCGTGGTTTCTTTCTCTGAATGCCACAGATATGCACCTAAAGACCAGGTTAATCTGTAATCAAATGCTGATGATTTAAAACGAACTTCATGATTATATTCTTGATTATGGTCTTCAGAAACAGTATGCCATTCTGTTGCTGGGCCAAACATAGGACCACCAGTATAGAAACCAAAATCAAATACTTGCTCTGCACCAGTATAAGTTTGATCAATACCACTTTCGATATCGTATTTATTGTAACCAGCCATATACGTAAACGTACCAAAGTCAAAGGCATGGTTAAGATTAAGGCTAAAGTGCGTTCTTTCACCGCGCAGGCCATATTCACTATTATCTAAAACTCCACCAATATTTAGCGGTAAATCTGTAGGTACTTCACCGCAGAAATAAGGGGTAGTATCTAAATAACAGTTTAGGTTTGTTTCTGGATTATCATCATTTGCCAATCGCATAAAAGGAGAATGTTCATCATCGGTTTCATTGCGAATAAAGTTAATGTCGATATTAGTATTGGATGATGGCTTGAAATACAGACCTAACATTTGCGAGTTAGATTTTTCGCCACCAATACCTGGGCCATCTACTTTGGAGTTTTCCCAGTTACCATCATAATTGTCTGCCGATAGTGAGGCCCTTAAAGCAAACCAGTCATTAACTGGCACTGCCACGCCTGCGCCTAACTTCTCATTACCGTACGAGCCGATAGTACCGCTAACATATCCTGATAATTCATCAGTCGGCTTTGCTGTAACAATATTGATTGCACCAGAGAAAGTACGACGGCCGTATAAAGCACTTTGAGGCCCTTTGATAATTTCAATACGCTCGACTAAGTCCATCGGTAAACTTTGTAATGAACCGTCGTAATAAATACCATCAATAAAATACGATGCTTTCTGAGTGCCGTAACCAGGGATCCAAGACACACCACGAATAACGGGTATGTCAGATTGTCGGCCATAAGTTTTTTCCATTGAAAAACCAACCGCACCAGCAGCAACATCATTAATATTTTGCATATTGGCTTTTTTCATTTCATCAGAGCTTAACGAAATAACAGAAACGGGGATCTTATTAATTGATTCACTGTGATTACGCGAGGTCACTTGTATGTGCTCTATGCCTGCGTGATCTTGTTTCGCCGCTTGGGCTACTTCAGTGGCTTCAGTCACTTTAGTGGCTTCTGCTACTTGTTGCATATCGTCATTGGCAACTGCCTGCGACATGGTTACTAGCAATGCTGCTTTTATCGCGCAGCTAAGTAATTTTGGGGTAAATTTTTTATTCATCATGTAGTTCCCTCTTGTTGTAATCACATTTAAATTTTAATGTGTATTTATTAGCCTATCTACAGTACACACAAATAAGCTTTTAAAAATTTATATGAGGTGAGTATTTTGACTTTTATCAATTCTGATGTGATCTATTTTTATATTACACAATAAATAAAACAAACCCTGTTAGCGGTATATTAAAAAAATATGTAAATAAAATAAAATAAAATAAAATAATATGCTAGCCACTAAGACGCTGTGTCTTTTGATGATTGTTTTTATAGCTTAATACGGGTATTTAAACAAGGAAGTTCTTGCTTGAAAACAACGGGGACAGCTCTGCTGGCTGAAAGAAAATATAGGATTTATTTCATATAACACAGTAGAACTGGCAGCCTCAAGCTGCCAGAACCATCGGATTGGCGAAAAACAGGCCTTGTGGTTACCTTCATAGCTTTACGTCAGCACCAGAGCTAAGCGCGGTAGCTTCATTGGTCATTTCGCAATAAAATATCGCTAGACAAACAAAATCTACAGATCAAATTTAATAGATCTTAATTAAAAATACACCTTAGATATTATTTACAATAATTTTAATCCCGCATTAACCAGCTTCCATCAACATGGATAACTACCCTATCATTTTAAACTAAATAATAACTTGCAAACCAAAATTATAATCAACGATATAACTAAAACCAATAATGTGGAATTAATAGTGTAATTTGCAACATTAACTGCAATGTATATTTAAAAATGACTCTTTTATGAGTATTTATCAATAAAACAATGTGAAATAAACTATCGCATTATTATAATAATAAAGCGATAGCATTGATGTTACTTCATAGTTTACTTACTGTTATTTGAAAACAAAGATTTAAACAGTATTTTTATAATGCTCCATTGAAAGCACATCTTAAAAATGACTAATGCTTCTTCTGAAGTTATTATTGTTTCACAGGGCATAGTGCCAGCAAAGCCATGTAGCACTATCGACTGATCGACAGCTTCAGCTTTTTCTATGCGTACGCCCATTTTCATCGCGACAGTTTTAACTAACATAAAATAGTTCCTTTAATCCCAACTGTTTTGATTTGCAGCATTTTTACCTGCTGCACGACCAGAGATCATCGCTTCTGTCAGGTAGCTACCATTTTGATACAAGTTAGAGAACATAGAGCCTAACTCACCTGCTTCATATAAGCGCGGAATAGGCTTACCGACCGGACTTAACACTTCTGATTCTATATTTCTCCGTCCACCCCCCCCCTGTACACACTACAGCCGGCACAATTTTCACACCATAAAATGGCGCTTTAATAATAGGTTGCAATGTAATAGGAATACGTGAGAACTCTTTGTCTTCTCCTGCAGCACAGGCATCATTATACTTTTGTATTTCAGCACTTACTTCTGCTGGGTCGCGACCGATTTTTACCGCTAACTCTTCAATTGTATCGGCTTTAGTAATTAAGCCTTGCTCAATTTCAACTAAGTTATCGTCACTCCAGTCAAGGTTTTCTGCTGCAATATTCCAAGTAAAGGCTTTTAACGCTAAACAGTTATATTCACGCGTGGTTTCATCAAAAATCATGTGAATTGGGCCAGCATTAATATGCGGTGTATCTACCCAATGCTTATGTTTCTTTTCTTTATAATGCGTTAACTGTAATTCAGCGGTTTCGTTGTAAAAACGCTTGTTATCAGCGGCAATTTCCACCCAGCTGTAGCTTTGCCAAAATAAGTTACGCAAGAATACAGTCTTATAACCTGGCACCTGTAGCCCTGGCCAAATACCGCCAGACTGGCCTTTGTTACGCATGTGCCACATATCGGCACCGGCTTTTTGTAAAATATGAATACCATCGCCAGTATTAGCTGGGTTACCTAATGGGAAGATCTCTTCATAACCACAATAATTACGCTGCATATCTAAGTTAGCTTCGAAACCGCCAACTGCCATTATGACGCCACGCTTGGCTTTTACGTTTTTTAATACCCCATCTTGCTCGATGACGGCACCAAATACTTCAAGCGTGTCTGGATCTTGAATTAAATCTTTTACCGGTGAGTTATATAAAACGTCTACAGCTCGTTTATCGACGTTCTTTTTAAACGCTAACCACACACCTGCAGGAATAGGCAAAATAGTTGCGGTGTAAGTAACCGCATCTTCCGCCCCCAGCTCTGGAAACTCTAATACAGCGTCACGATCGGTAAAGCCTGTTCCGCGTATATATTGCGAGCCCACTTCTTCTGCGCGGGCTTGGATCCAAGGCTCAAGTTGTGACATGCGAATTGCCCATTCATCTAACATTTCTTCAGGAATAGGATTCGATGTGCTCATGGACTTTTGATAGGCCTTAAGTGCCGTTGGATTTTTTGCAATTAACAATGATTGCCCTGCAGCACGGGAGTTACCGCCAGCATATTTTTCGGGATTTTTTTCACAAATAGTGACTTTTACATTTGGGTCGGCGTCTAATGCTTCAATTGCCGCACTGGCGCCTGCTAAACCAAACCCTAACACTAAGACATCCGTTTCAATGTCCCACTGTTTTACAGATAATAAACTTGCCATTTAGACACTCCTAGACGTGCTAATAACTTAAATATCTTACATAACTAAAATGCTGAACAGCTTAGTTACAGTTAGTTTTTAACTTACCGGCTTTCTTTTGCTTTAAGTAGTAAGTCCAGCTGGTTTCGTTAGGCTGGTAAAAGCTAGTCGGTGCATCAGTAAATGTCGGATAATGCTTTAAGGTATACTCTTTTAACTGACTAGAAAGTTCATCAAATGAATGGTATTTATTACCATGACCGCTATAGATTAAATAACCTTCTGTTTGGCCTAGCTCCATCCAAGGTAACCAAGGACCTGTTCTAGCCCATGAATAATGAGTATTCGTTGAAGTACTATTTGTTTGCTCTAAGTCTTCTTTATTAGCAAAGAATATAAAGTGCTCAGAAGCCACATAATTTTCACCGGTAGACTCAGCAGGATGCTCTTTTGGTTGCAATGCATTAGGGTATTTTAACGGTACATCCCAACGTAAGGCGGCGACATCACCCATAACATCAAATTGGCTAAAAGCGGCAAAAGGATTGTTCTTGCTACCTGGCGAAGGGAAAGCATTACTGACGGGGTCATTGACCACATCTAGAACACAAACCGTTTTGTTTGAAATCGGATTATGCCATTGATTAATAATTTCACCTGTTTTCAAATCGACATAGTATGACACTTCACGTGTTACCCACTCATAACTGCCATCTTCTTTGGCAATCATACGACCTGCGTTATAGCCAATAGTACGTAAAATAGGCTTAGGCTTTTCACCAGGAAGCACCATCATGATAGTCGCATCCCAGTCTTTATATACTGCCGAACCATCTAAGTTGCCAACAACTCTTAACATCGCTTTATACGAATCAACGGAGTCAGATAAATCTAACTTTTTATTTTGTTCTGCTTGTGTGCATGAGGCTAATGTTGACAATGCAACCATAAGCACTAAATTTTTAAACCGCATAATATCTCCTTTAAATTATTCTAATTAAAAATGGGTAACTTAAAAATAGGCTTGCTTTACTCGATGTAATTTATGAATGTGAATCATTAAAAACACTAGCAATATTACAGTGCCGCTTCTAACTCAGGCATAATATCGAATAAGTCACCAACCAAACCATAATCTGCAATTTGGAAAATAGGCGCTTCTTCGTCTTTATTAATAGCAACAATAACTTTTGAATCTTTCATCCCAGCCAAATGCTGAATAGCACCCGATATACCAACAGCGATATATAAACTGGGTGCCACCACTTTACCGGTTTGGCCAATTTGCATATCGTTTGACACAAAACCCGCGTCAACAGCAGCTCTAGACGCGCCAACCGCAGCACCAAGTTTATCTGCTACACGTTCGAGGATGCTAAAGTTCTCCCCATTTTGCATACCGCGACCACCGGAAATAATAATACTGGCAGCCGTAATTGAAGGTCGCTCTGATTTTGATAGTTCTTCGCTAACAAAACGGGATAAACCAGCATCGGCACTATTATTAGTGGCACCTAAACTAACCATTTTAATTTCTGCAGCGCTATCACCTAACTCTGCTTCAGGAAAGGCTGTGCCCCTAATAGTTAATACTTTTTTCGCACAACAGGCTTTCACTTTAGCAATGGCATTGCCAGCATAGATTGGCCTAACAAACACATCTGCGCTTTCAATATCAATGACATCTGAGAACTGAGCCACATTTAAGGTACCTGCTACCCGCGGAGCAACATCTTTACCCCAACTGGTTGCGGCAAAAATAAAGTGCTCATAATCATCACTAAATTTAGTAATAACCAAGGCATGATTTTCAGCTAATGGTTGGCCAAGAACGCTATCTTCCACCATCACAACTCGATTGACGCCGCTAATATGGCTGGCCGCTGCAGCGAAAGCGCTGGTGTCTGCACCCGTCACTAAAATATCGATAGTCGAGCCTATATGCTGGGCTGCTTTAACTGATTTACGTAAATTAGTTAAATCCATTTCTGCATTGTATTCAGCTATTACTAAAATACTCATTAGATCACCTTCGCTTCATTTTTTAGTTTATCAACGAGCTCTGCTACAGAGCCTAATTTAACGCCACCTTTTCGCTGTGCAGGCGCACTGACAGATAACAGCTCGAAGGTTGGAGCCAAATCCACATTCAAACTGCTAGCTTCAAGCGTTTCAATCGGCTTTCTTTTTGCCTTCATAATATTAGGTAAAGACGCATAACGAGGCTCATTAAGTCTAAGATCAGTTGAAATAATGGCTGGTAGAGTGAGTGCGATAGTTTGAAGCCCTGCATCAATCTCACGGGTGACTAATACTTTATCTGCTTCAACTGTGACTTTAGAAGCAAAGGTACCTTGACTGTAATGAGTTATGGCGGCTAACATTTGCGCTGTCTGATTATTATCAGCATCAATAGATTGCTTACCTAATATCGTTAACGTTGGCTGCTCAGTCTCGATAACCTTACTCAATAATCGAGCGACATGAATAGAATCTAATTTCTGATCTGTATTGATGTGAATGCCTCTGTCTGCGCCTAATGCCAGCGCGGTACGGATCTGCTCTTGTACTAGATTAGTGCCTATAGACACCACAATCACTTCAGATGCAATACCGGCTTCTTTTAGTCTTACCGCTTCTTCAACAGCAATCTCACAAAATGGGTTTAAGGCCATTTTAACGTTATTAAGATCAACATCACTCTGATCAGTTTTAACCCGAATTTTTACGTTGTAATCTATCACTCGTTTAACCGGAACCAGTATTTTCATAACATCCCCTTGATTTAGACAATATTAACCAATTTTTGACTTCGTTTTGTCAGCGAAGAAGATTAAAAACTTTGGTCAAACTTAGTGTTATCAATTATTTTCTGGTTTACAAAGATGTAATTAACAATACTGCTTTAGTATCAAACATGCATTTGTCCAGACAAATTACATTCTAGCAAACTGTTCATTGAACAAGAATTAAAATACTTGTGAGATCGGATTGTTTTTGACATTGGTCAATCTTATTGAAGTGTTCACAGAGTGATGGTGAGCGGTAACAACACCTAGACGAAAGATAGAATCAATAAATGCAAAAATAATGTTAAATTAACCATTGGTTTACCTATCATCTGTTTTATATTGTGCTAATACTGACAGGGTAAGTCACTTAATTCGTTTTGAAACAGGATATTATCAACTCACCTCCCAGTCACTTCTTATGTTGCAAAAATATAGAAACAGCATTAATCTTAAATCCTCTATAGGTCAAAAGTTGCTTTTACTTATTCTAAAATACATAGTAAGTTTATCAGGCAACATAAGCGTTAATACAATGCTATTTAGCAAAACGTGCACATTGGCTTCTTAATAAGCTGTTATTAAAACTATAATAAATAAGAGTATTATGACGTTAGACACATCAAAAGTTTCTATTAAAACTTCACTCGCATCCTGTTTTGGCTCTAACTTTCAAGACCTAAAAGGTAGCCACGATTTTTTAGAAGAATTAGCCTCTTTGGCCCAAGAAATTACTGTTGACGAAAACACTTACATTTTTAAAGAGGATGAGCAAAGCAACTTTGTATATATACCTATTTCTGGCGTCATTATGCTTGAGCGCTCCACTGCTAGAGGGTCTCGCCATGTTTTCGCTTTTTTATTTACCGGCAACTTAATTGGTTTATCCGAGTTTTCATTTTATACCTTTAGTGCTAAATCATTATCTAACTCTACTATGGTAAAAATTAACAAAAGCTTGATTAAAAATGTATTTGAGCGCCACCCGCAAATTGCCAAGCGTTTCCATGAATATACTAATATGGTATTAAATTATATTTTAGATCAGCTTTTTATCATGGGCCAAAAAACGGCTCATCAACGATTAGCGTTATTTTTATTAGATATGGTCAAAAGAATTGGTCATGGCACACAAAAATTCTTTCTGCCCATGAGTCGACAGGATATTGCTGACTATTTAGGTATGTCACTAGAAACCACGAGCCGAGGCTTTACTAGCCTTAAAAATAAAGAGTTAATCTCGATTGAAAGTAATTACAGTATCACTATTTTAAATCCAAAATCTTTAGCCGAGTATGCAGATAATTAATCATTGATTTTCGTCATTACTGTTAAGGTGAACGGTTAAGTTCATCATAACAGTAATGAATTTATATATTTAATATCAGATACTTATCAATTCAACTTTTACCTGTGTTCCATTGTTGCAGTACATCCTGAGTATGTTGACCAAACTCTGGTAAAGTAAAATTAACTTGCCCAGGTTCATTGCGGTATTTTATCGGAATACCAAGATGATAACTGCCCTGCTCATCTTGTAACAACATGTCTCTTTGTTTTAAATGTGGATCACGTATCGCTTCGTTAAGTGAGCGCACCGGTGACCAACACACATCTACTTTAGCTAAAAATTCTTGCCAGTAAGCCATAGGTTTAGTAGCGAAGGTCGTAGCTAAAAAGTCTTTTACGGGTTGCTGCACTTCACCTGGAGGTTGCTTACATAAATCAATTAAATCTGGCCGTTGCAGAGCGTTAAGCAGGTTCTCAACAAACTTAATCTCACTGCCACCTAAGGTTAAATAGTGCTGATCAGCTGTGGCATAAATTTGATAAAATGCTGCGCCACCCCAACTGCGCTCTTGTTTTACCACAGGCGAGCGATTTTCTACGAAGGGTGGCCCCATAACATTTGGGTACCAAGCGATTAAAGAATCTTGCATAGAAATATCGAGGTAATCACCCATGCCGGTTTGCTGTTTCTTTAACAGCGCCATCAACACACCCGAAAAAGCCATTAAGCTGCCTGCCATATCAGCTACTGGCATACCGGCATTGCCGGTTTACCGTCTTGGCCTTCATTAATAAACACGGCACCAGAATCAGCTTGAATACTAAGATCATGTGCAGGCTTTAACGCCTTGCTGCCCGTTTGGCCATAGGCAGAAATAGAACAATACACAATGCCAGGGTTAACCGCTTTAACCACATCGTAATCTAACCCTAAGCGCTGCATAACGCCTGGCCTGAACGCTTCAATTACCACATCAGCCGTCTCACACAGCTTAAGAAAATCTGCTTTACCCGTGGCGGACTTTAGATCCAAATTAATACTTTTTTTACCACGATACACATTACGAAACCATACTGAGTGACCGTTTTGCTTCAGCCCTACAGCTCGTACAGGCTCGGCATAAGGAGGCTCTAACGCCACGACCTCTGCACCATGATCAGCCATCATCATACTAAAGTGTGGTCCTGGTAAAAACAGTGATAAATCGAGTACTCGGATCCCTTGTAGCTTCATAATAATTTCCTAATTGATGCAGTAAATATTTTATATAAGTTCGGTATAAGTGCGTTATAAATACTATATCAGCGCTATTTCAGTGCTTAGTCGCCGTTAAAAAAGGCAGCTAAATAGCTGCCTTTACGCTGTTAAAAACGCACTTTAATAAGCGGACTAAATAGCGCCATCAGCCTTTAAACTGGCAATATCAGTAGCACTATAGCCTAACGAACTTAGCAAATCGTTCGTATCACAACCCATAGGACCAGCCGCTTTACCAGCCATACGTTGGCCATCTACTTTAATCGGGCAACCTAACACTTGCATATCCTGTTTTTCAGGATGATTAACGGTTCTCACCATACCGATATCATGGATATACGGGTTTTGTAACGCTTGCGGCATATCGAGTACTGGCGCGCAAGGGATCTGACCTTTAAGATGCTCTAACCAATAATCGGTATTGTGTGCGCTAAGTGCACGGTCAATCTCGGTAGTCAGTAAATCTCTATTGTCACGACGTTGAGCCACAGTAGCAAAACGCTCTTGTTTTAATGTGGCGTCATCCAATAAGTCGACCAATACATTCCAGAATTTATCCGTCATGGCCATTAAGAAGATATAACCATCAGCGGTTTTATATAGCTGACAAGGCACTGTTGCCAGGTGTGCTGATCGGGCTAGGCGCTCTGTAACATGACCTTGGTTAAAGTACCATGTTGCTGGGTAAGACAACTGGTGTAAGGCGACATCAAATAACGACACGTCAACATCTCTGCCTTGGCCGGTGCGATGCGCACCAAGTAACGCAGACGTTAAACCTAATGACGCCACTGCACCTGTCATAAAATCAATCATCGACACACCAAAGCGTGCCGGTGGTTGATCGGGTTCACCAGTTAGTGACATTAAGCCAGCTTCAGCTTGCATTAAATAGTCGTAGCCAGGCCAGCTAGCGCGATCATTATCGCGGCCATAAGCGGATAAGTGGCCACAAACAATTTTCGGATTAATATGTTTTAATTTATCATAGGTAATGCCAAGTTTTTCTGGCTGATCACCACGTAAATTGTTAGTCACGGCATCTGCTGTTTTAACCAGTTTTTCAAAAACCGCCCGACCTGAGGCACTTTTAAGATCTAAGGTCAGACTTTTTTTATTTAAGTTAAAGGTTTGAAAGAAGTAACTATCATTTTCACCTAAAAAGAATGGCCCAGTTTGTCGAGAAACATCACCACCAATTTTAGGATTTTCAATTTTAATAACTTCGGCACCTAGATCAGCTAAAAACATTGATCCATAGGGCCCTGCACCGTATTGCTCTACGGCAATAATACGAATTCCCTCTAGTGGAAGTGTCTTCATGGTTCACCTATTAAATTTTGTAGCGTTCAACGAGTTGTTTAGCAATGATAATGCGCTGCATTTCATTGGTACCTTCGCCAATACACATCAGCATGGCATCGCGATAAAAGCGCTCTATATCATATTCAACTGAATAGCTGTAACCGCCAAAGATACGCATAGCTTCATTGGCACAGAACACTCCGGCTTCTGAGCCCGCATACTTAGCCATACCCGCTTCCATATCACAGCGCTCACCAGCATCAAATTTAGCTGCGGCTTGCTCAATTAGTAAGCGTGCTGCTTCGACTTTGGTTGCCATTTCGCCCAGTTTTAATTGAATAGCTTGATGCTGACAAATCGGCTTGCCAAAGGTTTCTCGCTCTTGGGCATAACGTACAGCTAATTCCATCGCACCTAACGCAATACCAGCACCACGTGCTGCCACGTTAATGCGGCCTAGCTCTAAGCCACCAATCGCTTGTAAAAAGCCCTTACCTTCTTCGCCACCAATTAAGTTTGCCGCTGGTACTCTAAAATCTTCAAATATCACTTCACAGGTATCAATAGAGCGATAACCAAACTTTTTCAGTTTAGATACCGTTATCCCTGCTTTAAAGTTACCTTGCTCATCTTTAGTTTCGACTATAAATAAACTGGTACCTCGGTGTGCGGGTTTAGCATTTGGATCGGTTTTAACTAATACTGCTAACACGTTGCCGTGTAACGAGTTAGTGATCCAAGTCTTGCTGCCATTAATAATATAGTCGTCACCATCACGCACAGCAGTACTACGAATTGCTTGTAAATCAGTACCGGCATTGGGCTCGGTTAAGGCAATAGCACCACGCAACTCACCAGTGGCCATTTTAGGTAGAAAATACTCTTTTTGCGCATCAGTGCCACTGCGCTCAATCGCAGAAGCTTGAATTAAGTGTGAGTTAAAAACCCCACTTGGCGCCATCCAAGCCGAAGAGACTTTCATCACTATTTTGGCATAAATTGCTGCTGGTAAACCTAAACCACCGTAGTCTTGGCTGATAGTGGCACCAAACAGACCTAACTCTTTCATTTGCTCGACTAAATCTGTTGGATAGGTATCATTTTGGTCGTGTTCCTGTGCAATAGGTCGAACTTCATTTTCCACCCATTTATCAATCATATCTAAGATTGATAGCTCGTCTTCTTTGGTCCAAATATCAGCCATGGCTCACCTCGTTTGTCTGTAATTATTAGTAATTAACTTGGTCTTCAACTGAATGGCCACGCTTAGCGATAAGTATGGTACGTTTAAAGGTACACACTATTTTGCCATCTTGGTTAAAGCCAGTACTTTTGGTTACCACTATGCCGGCACCTGGACGCGACTTAGACTCACGCTTTTCTAATATTTCAGACTCGGCCGTTAAGGTATCGTCTTCAAATAATGGATAAGTCATTTTGATCTCATCCCAACCTAGGTTAGCAATGGCTTTTTGACTTACATCAGTCACACTCATACCCACCATTAACGCAACGGTTAACGGCGAACACACGATACATTTACCAAATTCACTGCCTTTTGCATATTCATCATCAAAATGCATTGGGTGAGTGTTCATGGTTAATAAGGTAAACCAAGTATTATCGGTTTTAGTGATAGTGCGGCCTGGACGGTGCTCATAAACATCGCCTACGACGAAGTCTTCGTAGTAACGACCAAACGTTTCGCGATAACGGTTTTCACTGATTTTTTTTACGTTTTGTACCATGGTTCTATTCTCTCTTTTGAAGTTATAAAAACAATAATGGATTAATAAATTAATGTGCCAAAGCGGCAACTTGTAATATACGTTGTGATGCTAAAACGATGGGTCTGTCAATCATGCGGCCATCGACTACCAGCACACCACCACCGGCGGCATCTGAAGCAGCTACCACTTTTTCGGCATAACTAACCTGTTCAGCAGTTGGAGTTAGCACCTGATGAATAGTGGCAATTTGCACTGGATGAATAGCCGCTTTTGCCGAGTAACCTAAGGCTTTAATCCGCTGGGTTTCTTCTACTAAACCTGCTTCATCTTTAATATCGATATAAGGCACATCAATCAGCTGCAAGTTAGCTTTTGCTGCGGCAAAAACCAGTTGACTACGGGCAAAAAGCAACGGCTCATAGCTAAAGTCACAGCGCAGTTCGGCTGACATGTCTGCACCACCAAACATCAATGCCGACAGTCTTGTTGAAGACTGAGCAATCTCAACCGCATTGGTTAAACCGTCTAGGCTTTCGATTAAAGCGATAAGCTGGATATTATTGTTAGCAAAAGCTGTTTCTGCAGCCTTAACATCAGCAGCAGAGCTGCATTTTGCCAACATGACATATGCCACATCACTTTGACTAAAAGCCGCTAAATCTTGTTGGCCTACGTCGGTATTTACCGGATTAATCCGGACACAAACTTGGTTATTACCTTTAGCGATATAATCAAGCACAGCCGTTCGTGCACTGTCTTTTTGATCGGGTAGTACCGCATCTTCTAAATCAATACAAATTAAATCTGCACCTGCACCTAGGGCTTTATCAAACCTGTCGCTACGTGAACCAGGTACAAATAATAAAGAACGAATTGCGTTCATTATTGACGTCCTTTTATTAATGGCTATGCTTTGTTTTTTTGAACGGGCTGAGCAGCAAAGTGCTCAGCAATTTGCTGGCGAGTGGCAAACCAAATATCTGATTTACTGCTGACATAGCGTAAAAACTCTTCCAAAGCCCAAATACGACCAGGTCGGCCGATAATGCGCAAATGTAAGCCTAAACTCATCATTCGAGTTTGTTCAGCACCTTCGGCATATAAGGTATCGAAGGTATCTTTGGCATACTTTAGCCAGGCATCAGGCGTGTAAGATGGCGCAACCCACATTTTCATATCATTTGAATCAAGCGCATAAGGCACAATGATCATTTGCTTATCGCTGCCTTCTACGTCATCCCAAAAAGGCGCATCGGCACTGTAATCATCCATGTGATACAGAAAACCTTCTTCTTGTAATAACCGGCGAGTATTCGGCGTTAATAAATAACGCGATAACCAACCTAAAGGTCTTTTACCAGTGGTGCTTTCAATACTGGTTACGGCTTTTTGAATAAATTCGCGCTCTTCTGCTTCGTCCATTCTAAATTGGTGGATCCAACGATAGCCGTGCGAGCAGGTTTCATCACCGCGTCTTTTAATGGCTTCGGCTAAATACGGAGCACGCTCTAAACTTAACGCAGCAGCGGTCCAGGTTGCAGGAATATTGTACTTATCAAGTAAACCAATAATTCGTGGGCCACCTTCATTAATACCGTACTGGTAATTTGATTCGTTGCCATAGTTACGGATAGGCTTTCTTAAATGTACCTGTAATTCGTCGACGGGCTCCATTCCTGGATCGCCGTCTTTTACGCTGTACTCAGAGCCTTCTTCGACATTTACAACGATAGAAAGCGCTAGTTTTGCTTGTTTTGGCCATGCATATTGTTGATTCATAAAGGTTCCAACTTATTTAATAATTGCCTAGTGATACTCTTCACCACCAGACACGTTCATTGCTTCGCCGCTGATATATATAGATTGCTCAGAACATAAAAAGGCACAAGCCTTAGCAATATCTTCCTGCAAACCTGGACGACCTAACGGAATACGATCTTTCATGTCTTGCATATATTTGTCATGACCTTTGCCAGTGACTTCTGAAAAATGCGCATTTTGCCAAGCGCCTAACCCAGTCGTAATATGGTTAGGACAAATTTGATTAACGTTAATGGCATGTTTACCCAACTCTATCGCCGCAACCCAGGTTAAGCCGGTCATGCCATGTTTAGAGGTGGTGTAGGCAGACGCTTCTGGAAAAGCTGATTTTGATGCTTGCGAGCCAATGTTGATGATTTTTCCACCATGGCCTTGCTTAACCATTTGCTTAGCTGCGTATTTAATCCCTAAAAAACTGCCGCGAAGATTAACGTTCAAAACGGTATCCCACTCGTCAATATCCATGTCTAAAATGGGCTTCATTAAATAACCAATACCGGCATTATTAATCCAAATATCAACTTTGCCATACTGGCTAACGGCGAATTCAACCGCGGCCTCAACATCTTCGGGTTTAAGCACGTTACAAGAAAACGCACTGGCCTCACCGCCTTGTTGTTTTATTTCACTCACTATTTGCTGCATTTCAGCGCTAGTGCCAATCTCAGATGCAGGCAAGTGTTTATCTTCTGATTGTCCAACATCAGTGATAACCACTTTGCAACCTTCAGCGGCTAAGCGTTTCGCCATCGCTTCACCAAGCCCAAGCAACCGGCCTGCGCCAGTGATAACAGCGACTTTTCCGGCTAAGTCTGGATACAATGCCATGTCGACTCCTTATAGCGCTTGAGTGAGAATAAACAGCGGATTATCAGCAAAGCTCTGAAATTGTGCTGCCACTTTTTGCATAACATCACTTTGCACATCTTGGCCAAACTGCTGCATATCATTAACTTTAATTAGCTCAACGTATTGATACGGGCTGGGAGAGTCACTCATTAATAGACCTTGTGCTTTTAGCACCTCAAATCTATCTACAGACGCTAATCCACCTGCTGTCGGAATGTCTGTGGTTTTGGCCCATTGCTCATAAGCGGCTTGGTCGGTATCAGATTTCAAATTGAATAGCACAACAAGGGTCGTCATCTTCAGCTCCGTTAAATTATTTGTCCGTACAAATTTAATCAACTTGTAGTCGTTTGTCTATCAAATCACGGCCTAATAAGACTAGGTTTGACATTTGGCAATTAAAGGAGAAGTTACAAACAAAAAAGCACAGTGATTACTGTGCTTTGTCTGACATTTTTATGAGCGCGAATACGGGCTTTTTACTTAATGGTGTTTAATCAGCAGTATCTGCGATACGGGTTAGCACCTCTTCAGCATGGCTACCCTTACTGATATAAAGCTTTAATCGCACTGCTAACGGTATAGTTGTAACCCGTTAATTGCTGCCACTTAGCGGCTAAGTCTAACAGCTCAAAGTCACTGCCTATTTTACCCACTAGCTGCATACCTGCTGGCAACTCTGCAGAAGTAAGCATTGGCATTGATAACGCGGGCAAGCCAGCAAAATTAGCAATGCTGGTAAAATCAGCCTGATTAGCCGGTATTGCATCTTGCATGTCAAATGCCCGCTGCAAAGTGGTAGGTAATAATAAATAATCACCTTTTTCTAACCAGCTACGAGCTTGTAATTTAGCTAACGTAACAACATCATGCGCTTTGGTTAAATCTATTGCAGATTTAGTATCAATAAAGCTCAGTAATGCTAAAAGATAATTGGAGAACAACTCGCGCTTATTATTCCACTCGGCGGCATATTCAATGCGCATATCCGCTTCGCAGATTAATAAACCGGCTCGGCGTGCTTTAGTGGTGTCAAAATCAGCCAACTGAAAATAACGAATTTCACAACCTAGATCCTGCCAAGCGGCTAAATTAGCGTTGAAGTCGTTAATGATAGAGGCATCAACATTAAACGCCTGCAAATCATCAGGCACCAACAACACAGGTTTTTTAGGCGCCGAAGGTGTGAAAACCATTCGCTCTGAACTGATACTGGCGGCGTCATACGCCACCATATACGGATAAATAAGTTGTAAATCTCGTACCGAACGGGCTAAAGGCCCTATTGAGTCTAATACTTTACCGCAAGGCACGCTGCCGCTATTACTGACTGCGCCACGACTGGGTTTTAAACCAAAGACGCCACAGTAAGATGCTGGAATTCTTACCGAGCCCATAGTGTCGGTGCCCAGCGCAATTGGCACAATGCATGCTGCAACTGCAGCACCAGAACCACCAGAAGAGCCACCAGGTGTATAGCCTAGTTGATGCGGGTTATAACAATGACCGAAATGGGCATTATGATTACTCGCACCTAAGGCACCTTCATGCATATTCAATTTGCCCACAATCGCACTACCCGCTTGCTTTAGTTGGTTAATAACAAAAGCATCGTTATCAGGCAAATGGTGACGGCGTATTTCCAGCCCTGCCGTTGTTGGCAGATCACTAACATCTATATTATCTTTAACACCCAGCGCTAAACCATGCAAAGCACCTGTTAGGTTTGAGCCTGCGCTATTTTTAGCGGTATTAATATTGATAAATGCATTTAAAGCAGGGTTTAGCTTAACCGCTGCTTGTTGATGCTGCGCAAACAGCTCAGCGGCAGAAATCTGCCCCTGGCTGATAAGCTTACTTAACGCGGTAAAGTCAAGGCTAAGTAAACTTAAATCAATGCTCTTAGTATCACTTACCGACATATTTTAAGATCCATATTTGAATATTTGAAAATTGAAAAGATGACCCAAACTAGATTACGCGCTCATCAAGTAAGCGAATCGGTTTTTGCCGCACATCAACTTGGGTTAATGCCGTCAATTCACCTTCACCGACAAGCTCTACACCAACTTCAATACCAATTTTTTGTTTTAGTAATGTTTTATATTCTGGTAATAAACTCGCACGTGCCTCTGGTGTTACGTCGACTTCAACATAAACAATTAGCTCATCACGACCGGTTTCGTCACGTATGGCTTTACAAATAAACTCGCCTAAAAACTCTTTGCGTTCTTCCAACATAGGGCCAACGCCTTGCGGATAAATGTTGATACCACGCAATTTAACCATATTGTCAGAGCGGCCCATAAAGCCACGTATACGTTTAAACGGGAAACCAATTTTATTTTCAGTTAATAACTCTTCAGTAATATCATGGGTATTAAAACGAATAATAGGATAGACATCGTCTTTATATAGACATGTAACCACCATATTCCCTACCGTACCTGGAGTAACGACTTCATTGTTTTCGGTATCAAGAATTTCTAAATATTGCGCATCTTCCCAGACATGCATACCATCGTGATCTGGGCCTTCAGCAGCAATAGTGCCGGTGTCACCTACGCCATACCAATCGAACAGTTCGGTACCGCCCCAAGCTTTTGATATTGCATCTCGACTTTCCATGCCTAAGTGACCAATAATCATATCAATTTTGATATCTTTACCCGGCACTATGCCTTCTTCTTTAGCGACATCGGATAAACGTTTTATGTAGTCAACAAAACCCACTAACACGTTTACGCCAAAGGTTTTCATCAAGTTAACTTGTTGTACTGAGCGGGTTTCGACCCTGGTACCGGCAGATAAAAATATAGAGTTGGTATAATGGGTAACCGCTTCACGAATATAGTGACCGCCATTAATCATGCCGTGACCATAACAAGACTGAATAGTCGACGCCGGTTTAAGCCCCATAAATCGATAGCTACGACCGACTAATAACGATTGAATTTCACGGCTTTTCGGGCCAAACAATAACGGTTGCGGAGTACCTGTGGTACCACTGGTGGTATGAAATACAATCGGTGGTCGGTTTTCAGGTGCAATATTATCTAAACCATGAAAGTCACCAAAAGGAGGAAAGCGTTCAACGCTCTCCATAATGTCACTTTTAGAAATTAACGGTAATTTAGTAATGTCATCTAATGACTTAATATCTTGCTGCTTAACGCCAGCATCCCCCCAAATCCGCTGATAAAATGGGATAGTCCACGCTTTCTCCATGACTTCTAAAAAGCGTTCATTTTGTAACTTTTTTAGCTCTGCTTTAGACATGCCTTTAAAGCGTTGCAGTAATTCATCACCTAACGGATAGTCCTCAAGCATCTTATTGATGTCAAAAGATTGCAGATAATTTGGGTAACTCATAAAATGCCTCTACTTTCGGTATAAATCATTAATTGGACTAGATTATTAATATTTGAGATTTGTTCTAATCCGTCTATGGCATTTATCAATTTGCTAATGGCATCATCAGAAAAAGGATAAATAGCACTACGACAAGCAGCCCAAAATTTCTTTACTTGCTGCTCTTTACTTAAAGGTCGATCTGGGTGGCCTAATACAGCCGGTAAATCTATGTGCAGAAAACGGCCATCAATTAAGGTCACTTCAACCCGAACAGGTGCCAGTGCATTAGGATCTTGGCAATCATTTAACTGCATACTCACTTTCGCGGCGAGCGCTAAGGTGTCTGGATCTGATAACGCTTGTACTGAAAAATCTTCAACACCAACATTACCCTTTTGTAAGGCGATAGCCGCTATGTAGCCTTGGCATAGCTTTGCGTAGCTGCTGTCCATATCCGCTTTTAGCGGTCGGCCAACTAAACGCATAATTAGCGGTGGTGCAAATACCTTAATATGTTGAATTTGTTCAATGCTAAAACGGTACTGCTGCTGTAAGGTTAGTAAGCCATCAATACAACCATGACCGGCACGACCGGTAGGAAAAGGTTTATGGCTAACACGTTCAATTTGAAACTGTTTGCCTAAGCGCTGATAAAACAAATCGATATCGTAGCTATCTTCAAATAACTTAAAGTAGCCAAAAGGCCCTTCTAAAATATCTTTAGGACCAGAAAATCCAGCCTGCGCTAAATCTACCGCATGCATAGCTGAGCGGGCGTTTATGCCTATTTGCATCGCCAACATGCCTGAACCTTCAACATGTGCTTGCATGGTGCCACTAAGCTGGCTGTAGCTAATGCCCATAGCATTGGCTAATACCTCACCTTTAATCTGCTGCATGGCGCAAATTCCAGCAGTAACCCCTAAAGCGCCACACATCGACGGGCGAAAAAACTTTAGCCCCGAGGTCACCGCACTGCCTATGCAAGTGGCGACATCTACCGCGATCACTATGCCTAAAATTAATTGCTCACCACTTAAGTTATGCTGTTGGGCATAACTTGTTAACGCCGATAATATGGTTGCCATTGGGTGAACTACGGCTTTTTCATGCACCGCATCCCACTCTTGGTTATGAATTTGAAAACCATTAATAAGCGCGGCATTACCGGCGGGTAACCACTCACCGGTTGCCCAAACCTGAGCTTGTTTAGCGTCGCCCCAGCTACTCGCAGCTTGCTTAACCTGGCTTACCGTTGGCACTCTACTGCCACTAATACCCACTCCGATAGAGTCAAAAATAAAGGTTTTTGCTGCCGCTATAGTTTGTGGTGGTAAATCGGCATAACGTACCGTTTCAATGTGCTGTAATAATGCTTTAATTGCTGTCATGCGCGCCTCGTTGCGTCATTGTTTGCATAGCGCCGTTAGCTGTTTTATCTGAAATAGGCAGCAGTAGCTGAGTTAACGCCGACAAGTCATTTTGGCTAAACCAGTCAAAAGATAATAATTGTTGCCGTTGTGCTAACGTTAAGCCATTTTGTTTAAATAAATAGTCAGCTTTAGCCATTATTTGCTGCTGACTAAGCGGTCGCTCAGGATCGCCCAAGGTATCTTGATGCTGATGGCTAATAGCAAGCGGTTCAGTTGTTAGCTGAATACAAACACTGGCACCATAATGCGTCGGATAATGCGCTTCGATATCTGCATTTAAAAATAATGTTATCTTGCGCCGCATAGCCACTACTTTTTCATTAGCTCTGGCTTCTGCTTGATAATGCCAAAGCTTTGGCTCGCCAAAAACCAATAAACAGGCTACGGCGTGCTGAATACTAAACTTAGCTTGCAACTCGGTTTGCGGTTCTGGGCGGTCACAAAAGGTTAACGCATCTTGGTAGCAGCCGATTTTAATATGCTGAACAATCGCGCTGAGGTCTTTATACTCTAAGCCTGTGCTTTCTGTATTTTCATTTAAGTTTATATCAGTATTTTGGCCAAACGCTTGGATCACCACATCCATTGCTGGGTGGGCATGTCGGCACGCAGGCCAAGGTTTAAACGTACAATCGTGCATTAACCAATGTGCGCGCGATGCCAGCACCTTTTCAGGAGTGGCATCATTTGACGTTGCTGCAAATAACCCTTGCGGCCCTTCTAAAATAGCCGCAGGCCCGGTTAATCCGGCTTTAGCCAGTAACGCAGCTTGCACACCACTTTTGCTGGCTTCTGCATTATGAAACTGTTTAGTCATAACGTCTTCATGGCGCATTTGCCACAAACCACCGGTGCGGCTTCCGGTATTCCCCAAAGCCCAAACTAATTGCTGCGGTGTTAATTTAAGCAAAAAACCCGCAGCCATCGCAGCGCCAAAAGCAGCACAGCTAGACGTATTGTGGTAATAACGATAATGGCTCCGGCCAATGGCTTGACCAATGCGAATGGTGACTTCGTAACCTAAAATAACCGCATCTAAAAACTGGTCGAGGCTCGCCTGACAGTGCTCTGCCATGGCTAACGCTGCAGGAATTACCACAGGTCCCGCATGTAATATTGAGCTTCTATGAACGTCATCCATTTCTAGCACGTTACCCAGAGCCGCATTATATTGCAGTGCTGATTGCCAATCTGTTTTACCCTGCCATAACGCTGTAGCTTGTAAGCTGGCTGTTGCCGTATTGTTGTTAACAGCCGTAAGCTGGCTAGCAAAAATTTTAGCCACATCTGCCGTTGAACCTCCGGCAACACAGGCTAGCCAGTCTATGACATGCAAAGCACTGCGCTGACGATCGGCTGCGGTTATAGGCTTGTGTAACAGCTGGGCAACTAACTGTTCAGTTAAGGTTCCAGTGGTAGGTTGTGAGTTTAAATTTGTCATCTGCGATTAATCAGTCTGGGTAAGTTCACGTTGTAACTGTTCCATCGACTTGTCATCCTGACTTATCTCTTCTTTATCTTGCTGCACAATACGTAAAATGCGGGCAAGGTATTCTTGAGTATCAAGACTTCTTGCGGCGGTATGCTTAGCGCTAGGAGAAAACTGCTCAATAGCATCTGCACTTATAATGCCTTTTTCGGCTAATACCGCTTCTAAACTGGCTAAGCGCTCGCGGGTAACAGCCAGTTCTGTTGCTACTGCCATGGCGATAGACAGCACTTGCTCAACCTGTTTATCGGCTAAAAAATAAGGCCGTTGCCCTTTTGCCTTAGTACCGGCTAAATCTAAAATATCTATATCGGCGCTACTTTTTTTGGTACTTGTATTCGCACTTGTCATTATTCTGTTCCTCAACGCTGTCTGCGGCTTTTACCCGTTACTTAAATAAACTAAGCGGCTTATTTTTTCCAGAGACCAAAAGCATTCCAAACCGGTGCCCGGCCGAAATCTTCGCCAGAATCACCTGCAGCAGATTTACCAAAAATTTTCTCGTCCACTTTAGCGACCACACCAACTTCAAACATGGCAGAACCATCAAAACCGGCTTTATCAAGTTGCTCTGCAAGATCAAGATCATGCATAGGCCCCCAGTAAGGTTCGTTGTTGTTATAAGTATCCCAATCACGCATAAACTGTTCAAACACACTTTTACCGTGATATTGCGGTTGCTCTAAGTGGATAGTTAACCCTTCAGGCTTAAGTAAACGCTGTACTGTTTTTAACGCTTTAGGCAGCATTTTGTGTGATGCTTCATGCCAAAACATGGCAGAAGTAATAAGATCAAAGCTTTCATCTGCGTACTGCGGTAAAGATTCAACATTCGCTTGCACAAAGCTAATGTTGTCAACACCCAGCGATTTAGCGCGGGCATGGGCATAACGTAAGCAAGGCGTAGCAACGTCAATAGCAATCACTTCTGCATCTGGAAATGCTTGGGCTAGGGGGACGGCATTGTGACCAACCGTACAACCCAAATCTAAAATACGCTTAGGTTTAAAATTCGGGTGCTCGGCTTTAAGCCAATTTGCAATAGCTTGGCCACCACCGTCACTTAATGCACCGAGTAAACCAGCTGTGGTAACAAATAAACCGACATCATAGCTAGCCGCTACGGTGACATCTTGATCATAATATTCTTGGTAATAACAACCTGGTTGGCAGTGAATATCAACTTGACTAATATTGGCGGGGACTTCAATTGTTGGGTCAAGTTGTAAGGTATCGCAGCCTTTATTTAACTGTTCTACTTTTTTAGACAATGCATCAGCTTGGCGTAATACCATTGCTCTACCTGTCTGATGACGCATTTCCATAGTGTTACGTCTAAGTGCGCTCCACAATTGGCAATAGCCATCTTCCATCATCACTTTGCGTACTTCATGTCGAGTTTCTGGTTCACGACCGTGCTCTTTAACAAAAGCAGGATGAACATGTTTCTCATACACTTGGCGTAACCCTGGTATCACCCGGCTACTTAAATGCAGGTTTAAATGAGTTAATACGTTTAAACGCGCGGCTTCATCATGATTAGCTTGTGGCATGACGCCATGCTGAGTGAGCGCTCGCCATGAAGGCAGTGTCTTTACATTACTCATGACTGGCCTCTCTCGGTAATTTTATAATCCACTAGCTCATAAAAAGTTTTCATATAACCTTCTACGCCCGCTTTTAAAAATAAGTAATCATCATCTGCAGTACACCACAAATTGTAAGGCGGGTGCTCTTCAGGTAAATTACCGGCGGTATCTACCACCTGGAAATGACGGGCGTTAAAAGTACCTGCTTTCACCGTAATTGTTTCTTCACCGACATACCGAATACCAAAACCGGTTTTAAACAGTAATGGGCCAGTCGCACCACGGTGATCGGGAGAAGTTAAGAATAGATCGGGAAAGAAGGTTTTACCCGGACCTTGGCTTAAATCATACATACGCATTAATAACGCATCACCCACGATAGGGTGTGCTTGCAACCATTTTACTGGCGTCGAAATATCTACTTTTTGGGTAATACGGCCATCGCGCTGATTATGGCTTTCACATTCGACATAATTTGGCGTGAAACGCATCCAACCAGAGCCTTCATATTTATCGCCAACACTAATGCGCACACTGCAATCTATTGGGCTAGCATCTGAGTTCATGGCTAGAATAACGTCACGCACCACATTAGGTGCATCATCAATTTCACAATGAGCATGTAATACTTTTACGTCATCAGACTGGGTAGTAATACTAAAAAACTCTCGGCCACGTTCTTGATCCATACGTTCAGGTTTTTTACTGGTATAAAGTATGGTGCCTTGGATAGTTCTATGTTTCATTCGATACTCCTAATCAGCTAATTAGCCTTATTAGGTTCATAGTGAAGTGAGGTCAGAAAAGATGCGTTGATCTTTATCAATAACTGTAAATTTACGGATAGGAATAAAAAAAACCCGCGTTATTACGCGGGCTTACATATTACACTATGAATAAATTTGGTTGAAAAACGGGAAGTGAATTTAGCGTTTAATGACTTGTTGGTGATGCAAATGGTGCACCTGGTACATCCTTTTTATAGGTAGTCCAGCTAGTATCATTTGGTCTATTATCATTGGTTGGTGGTGGCACACTATACTTAGGTGCTTCTGCAGCAATAAACGATTTCATGGTGTCACTCACCTCGTCATACTTGCCAAGTTTACGACCCGCTGCATGAATATAAATACCGCCTTCGCGACCACTCATCATCATAAACGGTAGCCAATCTGATATTCTAACCCAACCGACTTGTACATCAGCCGTATCTGTTTTTTCATCGACTAGACTGTCAATATCACCTAAAAAGTTAAATAACTCTGTCGCATGATATATGCCACCGACTTGCTTCTGATAATCACCAGCAAGCGGGTTATGATAAAATAAAGGTACTGGCAAAGTTAACCACCAGCGATCAGCTTGTTGGCTAGCCATGAATTTAGCCGCATAAGGTAATACTTTACCGTTTTTATCACGGTTAAATCTAACCGGCTGGTTAACAGGATCGTTTAATACTTGGAATACGTCGACTTCTTCATTTGTCCAAGGGTTAAGCCAAGTTTTAAGCGGCTTGCCAGTTTTTTTATCTTTATAAAGTAAAATTTCTCGAGTGACTAACTTAAAGCTTTTACCTTGCTTGCCACCATCAACTGTTTTACACGCACGAACACTGTAACCTTCAATATCAAACAGATGCTGATCAGCCTCACCCATGCGACGAGAAAACAATTTACCTTCCCAGCTATAAAATACCGGTTTGTCATCTACAGTTGAACACTGAATTTTTCGCGAGGCGGTAGTCGCACCGTCTGGCGTGTTAAGATCAATAGGCGCTGCATGTAACTGAATACTCAGTAATGACGTTAAGCCAGCGGCTAAGGACAATAAGCGCAATGGTCGTCGTTTGGTGTGCATAGGTTTAATGTGCATGGTGTTTCTCCCTTAATAGAATAATCAGAGTGTGTTAAACAGAAGCAATAAGCCTTGATAAAAGTCAAAATCGCATAAAACACAGTTAAACAACTGATTAATAAAGAATACTAATCACAACATTTGACGCCTTTATTTAGCCCCAAGCACTTTCCAAATACCAGTGCCCTGCATGGTGGAACGCGATTCGGTATAAAGTTCGCCTTCGGCAAAGATAACTGACCGAGTACTACGCTGAATGCGACCGCGACCATAAACTATATCGCCAAGTTTTACTGCCGCTAAAAAGTTGGTATTTAACTGAATAGTGGCAAATTGTTTATCATGCGTAAGCTCATCTCCTATCGCGCGATAAATCACAAAATCCATCATGGCTAACGACACCCCACCGTGAACCACCCCTTGTGGATTTAAATGCTGCTGGGTAATCTCTAGTGCCCGGTTACTATTCCCTGCTCGGTTTTTTCATAATACGGCCCCGCTATTGTGCTAAAACCTTGCATGTCTTCACATAGCGTATAGCCAAGGCTTGCTAACTTGTTCATTAATCAAACTCCACTTTGGTTTTAGTCATAAAAGCTTGCGACGCTTTTTTAAAATCATTTGAGTCAAATGCCTGCTGAGATAACTGGCGTATTTCTGCTTGTTGCAACGTTGGATCTGCCATTAAATACGCTAAGGTTTGCTTCATGCCTTGGATTGCGCTACCACTGGCAGCAACTATGTCATTAATAAAGCTTTGTACTGCTGAATCTAACTCGTTTGCTGCAACCACTTGATGAATAAGTTTATTATTTATGGCTTGCTCTGCAGTTTGCGCTTTCCCCAAATACAACATGGCTTTAGCTGTGGGTAAACCAACGGTTTGTACTAAGCGCTGTGTATCTTCAATACTGTACAATAAGCCTAGTTTGGCTGGCGTGATGGCAAAAGTGGCATGGCTAGCAGCAATTCTAAAATCACAACACAGTGCTATACCTAGGCCACCACCAAAACAGGCGCCATTTATGGCCGCTATCGTGACACAAGGTAAGCGCTGCAATTTTAATTGTGCTTGCTGCACAATATCGTTGTTTTGTTGTAATAACTCAGGTGACGCCAGCATTTCTGTTAGCTCGGCAATATCAGCCCCTGCACTAAACGCTTTATCGCCCTCGGCCTGAACTACCACCACACGTGGCTTAATATCATTGGCTAATTGATCACAAAAATCAGCTAATTGCTGCCACATCGCTTTATTTAGCGCATTGCGTTTATCGGCTCTATTGATGGTTATTTTGGCAATTTTTCCAGTCACACTCAGCGATATTGTTGACATTTATCAAAACTCTCATAGTTAAAATTCGTTGGTAGCCCAATTAAGTGCTTTAACAGATACTATTGCTCTGTATCGATTCTTTTATTGTGATACCACGTCACCAACCTTACTGACAAGATTTCAATGTGGCTTGATTTGCTAGAAAGCAAAAGCACCGCAAATAGATAGGCTTAATAGGTTCATTAACCGTAACGTTCTAAAAGTCAACATTCATGCTTTCACCAAGCCTGCCAAGCAACACTCATTTTTAGGGCTGAGTTTTCTTATCTTGCGGCCACGTAATAGAAATGATTGTTGCTTCGTCTGATATTTGTCAATTGGCCAGCACTGACATTGTCGTAGTATTTTATAACCTATGTCTGCAATTACAGGTGTAAAATGCAAACCTCAAATAAAACCGCTAAAGAAATTTATTTAGATGTAAAAAATAATCCTGCTAGAAAACGTTTTGGTTTTGGTAAAAAAGCCGTTTTAATCAATGTCGATCCACAAAAAGCTTATACTGCTGTAGGTAAGTTCGCTACAGCTTATGAGACCGACCCTAATCAAATTGATTATATGAACCAATTAGCCACTGAATGTCGTCGCTTAGGCTGGCCGGTAGTTTGGACTTATGTTGCTTACATGGATTCAGGCGAAGATGCAGGCATATGGGCCACGCGCACAGACACACCAGACTCGCTACAAAATATTAAGTTTAATTCAGAGCGCGCAGAGTTTGATGATCGAGTGCAAATTGACGCAAAACGTGATGTTATTTACTGCAAAAAAATGCCCTCTGCTTTTTTTGAAACCCAACTACAATCATTACTAACCTGGCACCAAGCCGATACAGTGATCATTACCGGTGGCTCAACTTCAGGCTGCATTCGCGCTACTGCTGTGGACTCATTATCGCGTGGTTACCGCACAATAGTGCCTGAAGAATGTGTCGCTGATAAACATGAAAGCTATCATTACGCTAACCTTACCGATATGGCATTAAAGTATGCTGACGTATTAAACGTGTCTGAAGTACTAGATTGGCTTAAACAACAAAAATAGGACAGGAGAACACGATGAAAGCAGATCCAAGCTTTTATGATTACTGGCCTTATCAAGATAGGCCTAAAATCCGTTGGCCCAATGGCAAAAAATTGGCTTTCTGGGTTGCACCTAATATTGAATTTTACGAGCTAAACCCGCCAGAAAACCCGCATAGGAAAGCCTGGCCTCAGCCTTATCCTGCGATACAAGGTTATGGTATTCGCGATTATGGTAACCGTGTCGGCCACCAGCGCCAAATGGCATTACTCGATAAATATGGTATCCGTGGTTCGATAAGTTTATCCACCGCTTTATGTGAGCACCATCCAGAAATTATTCAAATGTGTAAAGATCGTAACTGGGAGTTTTTCAGTCATGGTATTTATAACACCCGTTATACCTATGGTTTATCTGAGCAACAAGAGCGCGATATGATCCGCGATTCTATGGAAACCATTTATCGCCACACAGGCCAGCATTGCGCCGGTTATCTTGCACCCGCGCTGTCGCATTCTGAATTAACCTTAGATTTATTTGCCGAAGTTGGCACCGAACTGTTTGGTAATGACGCTGGGTTTTATACCTGCGATTTATTTCATGATGACCAACCAACGCCTATTAAGTTACGCAGTGATAAGCGTTTTGTGTCTATCCCTTACTCACTAGAAATGAACGACACCATCGCTTATGTGGTCAACAAAGTAGAGCCGCGTCGCTACGGTCAAATGTTAAAAGACAATTTTGATCGTCTTTACCAAGAGGGTGAAGAGTCCGGCACCATTATGTGTATTCCTACCCATAATTACCAAGTTGCCTGCCCGCACAGAATGAAAGCATTTGAAGAAGCGCTGGATTATATCACTAGTCATCCTGATGTCTGGGTGACAACAGGACGTGAGATTGCCGACTATTATCGTGAACATTATTACGATGCTGCCTTAGCCGATATCAGCGCTAAGTTAGGAGCCAATAAATGACAGATAAAGTGACCGACCCCAATAGCCCTCTACACTATCCAGTGCGCCGGTATGGCATGGACCACGATTTATATGACTGGTCAATGCTAACTGATAGACCAAAAGTGCAATGGCCTAACAATAAACCCTTAGCGGTTTGGGTGAATATTAATTTAGAATTTTTCCCGCTAAATCAGAAAGGTGTACCATTTAAAGTCCCTGGTGGTATGACGATGCCCTACCCTGATTTACGCCATTATAGTCTGCGTGATTATGGTAATCGGGTTGGCTTATTTAGAATATTAAAAGCATTAGATAAGTTTAATATAACGCCAACCTTTGCGGTAAATACTGAACTTGCCATTAGAACACCATACTTAGTGCAGCTACTAAAATCGCGTGGTAACGAAGTGTTATGCCATGGTTGGAACATGGATAGCCTGCATCACGGTAAGATGGACCGTGCCGACGAGTCTGAACTGATTTCTCGGTCGGTTAATCAGTTAAGAGAGTTAACCGGCCAAGCCGTAACTGGTTGGTTAAGCCCTGCTAGAAACCAAAGCCAAAACACCTTAGCCCTACTGGCCGAAAATGGCATTAGTTATTGTGCTGACTGGGTAAATGACGATATGCCCTATCGTTTTAAGCAAGATGGTTTATGGGCCATGCCGCTTTCAACTGAGCTAGAAGACTTCTATATACTGGGTAATAACCTACACAGTGAAACAGCTTACGTTGATCAAATAAACGATGCTTGCGATTTTTTACTCCAAGAAGCCGCAACACAAGGTGGCCGAATGCTAACCTTAAATATTCATCCTTGGTTGCTGGGCCAACCTCATCGCATTCAGTACTTTGAACAGATATTATCGCGTTTAAGCCAGCAACCTATTTGGAGTGCTTCAGCTAGCGATATCTTGCAAGCTTTTACTGCTCAGCAAGCTGCCGGCACGGTTGAGTCGTAGCCGGCATTTCTAGTGGCTTAATTTTAAGATTGATACCATCGGGCATAGCAAAAAGCCCCCACTTAAGTTGTAATGCTATTCGAATAAGCACCATTGTTGATATTTAAGTGGATAGCGACTGGTATGTAAAGCACTGAACGTGAAACGTTCGGTGCTTTTTTTTAGCTGGAAGAATAAAGTGTTTGATATCGACTCGCACTTGCTTCAGTTATCCACTCGGTGCGACACAAGACCAAGTGTTACTTTCAAACTGTATGTAGTGCGATAACCATCGCACTACACACTTCTTGGATAGACTGTTTACCTATTAATCCTATCTAAAGCACTAACCAGACAGCCTGCTGCGCAGGCAGACGGCAATGACGAATACAAGTTACACTGCTGCGTGGATTTGCTTAGCTGTTTCAATTGCGGCTAACCAGCGCGCATCTTGCTCTAATGCATTCACCACATTATGTGTGTCAGGTTTTAAACTTAATGCATTGGCGACTGGTGCATTTGCAGGCCAGGTAAACTCGCTTAATAATGTCGCCACACCGGTTGGATCATTACAAACTAAAATCATGTCACAACCTGCATCTAATGCTGCTTGCGCTCGGCCTAAATAGTCGCCCGCAAAGCTGGCACCCTTCATGCCTAAATCATCAGAAAAAATAACCCCTTTAAACCCTAAACGTTGGCGCAATACATTTTGCAACCAGTAAGTAGAGAATCCTGCCGGATTAGGATCAACTTGATCATAAATAACATGTGCAGGCATAACACCATTTAATTGCCCTTTCGCCATTAAACTCACAAAAGGCTGCATATCAAAGGCTTCAATTTGCGCCTGGCTGCGACTGTCTACAGGCATAGCCACATGTGAGTCTGCAGCAACACTGCCATGGCCAGGAAAATGCTTACCCACAGCGGCCATGCCAGCTTGTTCCATCCCTAGAATAAACTCAGCCGCTAAGCTGGTCACTTCATCCGGATTTGCGCTAAAGCTTCGCTTACCAATCACTTCACTAATGCCATTAACATCTAACACAGGTGCAAAGCTTAAATCGATATCACAGGCAAGTAATTCAACCGCCATTAAAAAACCGCACTCTTTAGCCCACAATTTTGCTAATGCCAAATCACCTTTTGCTGCGGGTAAAATATCGCCCATAGCAGGAATATGAGTAAAGTCCTGCTTAAAACGTTGCACTCGACCGCCTTCATGATCAACGGCGATTAATAGCTCTGGTCGAATATTTCTCACCTCTTTGACTAGTTCAATGAGTTGAGATTTATTAGAATAATTGCGGGTAAATAGAATAATACCGCCCACTTGAGGATGTTGTAGTTGCTCTGCTTCTAGCGCTGACACAGTCAGTCCTGCTAGATCCATCATTAAATAGCTCAATCGTATACCTCGAATAATTTAGCCTAGTAAGCTTAATGTATAAGTTAGGCTAATCTGAAAATAATGCATAAAAAAAACTAATGAACTGTCCTATCAAAAATATGGGATACTTCAACTAATTTAACGCGTGTTAAAAATACGAGTATGCCATTAAACAAGAGTTCAGTGTTTTGCTATCTGTTTTACTATCTCGGTAGCAAAACAGATAACAAAACACTCAACTATAGTAAATCAGCTATAATTAAGTCACTTCAACTATAGTGACTTCGACTATGGTGACGCGATGATTTTAATAGCGCGATGATAATACTCTCACATAACTAAAACAATAAACGACCACATAAAGGCTAAAAATTATGATTAGCGTATTTGACATGTTCAAAATCGGTATTGGCCCGTCTAGCTCCCATACCGTAGGCCCAATGAAAGCTGGCAAAATATTTATGCAAAACCTGATAGATCAAGATCTACTGTCGGGTATTGACGAGTTACAGTCAGAATTATTTGGCTCATTAGGTCAAACAGGTAAAGGTCACGGCACAGGCAAAGCGGTTATTTTAGGCTTAATGGGTGAAGACCCAGAAACCGTCGACACCGACGCCATTGACGGTATTTTAGAAGCGGTATCAAACGATCAAAAGCTGAAACTTGCTGATGGTAGATTAGTTAAGTTTACCCGTGAAAATGGCGTAACTTACCATCGCCGTAAAACCTTACCCGCCCATGCAAACGCAATGACGTTATATGCGTTAACCAAAGGTGAAATCACCTATCAGCGTACTTACTATTCAGTTGGTGGTGGTTTTATTCTTGATGAAGATGAAATCACCCAACGTAATGCCTCTCCGGCAACGCCGATTAAAGAAGCGCCCTATGATTTCAACAGCGCAGCACAATTATTAGAGTTATGTTGTGAGAACGGCTTAAGCATTTCATCTTTAATGATGGCTAATGAACTGAGTATTGCCAGCGAAGAAGAAGTAAAACAGGGTTTATGGAAAATTTGGCAAACCATGAAAACCTGTGTTGACCGCGGTTATCAAAAAGAAGGCATATTACCGGGTGGCCTTAAACTTCGCCGCCGTGCACCTTCTTTATATCGCCGTCTAAAAGCAGAAGGTCGTAATAACACCGATCCGTTAACCGCAATGGACTGGGTAGATTTATTTGCCTTATCAGTAAACGAGCAAAATGCCGCCGGCGCTCGCGTGGTAACCGCACCAACTAATGGCGCTGCGGGTATTATCCCTGCGGTATTATGTTACTACGACATGTTTGTGCAAGAAGTGGATATAGATGTATGTAGTCGATATTTATTAACCGCTGCTGCTATTGGTATTTTGTACAAGAAAAATGCCTCTATTTCAGGTGCTGAGGTTGGCTGTCAGGGTGAAGTGGGCGTAGCCTGTTCTATGGCAGCAGGTGCGTTAACTGAAATTATGGGCGGCACTGTAGAGCATGTAGAAAACGCTGCTGAAATAGGTATGGAACATAACCTAGGTCTAACCTGCGACCCAGTTGGCGGTTTAGTACAAGTACCCTGTATTGAACGTAATGCGATGGGCGCGGTAAAAGCCATTAACGCCTCACGCATGGCGTTACGTGGTGACGGTAACCATAAGGTATCTCTTGATAAAGTGATTAAAACCATGATGGATACCGGTCGTGATATGCGCAGTAAATACAAAGAAACCGCCAAAGGTGGTTTAGCGGTGAATATTGTAGAGTGTTAATCACTTTCTGCTAGATTTTAATTGCTGAGCGCAAACAACAAATCAATGCCAACCTACTCAGGTTGGCATTTTCATTTAAAACACATTGTTATTACCCAATATTTAGCGTTATATAAAGTATAGAAAAACCCATTTTAGCTAAAAAGATGAGATTGAATTGATGAAGAATATTATCTGCGATATTGATGGCGTATTACTGCACGATAACAAGCTGATCCCAGGCAGTGATAAGTTTATTCATCGCATTATCGAACAAGGCAACCCGCTGGTTTTATTAACTAACTACCCAGTGCAAACCGGTAAAGACTTACAAAACCGACTTGGCGCGGCAGGCATTAATGTGCCCGAAGACTGTTTTTATACCTCGGCGATGGCTACTGCTGATTTTTTAAAGCATCAAAAAGGCACTAAAGCTTTTGTTATTGGTGAAGGCGCCCTCACCCATGAACTGTATAATGCTGGCTTTACCATTACCGACATTAACCCAGACTTTGTCATTATTGGCGAAACCCGCTCATATAACTGGGACATGATCCATAAAGCAGCACGTTTTATTGCTGGCGGCGCGCGCTTTATTGCGACGAATCCTGATACCCATGGACCGCGATTTAGTCCAGCCTGTGGTGCTTTATGCGCACCCATTGAGCGTATTACCGGCAAAATGCCATTTTATATCGGTAAACCTTCAAGTTGGATTATTCGCTCGGCCCTTAATCATATTCAGGGGCATTCTGAAAATACTGTGATCATCGGCGATAATATGCGTACCGATATTTTGGCAGGATTCCAAGCTGGTCTTGAAACCATTTTGGTGACCAGTGGCGTAAGCCAAATGGCCGATATAGATAAAGAACCCTTCAGACCTAACCATGTATTCGCCTGTGCCGGCGATATTGATGTAATTTAACTGGCTGACTTATTCATCCAGTTAAAGCGACTAGATTTACATTAGGTAACACATTTTCAAGCCAGCACACTTTTATAAGGTGCTGGCTTGCTTCATTATAATCAACAAGACGTTAAAGCGCACAATCTCTAACTACACTTTTTAATGACTAGACCGAGTAACTAAACCTAATCGCTTGGCCTAATAACTGAATTAAACCACCTTGGTTTACAATAAAAATAATATTTGGAATACTGATGAAGCATTTATTTCCCCTTTGCGCAGTGGCCTTGTTAGTGAGCGCCTGTAATGGCGACACTAAAGACAACGCACAAGTATCACAGGCTAATAGTAGCGTTTTAGCCAACTCAACAACCCAGTTAGTCACCTTTGACGAACAACGTTTTCGTCAAGATATAAAAGTACTGTCTTCTGACGAATTTGAAGGCCGTGCACCCACCACCAAAGGCGAAAAGTTAACCTTAGATTATCTGACTAAACAGTTTACCGACATGGGATTAACCGGTGCCAACCAAGGCAGCTTTCTACAAGCTGTGCCTATGGTGACCTACACCCCAAGCGAGCAGCAAACCATTACGCTGGCCGATTTACCTATGCAGTATCGCAAAGACATTGTATTGAGTAGCCGTCATGCCAACGAGCAAATCACTATCGACAAAGCACCACTGGTATTTGTCGGTTATGGCATTAATGCCCCTGAATCGCAATGGAATGATTACAGCGGCATAGATATGACAGGCAAGATCGCGGTTATCTTAGTCAATGACCCAGGCTTTGCTAATCCTGAAGGCACTAAGTTTAATGGTTTAGCCATGACCTACTACGGTCGCTGGAGCTATAAGTTTGAAGAAGCCAGTCGTCAAGGCGCATTAGGTGCCATTATCATTCACGACACTAAACCCGCTTCTTATCCTTGGTCTGTGGTAGAAAACAGCTGGACAGGTCCGCAACAAGATTTAGTGCTTAATACTGATGAAGCGAATAATCGCATTCAAGTAGAAGGCTGGATGACCTTAGATGCAGCGAAGCAATTATTTACAAAATCTGGCTTTTCATTACCGACCTTAATGGAGCGCGCTGCAGATGAGCCTGTGAATGTTGAACTTGCTCAAACTGCGTCGATTAAGTTTGCCAATAAAGCCGAATATGCCGACAGTTATAATGTTGTTGCCACCTTAAAAGGCACTAGCCAAGCAGATGAGCAGTTGCTGTTCACCGCACATTGGGATCACATAGGTAAAGATGAAACCAAAGAAGGCGATCAAATTTACAACGGTGCCCTAGATAATGCTTCTGGTACTGCGGGTATTATGGAAATTGCCCGTCAGTTTGCAGCCCAAGCCAAACAAGGCAAAGGTTTAAAACGTTCATTAACGTTTGTGGCAACAACGGGTGAAGAGCAAGGTTTATTAGGTTCACGCTTTTATGCAGCCAACCCGATTTACCCATTGGATAAAACCGTTGCGGTATTTAACTTAGACAGCACTAATGTCTATGGTAAAACAAAAGATTACACCATCGTTGGTAAAGGTCAGTCTGAATTAGAAAACTACCTAGCCGATGCGGCCAAACTGCAAAACCGTGAAGTTAAATCAGAACGTAACCCAGCATCGGGCGGATTTTTCCGTTCAGACCACTTCAGTTTTGCTAAGTACGGCGTGCCAGCAGTTTTTGCTGGTGGTGGCAGCGAGCCCCCTGATGATGCTACCGCGGTCTATAAAGCTGAAATGGAAAAAACCATGAAAGGCTGTTACCACAATGTGTGTGATCATTATCATGAGTCATGGGATTTATCCGGCGCATTGCAAGACTTACAAGTGTATTACCAAGCGGCAGAGAGCCTAGGCAATAATCAAGATTGGCCAGGTTACCTAGCAGGCTCAGAGTTTAATAGCCTACGTCCAGCTAAATAGTTATTCAGTATATTGAAAGAGCCCATTTGTTAATGGGCTCTTTTTTATGTTGTTCTCAAACCTAAATACAAAAATTAGCTAAAAAAATACATTTTTATCACTTAATAATCTTCAGCCATATCATTAACAATTCCTCAAAAACATTGCCCTCTCCCTGCTTAAATCGAAGATTCATCAATAGATCATAAAATTTTATAAACAATCCTCAAAACAAAACCAGTTAAGCAACCGCATAATCACTAAAAAGACATATTTAATGAGCTTTAATCAAAAATAACACTTGGCTAGTGAATAAAATGCTGTCAAAGTACCAAACAGATAAAGATTAAACAATGTTGCTGGAGTCCTCTTATGTGTTCAATATTCTCAATTTTAGATATCAAATCAGATGCAAGTGAACTTCGCCAAGTGGCACTTGAAATGTCAAAACTGTTACGTCACCGTGGCCCAGATTGGTCAGGCATTTATGCTGATGAACATGCGATTCTTGCACATGAGCGTTTAGCCATTGTCGACGTTGACCATGGTGCCCAGCCGCTGATCAGTCAAGACGGCAACATAGTATTAGCAGTTAACGGTGAAATTTATAACCACAAGCAACTTAAAGCTGATTTAGGCGATAAATACCAATATCAAACCAACTCAGACTGTGAAGTTATTTTATCTTTATACCAGGAATACGGTTGTGACTTTTTAGATAAACTTAACGGTATCTTTGCGTTTGTGTTGTACGACAAAGCCAACAAAACTTATTTGGTCAGTCGTGATCACATGGGTATTATCCCGCTTTACACTGGGCTTGATACTGCGGGTAACTTCTACATAGCATCAGAAATGAAAGCACTAATGCCAGTATGTAAAACCGTAGCAGAGTTTTTACCAGGCCAATATTTATATTCAGCAGATGGTCAACCAACGCAATATTATGTCCGTGACTGGATGGAATATGATGCGGTTAAAGATAACCCAGCCAGTATTGATGAGTTACGTGAAGCCTTAGAAGCGGCGGTTAAACGTCAATTAATGTCTGACGTGCCTTATGGCGTACTGTTATCTGGCGGTTTAGACTCTTCCGTTGTGTCAGCTATTACCCAAACCTATGCAAAACATCGTATTGAAAACGATGGTGAAACCGGTGCCTGGTGGCCACAACTTCACTCGTTCGCCGTTGGCTTAGCTGAATCACCTGATTTAGTGGCAGCACAAAAAGTGGCCGATGCCATTGGCACCATTCACCACCCAATTGTATACACTTTCCAAGAAGGGTTAGATGCCATTAAAGAAGTGATTTATCACTTAGAAACCTACGATGTCACCACTATTCGTTCAGCGACACCTATGTATTTAATGGCACGAAAAATTAAAGCCATGGGCATTAAAATGGTGTTATCAGGTGAAGGTGCTGATGAATTATTTGGTGGTTACTTATACTTCCACAAAGCCCCTAACGCACAGGCATTCCACGAGGAATTAGTCCGCAAGTTAGACAAACTGCATTTGTTCGACTGTTTACGTGCCAACAAAGCTATGGCGGCTTGGGGACTTGAAGCCCGCGTGCCTTTCTTAGACAAAGAATTCATGGATGTCGCAATGCGCATCAACCCTGAAGCGAAAATGTCTAAAGATGGCCGTATCGAAAAACACATTCTGCGTCAGGCATTTGAACATAAACTGCCTAAAGAAGTCGCATGGCGTCAAAAAGAGCAATTCAGTGATGGTGTAGGCTATTCTTGGATTGATGGCTTGAAAGAACATGCGGGTAAACACGTTGATGATGTGCAATTGGCAAACGCGAAATTCCGTTTCCCTTACAATACACCAGAAACCAAAGAAGCCTATTTTTACCGTTGTTTCTTTGAAGAGTTCTATCCATTAACCAGTGCTGCAGAAACAGTACCAGGTGGCAAATCAGTTGCCTGTTCGACTCCAGAAGCATTGGCTTGGGATGAAAGTTTACGCGGCATTATCGACCCATCAGGACGCGCAGTACGTAACGTACACGCCAGCAGTTACCAGTAAACTGGATTCTGGATTCTGGATTGCAGTTTTAAATTTTAACAATGCCTAAACGCCCGCGACTTATGTCACGGGCGTTTTTTATGCTGCTAGTTCATATTGTTAGACTAATAATCGTTGGTTTTTTATTTCAAATGTTGCAAGTAGCCTATGTGCAAACACTTCTGCGACACGCCGCAAGCACATCCATGTGGGCTCTACGCCAGCATCCCTGCTGGCAAAGGTCGCAGCCGCATTTGCATTCCGCCACTCAATCTCTTCGATTTAGCTTCATTAGATATGTATTGATACAAGCTGTTATTTTTAAATGAAATTTTTAAAAATAATGTGAAGTAAGGTATTGATTGTCGCCTCAAGCCAGATTAAAGTATAACCACTTAAGGACAGCGCAAGGTCAACTCGAACTCAAGCATCGAGCACGCCTATTAGGGAAAATAAAGCCGGTCAATAATGATGTAAAAATCAGCCTTACTGTAAAGCTTACTCTGACCAAATTATAGGTTAGGTTCCGCTTCGCTCCACATTTTAACTGTAGCGGCCAATTTTACTTGACCACTTGTTGACACATATTATCAAAAAGTTTTTCATCTATATTTCTGAGCTTTATAGCATCGTATATATCGAGCAAATTTTTGCTGTCAATTTGTTCAGAGTCTGTACCAATCGTAAAGTTTTGATTAATCACAGTGCATCCATATATTGGGCCAGATTGCCCTAAACCACCGACATACACGGTTCTTGTTGTTTCTGCATTGCTGTTAGTCGTATTCAGCTCTGTTGATGCTGAGTCTTCATTCATAGGCGTTCTATCACCAGTATCATTCACGAAAAAGTATTGTGTTTTACTACTTTCAATCCAGCCTTCGTTAGCATTCATTTGTGTAACAAGTACACCAGATGGCGGTATTTCATATACCCTAGATTCACCTTCATATTTCGGTGGCAACCCATTTGGTGCGTTGAATATAATGTATAAAGAGCCAACATAGCCTTCAGGTATTAGGTAAATTACAGGTTCACTTTTTTTTATCTCTGTACAGGCTGAAAGTAACGTTATTATTAAGCTAATAAACAGTATTTTTAAACGGTGGATATTAAATAAGAATTTCATTAAGTCGCCTTTACATAAGTAAGCCATTAAAACAGTTTTCTAAACTGGCTTTTTCGAGCAGCATGAAATGGCCGCTATTTGCTGAGATAGAAGTAAAATGGTAATTCCAATCCGCAATTTATGAAAATTTAGTTGAGGTTTTTTATTAGCTTATCTAAATAGTTCATCACCGACAGCCCCTTTAAAACTACTATTGTAATTAAGAGGCAAACGTAATGCACTTGTAATCATCGGATAGTCAGCATTCAGAGATAAGCTTAATGGCTTCAGTCAAATTAGTCATAACAATCAGTATTTAAAAAGAGAGTGGGATCATGAAAATGGATGTTCAACACAAATTTGAAAGCTACCCTCAACAGATAAAGCCATTATTAATTTATTTGCGTAGGCTAATTTTCGACATAGCCAGTCACCATAATTTAGGTGAAGTTGAAGAAACTTTAAAATGGGGTGAACCGAGTTACGCGGTTAAAAATGGTAGTCCGATAAGAATTGACTGGAAAGCTAAATACCCCGAGCAGTATTTCATTTTTTTCAACTGCAACACTAAACTGGTTGATACATTTAGAGAGCTGTATCCAGATGTTATTCAATATCAGGGAAATAGAGCCATAGTATTAAACGTTAATTGTCCGCTTCCAACTAAAGTGATTGAACATTGTTTAACGCTGTCACTGCAATACAAAAGTATCAAACATTTACCATTGCTTGGGGCTTAGATCAATTTTAACATTAGGCGCTAACAAACAAGTCTACCCAGAAATTGTACAAGTAAAGCATAACGATAAAGTGAATCCATACCCAAAACAGATTTTAAAAGCGCCCTTCCTACTATGCTTTGTGCTGCAAAATGCTACTATCTGAGTACTGGTTAACGCCATTCAACTAACTGAATTTAACTATAAAGGCTTTTATATGACTCGTGCTAAATCAACCCTTGAGCAATGGCGAATTTTACAAGCTGTGGTTGATCATGGTGGTTATGCTCAAGCAGCCGAACAACTTAATAAAAGCCAATCATCACTCAACCATGCGGTGGCAAAATTACAGCATCAATTAGGTATTCAGTTATTAGAAGTAAAAGGTCGTAAAGCCTATCTGACTGAACAAGGTGAAGTATTACTGCGTCGATCACGTCATTTAACCCAATCTGTAGATGAACTCGAGCAGCTTGCCACTAACTTAGGTCAAGGCTGGGAGCCAAGTTTAACCATAGCCAAAGAGATTATTTACCCTACTGAAAAGTTAGTCGATGCGCTTGAAGCATTTATTCCCCTCAGTCGTGGTACACGCGTGTCTGTGCTTGATTCAGTTATTTCAGGCACCCATGATTTAATTAATCAGCAGATGGTTAATATTGCTATTTGTGCTACCCCACCACGGGGACATTTAGCGCAACCACTATGTGAATGTGATTTTGAATTAGTGTGTCACCCTAACCATCCATTGGCTCAGTTAGACAGTATTGAAGATGAAAAACAGCTTGCACAGCATTTGCAGATAGTGATTAAAGATACTGGGTCAAACTCGATGAATGATATTGGTTGGCTAAAAGCAGAACAACGTATTACCGTATCTAACTTTCATGAAGCCAAGGTAATTTTAGGCCGCCAGCTAGGGTTTTGTTGGATCCCCAACTTTTTAGTTGAACATGACTTACAGCAAGGTAAGTTACATAAATTGAAACTGCATGGCAGTTATCAACGCAGAATAACCTTAAATTTGATTGTGCCTAATAGAGACCGACAAGGCCCTGCCTGTCGTTTATTAGAAAGTTTGATTTTATTGCAGCATCAAATAGAAACAAGTCAGCGTTATACTGAAAAAGCTAATGCCTGACGTGATTTATCGTACATTGCAGAGTTAGATGCGGAAGTTTTGGGATCTGCTTGGTTTTGTAAATAAGCTAAGGTTGCTAGTGGTACTTGAGGTGTTTGGGTGTCTTGTGATTCAGCCATCTTTTGACTAAAACGACTTTTAGGATCAGCTTGTAACTCAGGCGAATTGACTCCCACTGAAGCCGTTTTGTTATTTGCTGCCAAGGTAAAAGGCGCTAACTGCGACTGCTGAAATCCATTTTGTTCCGCATCAGCCTGCTTATAGGTATTAGCTAATTCATTGATATGCTGAATATTTTCAGCGGGTATTATTTTTTCCTGACGTAAATCTGCCATCTCAGCTTTAGCTTGATTCATTCGCTGCACTGCTTCTGCTGCGACACGAATATCGGCACTAGATGGCTGGTTAGGCGCCATTGCAGCTGCGTATACTTTCTGCATTTTATTGAAGGTTGCTTGTGGATCACCGGCTATTACACCGACATCAATTTGAACTTCACCATCAACCGCATAACGTTTGCCGTCAGGGCCTTTTTCGTAAGAATAAGAAGGACTTTGAGCAAACATTCCCCCCACAGCTTTGTGGGCTTGTTCGTGTGTTTTTACTTCAATATCACGCTTTGACAGTTCACTTACCTGCTGTTGTTCAGCTTGAACAATTTTTTGTTGCTGCTGTTCTACTTGATCGCTAGCTTGCTGTTTCTGTTGTTCTTGCGCTTGTTGCTGCTGTTTTTGTTGCTCAGCTGCAATGGCTTGTTCTGATGTTGAAGCTTGTTCTGCTTGTTGCGCTTGATCGTTTACTTGAGCGTCTTGCTGACGATTATCGGGATCTTGATTAACCGCACTCTGACTAACAGCACTTTGACTAAACCCGGTATTAATCTCACTTGGCGGGGTTTTATCTTCAAAAGGGTTAATGCGCTCTTTTTCAACTTCCGCATTGGGCTCGGTTTGTGTTTGCTGTTGAAACAACTGCTGATAATCGGTTTTGGTATTAGTAGATTCTGTTTCACTAGGTTCTGTTGTGGCAAAAATATTGACTGCTTGTATTGCATCAACATTAATAGTACTTGCTTGATTAACAGTACTTGCTTGGCTGACTTCAGGTTTAGCTATTTGGGCAGGATTAATTGCCGCAACATGACTTGCCCCTGTGCGTAAATTAAATCCATTAGATGGACTAACACTGGAACTGTTAGTCGGGGGAACACTAGGAGTTTGATTGGCTGCGACGCTATTGGTGTTGATAGCCGATACAGTAGCAAAACTTGCTGTTTTAACGGCAGAAGTAGTCAACACTGGCGATACATTTTGGCTAACAGCAGGAGCCGTTGGTGTAACGGTTGATTTAGCAATTGGCCTAGCCGTGGTAACTGCCACATTGGCAGCTAAACGGGCGCTTGAAGCCGCACTGGTTGATACTGAACTGGTTGAAGCCAAGTTTGCTGAAGCTAAGCTTGAAGCAGAAACGACTTCAACCTGCTTAGATTGACTCGTCGCAGGTTGAAAATTACTGGTTGCTAAGCTTGATTGACGAATGTCCATTTTTCATCACAAGTGAAATAAGTGTTGCTGTGGCGCTAAATACTGATTAAACGGTCACCGCTCACTTACCTCATTAGGCCTCAATATTGATGATGCTGCCAACCGTTTCGGTGGCGGCTTCTATCACTTTAACTGAAGCTTCGCCCTGCTGTCTTGATTCAACCGCAGACACTAATGCGCTGGTTTTATCTGACTGTGCAACAGCTTGGCTACTTAATGTTACCGTGTCCTGTTGAGCCGCAGGTCCTGTCGGCTTAGGATCGGGCGCTGCTACAGCGGTAGTTGCCTGCGCCAGACCTTGTTGTGAATTTTGTAAACCTTGAACGCCCGATGAATACGCGGATTGAATTTGCATAATACGTCCTCTAATAACCAAAAAACTTCACTCAGTATCGCTCACACTGGCTAAAATGTACAGTATTTAACCATTTCAATTATCATTTTATCCAGCTATTTTCCCAATCTTTAAACACAGGATTAAAGCCCTTTTGTTGCATGGCTATTATCACCTGTTCGACATTACGCTGGTCGCTTATTTCAAACTGATCCAACTGACTATCAGGCTGCTGATAACCGCCTGGTTGGGTTGAACTGCCCGCACTGATATTGGTTATCCCAAGGGGCAATAAGTTATCCCTAAACTCAGGTGTTTCACGGGTGGATAAACTAATATCAAGCTGATGATTAAACAGTCTAAATGCACAAATCATTTGCACTAAACCTATATCAGTTAACACTACTTTAGGTTCAATTCCCCCTGTGCATGGGCGTAATCTTGGCAGTGAAATACTGTAGCGAGTCCGCCAGTATTGTCGCTCAAGGTAATCAAGATGATACCCCATTAATAACGCATCGATACGCCAGTCATCTAACCCTAACAGCACACCTAACCCAATTTTATCTACGCCTGACTCTGCCACCCTGTCAGGCGTATCGAGACGATAATTAAAATCTTGTTTTTTACCGCGGGTATGATGTTTTGCGTACGTGCGCGCCCGATAGGTTTCTTGATAAACCATTACAGCATCTAACCCTTGGGAAACTAGACGACGATACTCATCTGTTTCAAGCGGCTGAACCTCCATTGCCACATAACTAAAATGCTGCTTTATTTGCGGTAAAACGTGAGCAAAATATTCGATACCAACTTTGGTTTCATGTTCGCCAGAAACTAACAAAATAGAGTCAAAACCACGGGATTTAATGATAGCCACTTCGGCTAAAATTTCATCATCGTTTAAGGTTTTGCGTTTGATTTTATTACTCATAGTAAAACCACAGTAATCACATTCATTGGCGCACAAATTTGATAAATATAATGGTAAGTACAAACCTAAGTTAGCCCCAAAACGCTGTCGAGTTAAACGAGCCGACTGCTGTGCCATTTGCTCAATATACGGCTGTGCCGCGGGCGATAACAGCGCCATTAAACTGTTTAGATCGCCACTTGGATACTGTAATGCTCGCTCTACATCTTTGGCTGAGCAGGCATACAGTTTCATTGATAAATCATCAATATTAAGCTGATTAAATTGGTCTGAATAGCGCATTAGCTAACCGACCCAGAGGTTAAAAAACCGGTTAACGGACTGGTATTTTGAGCATTAGCGCTAACCGCCCCCAGGCCTGCCTCATAAGCTTGTCGACCACTTTGGACTGCCTTTTTAAAGCAATCGGCCATTGAAACAGGATTAGCGCTGCTGGCAATGGCGGTATTTACTAACACAGCATCGGCTCCCATCTCCATTGCATGACAGGCTTGTGAAGGTGCACCGATACCAGCATCCACAATCACTGGTATGCTTGACTGCTCAATAATGATTTTTAAAAAGGCTTGTGTGGCTAAGCCTTGATTACTGCCAATAGGGCTTCCCAGTGGCATCACTGCAGCGCAGCCCACTTCTTCTAAACGCCGGCACAATACTGGGTCAGCATGAATATAGGGCAAAACAATAAAGCCTTTTTCACATAACGCTTTAGCAGCAATTAATGTCTCTATAGGATCGGGCATTAAGTATTTTGGATCGGGATGAATTTCTAACTTAATCCATTTGGTGCCTAGCATTTCATAGGCAAGCTCGGCGGCAAAAATGGCCTCTTTGGCATTTCTTGCGCCCGCAGTATTAGGTAATAGTTTTACCCCTAATTGCTGCAATGGCCTGAGTAAATCATCCAGTCCATTTTTGAAATCGATACGCTTCATCGCTAGCGTCACTAACTGTGACTTTGACGCTTCGATAGAGGCCAACATAGTGGCCGAATTAGCAAACTTACCTGTACCAGTGAATAGGCGGGATTCAAATTGATGATCGGCTATCGTTAACATATTACCCTCCTGCTACGGCGGAAAAAAATTCAACTTGATCATTAGCTTGGCATTGGTATTGATGCCACTCGCTGCGTGGTATGATTTGCTGATTAACCACAAGTGCAACGCTTTTGGGCTCTATTTGTTTTAGCATTAGCACTTGGGCTAATGAGGTATTGGGTTGAAGACGCTGAAGCTCTCCATTGATGTTGATTTCAATCATCACTGCACCTTAACTATTCTGTTTGTTAGTATTACTTTTCAACAACTTTGATCTGTCTCGCTTTATCAGTAAACTTAGTCAGCGACTTTTATCAGCACTGAGCTAACCGTTACTGGCAAACATAGCAATGCTTATCAATATTCATTTTGGCTTTTGACCAGGATAATCTTTTCGCATCAAAACGATGTAACACACCGTACTCTATTGGCCGGCCAATAATCTGATTCATACCAGCTAATGCCTGCATTGATGCCATAACGCCAACTGCTGGGCCTAACACCCCTGCTTGGCTACAATTTTGGCTTAATATGCTGTCGGATGGATAAACGCAGTGATAGCAACCGTGAAGATTGATGGTTGAAGTTTGCGACGCAGACGATGCAGCCAAAGGTAGATAGGCGAACCATTGGCCTTGATCGGCAGATATTGATGCACTGATCAGCGGCAATTTATATTCAATTGCGATCCGATTAACTAATTGCCGGGTCGCAAAGTTGTCGCTACAGTCAAACAATACGACAGACGAAGTGCCATTAGCGGGTAAAGATGTTGGTATCAGGCTGTTAAACAATGCTTGATAATTATCTGCACCAATCAACACCTGATGAGCGCTCAAGTCACAATTCACATTCCTTTGATGTAATTTTTTCACAGCAACACTGGCTTTATTAATCCCTATATCATCGATATTAAACAATATTTGTCTAGGCAAGTTAGACAGCTCCACTTTATCGCCATCAATAAGATGAATTATACTCACTCCAGATGCAGCTAAGTATTGCGCCACCAGCTGCCCTAAACCACCAACTCCTACGATAATAGCGGTAGCATTCATCAAGGCTAACTGGCCTTGTTCAGACACATCTGTCAGTAACATTTGTTTTGAATACCGAATGTATTCATGATCATTTAGGCTGACTTTCATATGCCCTCCAAATGCGTTTGGGTAGCGGTAATGTCAACGTCTTGGTACTGGGTTTGTCGTTCAGACTGAGTTGGCGGAGTCGATCTGGTTTGAGAAGTCGATTCAGTTTGCTGTGTTGTTTCAGTTTGAAATGACGGCTCGGTTAATTGCTGCCATTGCTCACTCAAGCTTTTATAGGCAACTGTGGTATCTTTGGCCTGGGTTATCGCTCGCACCACAGCAACATTATTTACGCCTGTTTCGGCAACCTCTTTTAAGCAATCACCATCAATTCCCCCGATAGCTACGGTAGGATAATGGCCATTTAATAGCGACACATAACAAGCCAGTTTAGATAACCCCTGTGGCTTAGATGGCATCTGTTTAGTGGTGGTGGCAAATATATGCCCTAAGGCAATATAGGATGGCTGCAATTGAGTCGCTAGCAGTATTTCAAAGTAACTGTGGCTAGATAACCCAAGCGCGATATTATTTGCAGCAAGGGCTGATAAATCTGCAACTAAGGCATCCTCTTGGCCTAAATGTACTCCAAATGCACCATGCTTAAGCGCAAGCTGCCAATGATCATTAATAAACAATTGGGCATTAAAGTCTTGGCCTAGCTGAATTGCCCGCTGTATTTGTTGCTCCAGCTGCTGTTGCTCTAACTGGTGCGTTTCTAGGTGGTGGTTAGTGGCAATTAGCGGCGCTAAGGCTATCGGAGCTGAGATTGAGTTCCCTGAGCCATATTTCGATAACCACATAGCTTTGTGCTGTTCATCGACAAAACTGTGCACCTTGTCATTAGAAGATGAAAGTGGATATTCAGCATCTTGTTTTATCCGCAGCTGCACTGTTTTACAACCCGCTTGCAATAACTGCTCTAACATATCTACCGACGACACTACAGGGTAAATGCCTAATGGCGTCGACAATTTGGTGAAATTAAATGCAGCTGTTTTAGCCTGTGAACCCTCAACTTGCTGCTCAATTGTCAGCTTTGACTTAACCGCGGGACTTGCACCTTCTGGCGCAGTATCGGTAGTTGTCGAATCTGCTGCTAACTTTACAATATGCGGCATTAATTCAAGCGAGGTTGGCCAACCGGTTCTGGCTAAACATCCAGGGCCTTGACCCAGTTTAGTACTGTGCTTAAGGCCGTTATTAACATAGGCTTTTGCTAAAACGATAGCATCGTGCAAAACAAAATTTTGTGCCAAAAAGCTGGCAATTGCTGATGATAAAGTGCAACCACTACCATGATTATTCACGGTATTAACTCGGTTTGAGCTTAATATAAACCCGCTGTTATTATGCTCAATACTGCCACCTATTACATGCTGGCTAATATAGACATCATGGGCTTTATCGCCTTGCCATGGCGCATCGCCACCTTTAGCAACAATATTACAGTCAAAATAATCGCTCACTTGCTTGGCCATATGAACCATGCCATCAAGCGTGTTACTTTGAATATTAGCTAGCTTATTTTGACCACCTTTATCATCAGTCCCACTAACGTTTGCCGCTTTAGCTTCTGTTGCTTCAAATAGACTAATTAACTCCATCTGATTTGGGGTAATCAAACTAATCACCCCTTTAAACGGACTAAAATCTAGCCTGTGCTGATTAAGCTTATCACCACTGCTTGCTACCATAACAGGGTCTAGAATAATCCCTATTGATGACCCGTCGGCCAGTGTTTGAGTACGATTAATACTGAAGTCCCGTAACCAACTAGCCAACTGATTAAGCTGACCTTGATTAGCAAGCAAACCAATTTTAATCGCTTTAGGTGGCATATCTGCAGCTAGCGTGTTGAGCTGCGCCAGTAACATTTTCTCTGACACAGCCTCAACTAATGCCACCTTAACTGAGTTTTGAGCGGTAAGCGTGGTAATGACACTGCAGCCATGACATTGCAAGTCATTAATAGTGGCCAAGTCGGCTTGAATGCCCGCTCCGCCACCACTGTCTGAGCCTGCAATAGTCCACACTATTGGCAAAGCACTATTCTGTTTAGCGGAATTTTGCTCCGCTAAATCTTGTGTGATCTGCCAAGCTGATCTCTGGGTATGTTGAATCGTTGGAGCCATTATTCAGCAACCTCTACCACCGATTTTTGATGGTACAAATTTGAACCTGTCGCTTTAAGCTCAGCTGATTTTTGTGCCATTTGTTCAGCTATCGAATCCTTAGATTGAACCGCTTGGCCCTGTGCTTGATAGGACTGATAATCAGCCGGCGAAATCACCTCAACATTTTGCAGTGCTTGTTTTTCAAGGTTGGCCGCATATTCACGCACGTCCTGAGTGATTTTCATCGAACAAAATTTAGGTCCACACATTGAGCAGAAGTGCGCCACTTTAGCCGACTCCTGTGGCAAAGACTCATCGTGATAAGCTCTGGCGGTATCAGGATCAAGCCCTAGGTTATATTGATCTTCCCAACGGAATTCAAAACGTGCTTTTGATAATGCGTTATCACGTACTTGTGCCCCTGGATGCCCTTTGGCAACATCAGCGGCATGTGCGGCTATCTTGTAGGCTATTAGCCCTTGTTTTACATCTTCTTTATTGGGTAAGCCTAAATGCTCTTTTGGGGTGACATAACACAGCATTGCTACGCCATACCAGGCCATCATGGCTGCACCTATGCCAGAGGTAAAATGATCATAACCAGGGCAATGTCAGTTGTTTGTGGGCCTAAGGTATAAAATGGTGCTTCATCACAAAGTGTTAATTGTTTTTCCATGTTGATTTTAATCAACTGCATTGGCACATGACCTGGGCCTTCGATGATGGTTTGTACATCGTATTCCCAGGCAATTTTAACCAGCTCGCCCAAGGTTTCTAATTCAGCAAATTGCGCTTCATCATTGGCATCAGCAATCGAGCCAGGACGCATACCATCACCTAATGACAGTGACACGTCATAGGCGGCACAAATCTCACAAATATCTCGAAAGCGTTCATACAAAAAGCTTTCTTTATGATGACTTAAACACCACTTGGCCATTATAGAACCACCACGAGACACCATGCCGGTTAAGCGTTTGGCTGTCATAGGCACATAGCGTAATAACACACCTGCATGAATGGTAAAATAATCAACGCCCTGCTCGGCTTGTTCAATTAGGGTATCTCTAAATACTTCCCAATTTAGATCTTCAGCAACACCATTTACTTTTTCTAGCGCTTGATAAATGGGCACAGTACCAATAGGAACCGGTGAGTTTCGAATGATCCATTCGCGGGTTTCGTGAATATAACGGCCAGTCGATAAGTCCATGACGGTATCTGCGCCCCAGCGGGTAGACCACACCAGCTTTTCAACTTCTTCTTCAATTGATGATGTCACCGCTGAGTTACCAATATTGGCGTTTACTTTGACTAAGAAGTTACGGCCAATAATCATAGGTTCTGATTCTGGATGATTAATATTAAGCGGAATAATTGCCCGGCCTCTCGCCACTTCACTGCGGACAAATTCAGGGGTAATTAACTCGCCAATCACGGCACCAAACGCTTCACCCTTGGCTTTTGTTGTTAGCACTGGGTCACTAACCTCTTGTCTTGCCATGTTTTCACGTATCGCAATGTATTCCATTTCTGCGGTAATAATCCCTTGGCGAGCGTAATGCATTTGTGTCACCCGCTTACCCACTTTAGCGCGGCGCGGCGGTACTAACGCATCAAAACGTAAATGGTCCAGACCATCATCGGCCAAACGTTGCTGGGTAAAATGGGAGCTCGCACCATCAAGTGCTTCGGTATCATCACGCTCCTCAATCCAAGCTTGACGAAGCTTGGCTAAACCGAGGCGCACATTAATTTCAGCATGGGGGTCTGAATACGCACCAGCACAATCGTAAACCCTTAACGGGGGATTTTTTTCTGTAATGGGATTGGTGTCATCACCACCTAGAATAGTATCGGTTTGATGAATTTGGCGCATGGCCACGTGTAAATCTGCGCGGCTACCTTGCAGATAAATTTTCTCAGAATTGGGGTGTTGTAATGGTTTTAAGTTATCAATAAAAGCTTGTGCACTAGCACGGGTTTCGCGACGATTTGACATGAGCAACCTCGAATAAAATGAGAGAAAGTTGCTTGTCTGGAGGAAAATGTGTTGAGAGCGAGCAATATCGTTAACGCAATTCAAAGAATGGTCAGACGCAATTGCAGTCAATAATCTTAAGAGGTAAACATGAGTAAATTAACTGAATATGGTAAAACCACTTCAGTTTTACGCATGAATAATCGCCAAGGATTATTATGCTTGTTACCTACGCAGGTTTTAGCCTGATCAGGTTCAACGGATCCCGAATTAACGGTCTCAGCCTTTAAAGGCACTCCGACAAGATTCGATCAGTATAGCCAGAATTAAACCTCAATAACAAGATGTAATATCTACATATATTTTCAAGGTGTGGTTTATCCGTAAATGATAAGCAGCAAACAAAAATGAATTATTTTTCAATAACTGTCGCAGTCTCCCCACTAACCTAGTTATAATTAGCGGGTTTATGTAAACGCAAAGATGCGTAGAATTTTAGGAGATAATTTCCATGCCAGGTTTTGAATTATTCGGTCCAGAAGAAAAGCAGGAAGTCGCTGACGTAATGGAGAATGGTTTCACCTTCCGTTACAACTTTGACCATATGCGTAATGATCGCTGGAAAACTCGCGACATGGAGCAGTTACTCTGTGAAAAGATGAACGTTAAGCATGCTCATCTTGTATCAAGCGGTACAGCGGCACTTCAAACTGCTATGGCTGCAGCAGGTGTTGGCGCGGGCGATGAAGTGATTGTGCCACCGTTTACTTTTGTGGCTTCTGTTGAAGCGGTATTTATGGCTGGCGCAATTCCCATTTTTGCTGAAATAGATGAAACCTTATGTTTATCGCCAGAAGGTATTGAAGCCGTTATTACTCCACGTACTAAAGCAGTGAATCTAGTGCAAATGTGCGGTTCTATGGCAAAGATGGATGAAATCAAAGCCGTCTGTAAGAAGCACAACTTGATCATTCTTGAAGATGCCTGCCAAGCCATTGGAGCGAGCTATAAAGGTCAAGCACTTGGCACAATTGGCGATGTCGGTTGTTACTCTTTTGATTCTGTTAAAACCATCACCTGTGGTGAAGGCGGCGCTATCGTCACTAACAATTCAGACATTTACAACCACAGCCATATGTTCTCTGATCATGGCCATGACCATGTTGGCAACGACCGTGGCGCTGAAGGTCACCCAATAATGGGCTTAAACTTCCGTATTTCTGAAATGAACGCCGCTATGGGGTTAGCTCAGTTACGTAAGCTAGACAAAATTATTGCCATTCAACGCAAAAACAAAAAGACCATTAAAGATGCGATGGCACAAATTCCAGAAGTGACTTTCCGTGAACTACCTGATCCTGAAGGTGACTCAGCAGGTTTCCTAAGCTTTTTCTTACCAACAGAAGAGCGCACAATAGAAATTAACAAGAAGCTTGCGGCAAACAAAGTTGATGGTTGTTTTTACTGGTATATCAACAACTGGCATTATTTGAAAAACTGGAAACACATCCAGGAATTAAAAGCACCTGCAGCCCTGCCAATCATGTTAATTGCTGACCGTCCTGACTATACTCAAGTTAAGACACCAAAATCAGATGCCATTATGAGCCGCACGATTTCGATGCTTATCAAGCTGTCTTGGACTGACGAGCAAATCGCAGAGCGTATTGAAAACATCAAGCGTGCTTTTGCTTAATTAAGCTTATATTTCTGTCACCTCATTTGAAGTGGCAGTACTTTTTACAGTAAATATCTCAACTGGAGAGTGTTGTAATGAGTTTTAAAAATTTTAAATGTGTTCCAAAAATGATTTTTGGTCGTGGCTCGTTCGTGCAATTGGACGTGGTATTAGAGCAAGAACGTAAACAAGCCGATGACTTTGTGGTATTTCTGGTTGACGACGTACACCAAGAAAAACCATTAGCAGGCCGAGTACCAAACAAAAGTCACGACTTAGTTATTTACGTTAACGTAGATGACGAGCCAACAACGGTTCAAGTTGATGATTTAACTGCGCAGGTTAAAGCTTTTAATGCTAAACAGCCTGTTAGTGTGGTTGGTTTAGGTGGCGGTTCTACAATGGATTTAGCCAAAGCGGTATCGCTTATGCTAACTAACCCAGGTAGTTCATCTGAATACCAAGGTTGGGATTTAATTAAAAACCCAGCAATTCACCACATTGGTATTCCAACAGTGTCTGGTACAGGTGCTGAAGCCTCACGTACTGCGGTATTGTGCGGCCCAGTGCGTAAGTTAGGATTAAATTCTGACTACACTGTGTTTGATCAAATCATTATGGATTCAGAGCTAATTGCGGGTGTACCGACTGATCAATGGTTCTACACAGGTATGGATTGTTTCATTCACTGTGTTGAGTCTTTACAAGGGACTTACCTAAACGAATTTGCTAAAGCCTTTGCTGAAAAATCAATGGATTTATGCCGCCAAGTCTACTTAGACGATCATCCAGAAAAAGATGACAAGCTAATGATGGCCTCATACATGGGCGGCATGAGCATTGCTTATAGCCAGGTTGGTGCATGTCATGCTGTGTCATACGGTTTAGGCTATGTATTAGGCTACCATCACGGTATCGGTAACTGTTTAGCATTTGATGTGTTAGAAGAGTTTTACCCAGAAGGTGTGAAAGAATTCCGTAAGATGATGGAAATTCATAATATCACTCTACCGAAAAACATCTGTAAAGACTTACCCGATGAAACTATCGCTAAGATGGTTGCAGTGACTAAGAGCATGGGCCCACTATGGGACAATGTTTACGGTAAAGGCTGGGAAGAAAAAGTTACCGATGAAATGCTGACTAAGCTGTTCCGTCGTATATAATACGAAACAGGCGATTCGGTCCATTTCGCAATATATTAAGGGCTCTACGAGCCCTTTTGTTTACCATTAAAGTAGGTTGTTATCCATGAATGTTACTCTATTAATTCCAGCTCGCTATGGCTCTAGCCGTTTTCCTGGAAAGCCACTGGCACCGATTAATGGTAAACCGATGATCCAACATGTTTACGAACGAGCCTCATTAGCAAGAGGATTAGACAATATTTACGTTGCCACTGACGACGACCGCATTAAAGATGCCGTTGAAGGTTTTGGCGGCAAAGTTGTTATGACCAGTCCTGATGCAGCATCAGGTACAGACCGCATTAATGACGCCATTGAACAGCTTGGTCTTAACGATGATGATTTAGTGATTAATCTTCAAGGTGATCAACCGCTAATTGACCCTATTTCGATTGAGCAAATCATTAGCTTATTTGAGCGCCATCCTGGTGAGTTTGAAATGGCGACCTTAGGGTTTGAAATCGTTGATAAAAAAGAATTAGACGACCCAATGCACGTTAAAATGGTGTTTGATAATGATTTCAACGCACTGTATTTCTCACGCGCACGCATTCCGTTTGGCCGTGACACCAACGACTACCCTGTGTATAAACATTTAGGGGTTTATGCTTACACCAAACGTTTTGTTAATGCCTTTGCCCAGTTACCACTCGGTAAGTTAGAAGACTTAGAAAAATTAGAGCAACTGCGCGCATTAGAATACGGTCATAAAATAAAAATCGCGATCAGCGCATTTGATTCGCCAGAAGTGGATACTCCTGAAGATATTCGCAAATGTGAGTTACGCTTAGCGGTTGATTAACTAAATCTTGGAGCGCCATTATGGATTTATCAGGCTTTGAAGTGTGGATTATTATTGGTTTAGTACTTGGCGTTATTGCCAGTAATTTAGCCGTATTAAAGTACAGCGCTAAATTTAAAATGCCACACCTAGGTGATCACAAAGATAAAAGTATTGCCTCGGGTAAAAACGAAGATAACAATGGCGATGAACACCAAGATAGCAATACTCATGCTGATCATAATATCAGCAATGCAGATACAAGCAAAAAAGATAATTCATCAACTAAAGTAGATTAATGCTCACTGGTTATTGATGAGTCTTTAACCCCAATTAAATCTTTAACATCAATTAAATTTTTAACATCAATGTATTACTTAAATTTAAGGCTTCTCATTTTTAATAAAATGAAGCCTTAAATTATTTTGAGTCATTAATTTAAAGTCAGCTTAAAACTGGTGCAATACCCAGTGTTAACCTTATTGCACGTCCCTTTAGGAGTAACATGCCCCTCACAGTCACAGATACGAGCTCAAATACACCTAACACCACCAGCACAATGTCAGATGAAATGCTTGCTCGTATTGATCATTCAGAAGCTCGTGTCATTAAAGCCATTTTTCCCTCTAACACTAATCATCACAACACCTTATTTGGTGGTGATGCCTTAGCCTGGATGGACGAAACAGCTTTTATTGCTGCAACCCGTTTTTGTAGAAAATCTTTAGTCACAGTCAGCTCAGACAGAATCGATTTCAAAAAAGCGATTCCTGCAGGCAGTTTAGCTGAATTAGTTGCCAGAGTTATTCATGTGGGCAACACCTCATTGAAAGTTGAAGTGAACATTTTTGTTGAAGATATGTATAACGATCATCGCGAACATGCTATTAGAGGGGTGTTTACCTTTGTAGCGGTAGATGAACAGCGAAATCCCATCAAAGTTTGGCCATTAGATCAAAGCGTTTAAGTCAGACATTAAAGATTTATTAACATAAATAATATGTCACCACATGGATGTGGTTCAATGCCTAACATCATGTAAACACTTTAGTTTAACCTCGCCAGCTGCAACATCAGTCATACATAATCACATAATCAAGCATTTAGGTCCCCCAAACGTTATCAATCATATTTGGCCAATTTGTACGCTAAACTGGTTTTTACTGTAGGCCATTCGGCATCTATAATCGAAAATACAACCGTGTCTCTGTAAACACCGTTAACCTTTTGATGATTGCGCAGCACCCCATCTTGCTTAGCACCTAAACGTGCTATCGCTTCCCTAGACTTTTGATTGTGCCAATGGGTTCTAAATTCAACCGCTATTGTATTAAGTGTTTCAAAAGCATGGCTTAACAGCAGTTGCTTACACTGTGTATTCACTGATGTTCGCTGATAACTTTTTGAATACCAGGTATAGCCAATTTCAACTCTGTTATTCAAACTGTCCACATGGCAAAATCGAGTTGAACCTATAATTTTATTATTCGTTTTATCAATAATGGTAAAAGGTAAGCAGGTGCCTTTTTGTTGCTCAGCCAACGCATTGGCTATATAAGCCTCAATAGTTGTCTCATTAGGTACAGAGGTAAACCATAAATCCCAAAGCTCGCCATCAGACGCCGCGGTAACTAACCCTGCTGCATGTATTGTACGAAGTGGAATAAGTTTAACTGTTGCCGCTTCTAGTTCAACCTCTGTTAACCACATAAATATATTCCTGCTTTAATTCGCACTTACTATACGCTTAAGGTCACATGCAGTTAACACAAAAGGCTATTGACATGGCACTTCAAACAATCAATATTTACACTAATACTTGGCGCGTGTTCTTGATAAAGTGATGAATTTGATTTTCAACTTTAATATCAATCATCTCTTGGGGACGGCAACTATTTGGACAGGGCATATTAGGTGTCGTACCAAATAATCGGCAAATTAACGGCCTTTCATCGTAAACGGTGCAACCATTGGGCCCTAAGTGTACGCAGTTAAACTCATTTAATGCTGCATCATGCTCAGCGTCTGTCTTTACTGGTAAACGTGACATTTCTTCTGAAGAGGTTGTAACAGGACCGCAGCAGTCATGACAACCTGGTTTACATTCAAACGTCGGAATACGATCACGCAGATGATCAACAATCTCTCGGTTATTATTCATAATGACTTAATACTTTATAATTTGTGATTATTATAAGGATTTACCTAACACATTAACAGTTGGTAATGTCCCTAAGTTGATCGCGGTCTAATTAGATCCAAGCTGGACTGTAAACCTGATATAAACATCGCAGGTAATAATCAAACTGGCATAAAAAAACCACTGTATCTAGCAAGTTAATGCTCAATACAATGGTTTATATTCAACCTCTTTAGTTTTTACTCTAAATAAGTAATGTATTTACGCTACATCAAAACGGTCTGCATTCATCACTTTAGACCACGCAGCGATAAAATCATCAACAAACTTCTGCTTGTTATCGTCTTGAGCATACACTTCAGCATACCCTCGAAGAATCGAATTAGAACCAAAAACAAGGTCTACTCGGGTTGCGGTCCATTTGACTTTGCCGCTATCTCGTTCACAGATTTGATACAGATTTTTGCCTGCTGGTTTCCATGAATAATTCATATCGGTTAGGTTTACAAAAAAGTCGTTGGTTAACGCCCCCTCTTGTTCGGTAAATACACCATGTTTAGTATTATCATGGTTAGTACCTAATACGCGCATTCCGCCAACTAATACTGTCATCTCATGTGCGCTAAGCCCCATCAGTTGAGTACGGTCTAGCATTAACTCTTCAGCACTGACAGAATAGTCATTTTTAAGCCAGTTACGATAAGCATCGTGAATAGGCTCTAGCACATCAAATGATTCTGCATCGGTCATTTCAGCAGTGGCATCACCACGACCAGGCGTAAAGGGTACAGACACCTCACTACCCGCAAGCTTAGCGGCCTTTTCAATACCGACATTACCTGCAAGCACAATAACATCAGCCAGACTTGCACCGCTTTGCTCAGCAATAGGTTGTAATACGCCAATCACTTTAGATAAGCGTGCTGGTTCATTACCCTGCCATTGATTTTGTGGTGCTAAACAAATACGAGCGCCATTGGCCCCACCACGAAGATCGGACGCTCTAAATGTACGTGCACTGTCCCAAGCTGTGGCGACCATTTCACTGATAGTTAAGTTACTGGCAGCTATTTTGTTTTTAACCGACTGGACATCGTAATCCGTTTTACCTGCTGGAATAGGGTCTTGCCAAATTAACGTTTCCTCTGGAACATCAGGACCAATATAACGGGATTTAGGTCCCAAATCACGGTGAGTTAATTTAAACCATGCTCGAGCAAACACATCAGAGAAATAGGCAGGATCTTTGGCAAATCGTTCGGTGATTTTACGATACTCAGGATCCATTTTCATGGCCATATCGGCATCAGTCATTATTGGATTACATTTAATCGATGCATCTTCAACGTCAGCAGGTTTATGCTCGTCTTTTATGTTTACAGGCTCCCACTGCCAAGCGCCGGCAGGACTCTTTTTAAGCTCCCAATCATAATCTAGCAGCATATCAAAATAGCCATTATCCCACTGGGTTGGATTTGTCGTCCAAGCCCCTTCTATACCGCTAGTAACTGTATCACGGCCTATGCCGCGCTTGGTTTTGTTTAACCAGCCAAAACCTTGGTCTTCAATCTCAGCACCTTCAGGCTCAGCACCTAATAACGCAGCATCACCATTACCATGGGCTTTACCTACAGTATGGCCGCCAGCCGTTAATGCTACGGTTTCTTCATCATCCATAGCCATTCTGGCAAAGGTTTCACGCACATCTTTGGCTGTTTTAAGTGGGTCAGGATTACCATCAACTCCCTCGGGATTGACGTAAATAAGCCCCATCATCACCGATGCCAGTGGATTAGCTAAATCACGCTCTCCAGAGTAGCGGCTATTCGCTTTATCACTGGTGGCTAGCCATTCTTTTTCAGCGCCCCAATAAATATCTTTCTCTGGATGCCAAATGTCCTCACGACCAAAGGCAAAACCAAATGTTTTTAGCCCCATAGATTCATAAGCGATTGTGCCGGCGTAGGCGATTAAATCAGCCCAACTTAACTTGTTACCGTATTTTTTCTTAATCGGCCAAAGTAGACGACGCGCTTTGTCCAAGTTACCGTTATCTGGCCATGAATTTAATGGGGCAAAACGTTGATTACCGGTACTTGCTCCGCCTCGACCATCGGCAATGCGATAGGTACCTGCCGCATGCCAAGTCATACGGATCATTAATCCGCCATAATGGCCCCAATCTGCAGGCCACCATGATTGACTGTCAGTCATGAGGGAATGAAGATCTTTTTTAAGCGCACCAACATCCAATTTTTTAACTTCATCTTGATAATTGAAATTGAGTCCCATCGGATTGGTTTTAGTATCGTGCTGATGAAGAATGTCTAGATTTAACGACTTAGGCCACCACTCCATATGCGACATATCACTTTGTGTCGCACCACCGTGCATCACTGGGCATTTACCTGCTGACATTGTGTGTCTCCTGTTGGCTACTTAAAAAAGCATTTAATTGTGTTGTGTCAGTAACATTGAAACTCTACTCTTTAAAACACGTACGCGGACTAACTACGCACTAAGTTATCATCTATATACTCAATGACATGGGACTAGGATCAAAAAAACCAACCTTTATCAAGCATTAACCTTAGTTAATGTGCTAAGGATTTCAATATTTTTCCATTAAATATCTACATATAAACCGCTAAACACATTCAAACGACCCGCCTTACTAGACTAAAGTCTAACTTTGATCTGATTTTGCGCTAATCTCGATTTATTTAGGCACAAAGCAATGGAATACCAGATAACTTTTCTGTTACATTGATTCAATCTTCAAGCGCAACAACGAATATAAAAGCCATGAAGCTAGAAAATTTAAATATTATTATTGCCGACGACCATCCCTTATTTCGCAACGCCTTACGACAAGCATTAAGTTTGACGTTTAATAACACCCAATGGTTTGAAGCTGACAGTGCTGACGCATTACAGAAATTGATGGATATGACTGATGCTCCGGTTGACCTCATTTTGTTAGATTTACAAATGCCAGGTTCACACGGATATTCGACGCTTATCCATTTACGCAGCCATTATCCTAACATTCCTGTTGTGGTCATTTCCGCACATGAGGACATCAATACCATTAGCCGTGCTATACATTATGGTAGTAGTGGCTTTATTCCTAAATCGTCATCAATGGAAACCTTAGCAGAAGCCTTAAATGCTGTGTTGTACGGTGATATTTGGTTACCCGCAGGTACTCAAATTTTACCGGTAACCGATGATGCAACAGATCAAATGGCAGGCCGACTTTCGGACTTAACCCCGCAACAGTATAAAGTGCTACAAATGTTTGCCGAGGGCTTATTAAATAAGCAGATAGCCTATGATTTTGGCGTGTCTGAAGCGACCATTAAAGCCCATGCTACGGCTATTTTTCGTAAACTTGGGGTTCGTAACCGTACTCAAGCAGTTATAGCCTTACAGCAACTTCTTATGGATAAGGTTAATTTGTCTTGATTGAATTAGCGCATTTACCCTTTTCTCAAGCGTGTGAAAATAACAAACAACCCATTTTAGATATTATAGCGCCACGATTAAACCAACCACTTAATTTATTGGAAGTGGGTACGGGTACAGGTCAACATGCGGTATTTTTTGCCAATCAATTACCGCATATTTATTGGCAAGCCAGCGACCAAGTCATTAACTTAAATCATATCAATGCCCGTATTAAGCACGCTAATCTGGTTAATTTACCCACGGCAATTGCCTTAGATGTTAGCCAGCAGTGGCCGAAGCAAATATATGATGTTATTTATAGTGCAAATACCTTACACATTATGAGTCGGCAGTTAGTTGAAGCTTTTTTTATCGGCGTAGGACAAGTCACTCAAATTAACAGCCAGGTATTCATCTACGGGCCATTTAATTATCAGGGCCAATTTACCAGTGAGAGTAATGCAAATTTTGAGCAATGGCTTAAACAGCATAATCCCCTTAGCGGAATACGAGATATAGAATGGATACTCGCATTAGCCAAAGCACAACAATTAACCTTAATTAACGACTTTAGTATGCCTGCCAACAACCGTTTATTGCATTTTATCAAGCGATAATTTCAACAGTTGAATCACTTACTTTTTCGAATGAAAACAGTTAAGTTACTGCACAGCCTTAATCCACCACCAAGTTGAACACAAGGAAATACATTATGGGTTCAGTGACCACCAAAAAACATCAAAATGGTCTTGATTATGTCGAGGTTAATACCGATTTATGCCAAGCACGTATCTTTCTTCAAGGGGCACAAATTGACCAATTCACCCCAACTGGCAAAGCACCATTATTATGGGTATCAGCAGCAGACGATTACCAACTAGGTAATGGGATCCGCGGCGGTATCCCCGTTTGTTGGCCATGGTTTGGTATGAGTGACACGGCTGGTTTTCCACAACACGGCTTTGCCCGTACTCGATTATGGAGTCTCGACTCTGTCAATATGCATGATCAAGTCGTGGATTTAATATTTAGCCTAAAGCTCACCGAACAAGACCGTCAATACTGGCCGCATGATACCGAGGTCAAAGTCCTGTTCACCCTAAGCGACACCTTATCAGTCAGTATTGTTAATAAGAATAATGCTAACTATCCTGTCAGCTTAACCCAAGCATTACACACCTATTTACCCATTGATGATATTCATCAATTGTTAGCCTCAGGTTTTGAGGGGGCAAAATATATAGAATTTGGCCAGGGTCCTTATCAGCAACTTGATGATAAAGTGAGCTTTGATAAAGAAACTGATCGAGTCTACACAGATTTATCGTTAGTTCAGCGCTTACATACGCCAACAGGAACTATCGAAATAAGCCGAGAAAACAGCCAATCAGCTGTATTGTGGAATCCGTGGATAGAAAAATCGACTCGCCTTTCTCGTTTTAAAGCAGATGACTACCTCACTATGGTGTGTTTAGAAGCCGCCAATGTATTGGATGACAAAGTGACCTTATCCCCAGGAGAAAGTCATACCCTTACAACCCGTATTCGCTGGGTGTAATCGGTTAATGCTGCATTAATTCAGCAATAGATAACATTACTTTTAAGCCAGAGTTTGATACGCTGGCTTTTTATTTAACTACTTGAAGTGTTAATGATTAAAGGCATATTCACCGTTAAGCGAGTATTACTCCTTTTGCTGCTGATGATTATCGGTGCAGCTTGGTATGTCAGCCACAATATTCATCCTATCAGTGTCAAGGTGCTTAACAAGCTGTTATCACCCTATGATATTCAAGTACTGAGCTTAGATACACAGTTAGTATCGATCAACCAACTGCGCATCCCTAGGCTTATCTTACAAATAGAAGACAGTTACATTGCCATACAAGGTTTTGAACTGACCCTAACCGACACCCTTGCTATAGCACAAAAACAACAACTCGACCCTAGTGACATAGTTAAGTTGAGCAGTAAAAGTGTTTATGTTGATTTAGGCGCGAGCTTTTTTAATCGTCAAAATCAACAAAAAACCGAGTCCAGTGCGGTGTGGCAATTAGTATTTAACCAAATTCCCGATATTGATTTAGGTGAAACGTTAATTCGCTTACCCACTTTACCCGTAGCTGGGTCCGGATCTGAATTAACCACGGCTAATGGCGTTACAAATACCTTTCGACACAGTTTAAAAATGGATAGATTCACACTTAACCCACAAGGCGCTTTATCTACCCTGTGGCGATTCGATGACAATGAATTGTTTAACGTTAATGCGCAAATAATGCCAACACACTTACAGTTAACCACTAAGTTGAACCTAAAACAAAGTCAGCTAGGGTTAAATGCATTGTCAGACTATTTGACGGCCGCAACGACCACCCTTCAAACTAAAAATAGTCAGCAGATAAATAACAGCATGATTGTTGAAGCCCAACAACAATTAACCACTATTTTAGCTCCTTTTAATCAATACCAAATTGATATTAATGGCGATTGGCATGCTGACACCTACATTAACTTAACCAAGGGTGAAATTTATTCTGTTAATCATTTCAGCGCATTAAAGGTTCTGTCGCAAAAGTTTGAACACCTAGCATTTAATGTCCCTGATGACTTTAAAATTGAGGTTGATGTTAAACAACAACTGGTTCCAGCAGCAATGCACCAAGTTGCGCAAAATGTTTTTGCAGCCAAAATCAATATCGCTCCTTTTAAACAACAAATCAGTTTTAACCGTCCACAGCTTAATCAACTTCTGAGTAAATTGTTTCCCCTTGATATAGCATCCCAACTTAGTGTGTTTATCGAAGGCTTGAAAATTGATCAACGCGATACCACAAACAATATTAGTTTAGCCGTATCAGTGCCAAACTCTAGTCTACTGTGGCTGCCTTTAACCTCTGCTGAGCCAAGTGATCATTTGAGTGGTATGGCTAACACTGCGGTGCCTATCAGCTTTTCGACCCCTGAAATTATTGCCAGTGTCTCAGGCAGTATCATCGACAATCGTTTTCGCATAGCTAACGTTCAGGTAAATGATTTAGGAGAAATTAACATAGTTCCTTCTATTGAATTAGCTACAACTCAAGCTATTGATCTAGTCAAACTATTTGCGCCATTAACCCAACCACCTTTAGCGCTAACATTACCCTTCAATGAATTCACATTGTCAAAAACTCATTTAACCTTAGCCGCTGAGTTTGAACGCTTGTTAAGCCGCAGCAATATACACAAGAATGCACAAAATGAGATAAATGCAGGCTTTATCGATAAGCTCACAATTCAGCCGTCAAGCCATATAATACTGTCTCAATTAAACGTGAAAAAAATTCACCACAAAAGTGAATTACCAACAAAATCAATAGTAAAACAACCAGGTTCGCACACCTTTACAAGTGCTGACGTTAGCATTAAGTTCAAACAACAAAGTACCCTTAAGTCGACAGCGGAGATCACCCAGTTTACCGTTTCGCCATTACAAGTTGAGCTAAAAAAAGTCAGTGCTGTCGCCATTGACCCTTTTGGTAAACGCCAATCATTAGCGGTTAAAAACATCCAACTTGATTGGCTATCACAGACTCGTTTTACGCTGCAAGAAAATACCACTGACAATCTTTTTGAACACTTGTTAACACAAGCCAGCCAACACCAAATTAACAGTCAGTTAAACCATATAAAATTCAGTCAAACATTGGTAAACCAGAAAAAGCAAACATTGCTTAACTTGGATAATATCAGCCTGAAACAGCACGTATCTGTGAATAAAGGCTTAATTCAAAGCCAAGATCAATGGCAATTTGATAGCATCAATGCCACCAGCCAGCACTTCTTGCAGCCTAAATATCAATCGCTAGCAGGACAATGGCTGCTAGAAACCGATATTAGCCAAGCATTACCTACCATCAGTAAGAATCAACCAATTGCACCGGTTTAAACATCGCAGGTCATGTTAAGTTAGCGAGCAGCTATTCAATGAGCGAGCAGGATGGAATACAATATTTTGAAATGTTAATCCAGCCTCAGTTAATCGATTTAAACCTCGATTACATCGACTATTATATTTCAGACTCTTCGGTTAACACTCAATGCCAGTTTAATTGGCAACAAAGCATTGAAGACTCAATATCAACAAGTCAACTGACATGCCCTGAAACAAACATTAATATCGCAAAAGGCCGTGCAGGATTACTGTTTAGCAATTTGAAATTACAAGCTAATATTGCACTCAATATGGACCTGGCTAAACCACTGAAGAATTGGTTGCAAAAGCTGACCGGACTAAGTGAAACAGATATTAAAATGACTCTTAGAGGCGATGCTTTGGAGGGACAGTTCTTTGTACCTGAGTTTGTTTTCAAACTGCATGATAAATCCCATGGCTATTTACTTTTACAAGGCTTAAGTCTTGAACAGTTGCTTGAGCAGCAACCGCAAGTGGGAGTATATGCTGATGGTTATTTTGATGGCGTTTTACCTGCAGAGTTTATCAACGGTGAACTGACTATTTCAGGTGGGCATATCGCTGCACGACAACCTGGTGGTCTGATTGAAGTGGAGAATAATGAAGCAGTTGAACAATTAAAACAGTCTCAGCCTTATCTGAAATTAGTCTTCGATGCTTTAGAGCATTTAAATTATCAGCAGTTATCTGGGAAATTTGCTATGCGTTCTAATGGCGATGCACAAATTAATGTTGCCATTAAAGGTAAAAGTCGCGATATTGCTCGCCCCATTCACCTTAATTACACCCATGAAGAAAATTTGATTCAATTGTATCGCAGTACTCAAATTGGTAATCAGCTACAATCGAATATAGAGAAGTCCGTTAAATAAGGAAGACACTGTGAAACTTGCCGCCCTGTTTGCTTCAACTTTGATGTTAATCAGCTTAGTTTCAGCCTGTACGCCCACGGTTAGAATTGAGCCATCAGACAAGCCTATTGTAATCAATTTGAACGTTAAAATTGAGCATGATATTAGAATAAAAGTGGATAAAGAACTCGATAGTTTATTAGAAAACGAGCAGCTATTTTAATAGGAATTAAACATGAAATGTACCTTACCTGCCCTATTAGTCAGCTTGCTGCTCAGTTTCAACGCATGGGCAATTACCTTACAAGATGCTAAAAATAACGCACTTGTGGGTGAACAAATTAACGGCTATTTGGCTGTGATTAAAAGCTCTGCCGAGATTGACGCATTGGTCACTGATATTAATGCTAAACGTTTACAACATTATCAACGGATAGCTCAAAAAAATGGCCTCAGTACTGCCAGCGTAGCCAAACTCGCCGCAGAAAAAGCCATTGAAGCGGCTAACACAGGCCATGTCTATCAGGATAAACAAGGTGTGTGGCACACCAAGTAAACACACCAGATCATTTACAAGCAAGTACTTTACTATTACTGCTACTGCCAAAGTAATATTGATGTAGGATGTTGAACGTTAAATAATCTGTAGACTTACATACAGTGATTCAAACAAAAGTGACATAAACACAGCGATCTAAACTCTGAACAAAAAATTCAACTTAAGTCGCTGATATAATACTATTAATCTAAAACATCTACACTTTAAAATGGACTCAACTAAAATGGAATTTACGACCTGGCTAGCAATTTTAATTGCTGGCAGTTTTATGGCTATTTACTCTGATCATAGATCTAATCCAAAAACCATTACCAAACACTCTTCATCTACGCCAAATTATCAACTGGTAAACCCATTCATCGCTTTTCCATTATTCAGTGTTTACTTTTTTGATCTCCCTCATTGGGATAAAGCGTTAATTTTAGCCAGGGTAAGTATTGGTACAATATTATTAAACTTTCTAGTCGATAAATTTTACCAGAAAGATAATCAGTGGATCTATCAACTCAATATTTTTGCCGGCCCAGCAATAATAAATACCTTAATTATTTTTTTCCGTTCTGACAATGCTGAAACTGTTGCGGCAGCAACATCAAGATCTGCTGAAACCTTGATTGAACCAATATCTATAGAACCTACACTATCGTCTCTATATGCAGCTTTAGTTTACTTTGCATTATTTGTTGCACAAATGATTAACTCTCGAATCAAAACTGAAACGCAGGGGGTGATTGGTTTATTATTAATATCTGCTAATTTTGTTGTACCACACTTTACCAGTAGTTTTTGGTGGATGTTGCCAATAAGTTTCATTATTAGCATTGTCACCGCTAAAGCAGTGGCTGACGCGGCGTGTAATGGGGATAAAACGGCAGCCGGCGGGATCGGCTTTGTCTACTCATATGCGGTCATGATGATGCTATCTTTGACGGTAATTATTCACTTTATTGCAACTGTCATCGATTATTTAATCAGCTAATTGATTAGCTGACATAGTCAAAAATAACAAAGCCCAGACACTGTCTGGGCTTTTTAAAATATCCAAATTATACCGGATTAACTATATCCACAAAGTGATGTTCAATCCCAAACTTTTCAGCTAAATGTGCACCTAAAGCCTGAATTCCATAGCGTTCTGTGGCATGGTGGCCTGCGGCAAAATAATGAATATTTTGCTCCATTGCACTGTGGTAAGTACGCTCTGAAACCTCACCGCTAATAAATGCATCTACGCCCATCTGGACAGCATAATCAATATAATCCTGTGCACCACCAGTACACCAGGCAAGGGTATTAATAGGTTTGCTGCTATCACCAATATGTAACGCTGGTCTTTCTAGTACCTGACTTATGTGAGCGTTGAGTTCGCTGGCACTCATCGTTTGCATTAAGTGACCGTGCCACAATAAATCTTGAGGAACGTCAGCATAAACAGTGGGGTTTAAAATACCTAACTGCAGAGCGAGTTGAGCATTATTGCCAACGCCATGATGTGCATCTAGCGGTAAATGATAGCCAAATAAGTTAATCTCATTATCCATCAGTGCTTTAATACGTTTGTACTTCATACCGGTTAACACTTCAGGCTCATTTTTCCAGAAAAAACCATGATGAACTAGAATCGCATCCGCATTTAACGCTATCGCTTGTTCAATTAACGGTTGGCAGGCTGTCACCCCGGTGACTATAGTTCGAATACTGTCTTTACCTTGCACTTGTAACCCATTGGGAGCGTAATCTTTAAACTTAACAACATTCAAAAATTCATCTAGATAAGTTGATAGTGATTGACGTTCAATTGAATTATTGGTCATGGTGGTGGTCCATTATTGATGCAGGGATAATCATATTATTTTACAGTATCTGCTAATCAAGTGACACCCTGTAAAAATCATGAAAAATGATTCATTTGAGTAGCTTAATCCTTAAGCCTAAGATGAATTAATAATTTTCAATGGTGTCAAGGACGGTATATGAAACATTTATCACGATTTGGGATATTAATGCTGTGCATTTTTGCAGCGATAACCTGTTATGCAATGGGGTTTTCATCTGGCATTGCCGCTTTTATAGGCTTAGGAATATTATTCGAAGTGTTGTTTTGGGGACTTATCATTGTTAAAAACTGTCATTCAAATCGACGAAAACACACCTAAAACCTCAACAAGAACAAATACTGTTTAACATAAAAAATGCCCTAAATTGGACTTTTGTGTCATTTAACCTATAAAATTAGCTGAAACCAAAAAGTCAGTTAGATAAAAATAGGTTAAATTATGACAACATTATCAAAGGAAGACGTGATCAGTTCATTGCAGGCTGCATTAGAAAAACAGTCAGGCACTGCAGTTAACATCGAACAATCTGGAAGTTGGTATAAAATTGATGGTGGAAAATCAGTTCGTTTTAGTGAGCTAGAATCAATGTTAGCTGAAATGAATAGTGGTTCAAAAAGCGTCACTAAGGCGGCAACAAAATCCACAGCTACAAAACCCACAGCTAAAAAAGCCACCGCGACAAAAGCAAAACCAGCTGTCGCTAAAAAAACCTCTTCTGCATCAGTGAAGTCAGCCCTGGCGGGTGAAGGTTCAGGGTTAACCCCAAAAGAACTATGGCGTGCAAAACTTGAAAATGCTAAAGGCAAAAATACCCTGCCGCGTGGTTTTTAAATTGATTTAAATCCGATAACAAAGGCGCTTTATGCGCCTTTGTTATTTTTAAACTTTATATGTTTAAATAGATTACATTGCTAAATCGACTCTAACATAACCTTGCAAATAGACCACTCTGACTTCATCACCCGCCTTAAACGTCATGCCAGGATCAACGTCTTGAATGATCATCACCTGCGTTCCATCTTCTTGCTTAATCATCACTTCAACCAGTTTATATTCAAGATAATATTCTTGGTTGCCATATTGATTCGCAATTCCGCCACCTAATAGTGCCCCAAGCACAGTGGCAACATCTTGTCCCGAACCGCCGCCAAATTGATGACCAATCACACCGCCAACAAGTGCGCCACCAAAGGTTCGCCACCCTTGATTTTTATCGGCGACAAGCTGTTTCTCTGTGATGTTTTTAACTGATTCAACATAACCATAGAGTACTTTTTCAACGGGTACGGCTTGGTTTCTGTCGTAAGCGGCCAATACTGGCGAATTTATGCCACTGAACAGAAATATTAACAGTAAAAAACCAGATAATTTACTCGCGAAGATGTTCAACATACGCTTTTTCCGTTAACTTAATAAGTAAGGTCTATATGCTAACTATAATCAATTGTGAATTCACTGTCTTATTTAAATGAATTAATTAATTTTCCCTCACCAGAACAGGCCTTAGCTGAACCTAACGGCTTATTAGCTGTTGGAGGAGATTTATCGCCAGCAAGATTATTAGAAGCGTATTATCATGGAATTTTTCCCTGGTTTAACGCAAATGACCCCATATTATGGTGGTCACCAAATCCCAGAGCAGTATTGACTCCCAAACTGGATTTTGGCAGTAAGAGTTTAAAGAAATATCTTAAGCAGGCTCCTTGGAGATACACAATAAATCATGCATTTTTGGATGTGATGGCGGGATGTGCCCAACCACGAGCCGATCAAAATGGCACCTGGATCACCCCAGAAATTCAAATGGCTTATTACGAGTTGCACTTACTAGGGTTCGCTCATTCGTTTGAAGTGTGGGATGAAGATCGGTTAATTGGTGGTCTATATGGTATTCCAATGGGTAAAGTTTTTTGCGGTGAATCTATGTTTCATCGCCAAACCAATGCATCAAAAGCAGCATTTACTATGTTAAATCAACATTTAGCAAAGCATGACTTTGCGCTTATTGACGCGCAATTAGTCAATCCACACTTACTTAGCTTAGGTGCTGTGGCGATGAGTAGAACATCATTTTTGACGACGTTAAAACAACATAGAGATCAAGATGTTTCACCTAAAATATGGCTCAAGCAAGAGGTAAAATTTGAATTCTAAATCTGTCACTGTAGGAATTAGTAAACCTTTTGATTGTAGCTATATAGAGGGCAATCAAGAGCAACTACTGGTTATTCAAGAGTCTCATCTTGATGGGCAATTGTTTGAACAATTACTTGCAATGGGCTTTAGACGCAATGGTAATGCGATTTATAAACCGCGTTGCCCTGCCTGCCAAGCCTGTCAGTCTATCCGTGTGCCAGTGCAAACATTTGTCTTGTCAAAACGTCAAAAACGCACCTTAAAACAAAATCAACATCTGCATTGGAAAGTCGTCGAAAACCGCACTACAGCGCATTATGAATTATATGACCGCTACATAAGCGCACGTCATCATGACGGTCCTATGTATCCACCTTCACAAGCTCAATTTGATGATTTTTTATTGTGTGAATGGTTACCCTCAACCTTTATCGAACTCTATGATCAAGATAAATTGATTGGCGTTGCTGTAACAGATAATCTTGCTCACAGCTTATCGGCTATTTACAGCTATTTTGATCCAGACTATGAAAAAAATTCATTAGGTTCTTTGATGATTTTAATCCAGTGCCAGCTAGCAAAATCTCTAGGTAAACATTTTGTCTATTTGGGTTATCAAATCGATGAAAACCGTAAAATGTCTTATAAGCGCCAATATCGTCCTTACCAAATCTTAACCACGGATGGTTGGCAAAATGAAGAGCAACTTAGGCCGTTATCTTGTTAACGGCCTTTACAGCAAGGCGTTTTTGCGGCATGATACGCCCGATTTTCATATTTGAAGGCTAATGGGATAATTTATTAATGGCGAAAGAAGACAACATTGAAATGCAAGGGACTATCCTTGAGACCTTGCCCAACACAATGTTCCGCGTAGAGCTTGAAAATGGACATGTGGTGATAGCCCACATTTCTGGCAAAATGCGCAAAAACTACATCCGTATTTTAACGGGTGATAAAGTCACTGTTCAGTTGACTCCTTATGATTTATCTAAAGGACGTATCGTCTTCCGCGCACGTTAATGATTATAGTTTTCGTATGAAAAAAAACCGACTCTTATGTCGGTTTTTTTATACCACGTTGACGATATTGCAGCTCAAAAATTTACTCGTATTCTGGTTTAATTTTTCATATAACAAGAACACATCCACATGATGGCAAAGCAATAAAAAAGATGGCAGTTGCCATAATGCCGATCAGTTAAGAACTGAAGTGATAAAAAATATACCGATCTATTGACCGATCCTTTTAGTCTGCCAAAATCCGATAATCTTTATTATCGGATTTTTTTATGGAACTTTCAGAGGCACTTGCTCGCACTTCAATTAACCGACTCACCGAATTTTCATCTCTTGCTGATGTCCTTGAACCCGATATTATTCAATCTTGTCTAGACTCCAATGGTGTTACCACATTAAGACGTCGAAAACTACCCATGGACGCTATGGTTTGGGCTGTTATTGGGATGTCTTTATTTCGCACTGAATCCGTTCGTCAATTGATTAACAAGCTTGATATTGTGCTGCCACAAGAGGTTGATTATGTGGCGAGAAGTGCTGTCACACAGGCCAGAAAAAAGCTTGGCAGTGATGTGGTTCGCGATATATTTCATCGCTCAGCGGCCACATGGCATCAACGTGCTGAACATCCTCATTGGTGCGGTTTGAACCTCTTTGGCGTTGATGGCGTAGTCTGGAGAACGCCTGAAACGAAAGAGAATAGTGCAGCTTTTGTGCGCACAGCAAACAAATCAAGTGAGTCTGGTTACCCTCAAGTGCGCATGGTTTGTATGATGGAACTAAGTAGTCATTTACTGGTTGATAGCGTCTTTGACAGTGTGGCTGAAAATGAAATGAACTTAGCGGCTAAGCTTATCAAAAGTGTACCCGACAACAGCTTAACCTTGTTTGATAAAGGCTTTTACTCGCTAGGCTTATTACACGATTGGCAGGCTAAAGGCGTTAACACCCATTGGTTATTACCGTTAAAAAAAGGCACTCAATATGAAACAATCCGCAGTTTAGGTAAGCACGATAAGCTTGTCAGGTTAAGTACAACGCCTCAATCGAGAAAGAAACGCCCTGAATTACCATTAACAATAGAAGCCAGATTAACCACTCGTCAGATAAAAGGTAAACAGGTCAACATTCTGAGTTCAATGCTTGATGTTATGGCCTATCCGGGTGCAGAAATAGTTGATTTATATACACATCGCTGGGAGATAGAGCTGGGTTATCGAGAAATGAAACAATATATGTTAGAAAGTCGATTTACGCTGAGAAGCAATCTTCCAGAGTTAATAAATCAAGAGCTATGGGGACTATTATTAGCTTATAATTTAATACGTTATAAAATGATTTTAATGGCGAAATCGCTTAAAAATGTATTTCCAAATCAGCTGAGTTTTCGAGATGCTTCATCTCATATTATCAATCAACTCACTAATATGCCGTTATATGCACCAGGAAATGTTCCGAGGTTTATTTTAGATATAGAGAGAAATGCCAAGCAGTTTAAGCTGGAAGGAAAACGAGAAAGAAGTTATCCAAGGTGCTTAAAAGTCAGTAAAAATGGCTACCCAGTCGCAAAAATAAAAAATGCCGCTCACCTTAAGTGAACGGCATTAGGCAGTTGCCATCTTTTTATCAAACCTACAGTATTTATGTATTAAGATACTTTTTCAGGTGTTTCACATTCGATATAAATCTCACCGTCTTTAACGTCAATATGCGCAATGCCACCAGCTTCAAGTTTACCAAATAGGATTTCATCCGCTAATGGGCGTTTAATCAATTCAGTGACCACACGGCTCATTGGACGAGCTCCCATGTCTTTATCGTAACCTTTCTCGGCAAGTAAGGTACGCGCTTCATCACTGACCTCTAAGGTGACACGTTTATCATCTAGCTGAGCTTGAAGTTCAACTAAGAACTTGTCGACCACTTTGGCAATCACGGTTAAGTCTAAATGGTTAAACCACACAATCGAATCTAAACGGTTACGAAACTCTGGTGTGAATACCTTATTAATTTCGGCCAGTGCATCCTGGGTATGATCTTGCTGCTGAAAGCCAATTGATTTACGAATGGTTTCTTGTACGCCGGCATTCGTTGTCATCACTAAGGTGACATTGCGAAAATCAGCTTTGCGACCATTGTTATCAGTTAACGTACCGTGATCCATGACCTGCAGTAATAAGTTATAGACTTCAGGATGGGCTTTTTCAATTTCATCCAATAATACGACACAATGTGGGTTTTTAATCACAGCATCGGTCAGTTGACCACCTTGATCGTAACCGACATACCCTGGAGGCGCGCCGATCAAACGCGATACCGCATGACGCTCCATGTATTCAGACATGTCAAAACGAATCAGCTTTAAACTTAACGCTGCGGCTAATTGATTGGTCACTTCCGTTTTACCCACCCCTGGTAGGACCAGCAAATAAGAAACTACCGACAGGCTTTTTATCACTGCCTAAACCGCTACGAGACAAACGGATAGCCGCTGATAAGCTCTCAATAGCCTTATCTTGACCGAAAACCACCATCTTAAGGTTACGTTCAAGGTTTTTAAGCAAGTCCTTGTCAGACGACGATACCGACTTCTCAGGAATTCGCGCTAACTTAGCGATAATGGCTTCGATTTCAGCTTGGCCAATGGTTTTTTTGCGTTTACTTGCAGGCATCATCACCATGCGTGCGCCCGCTTCATCAATCACGTCAATGGCTTTGTCTGGCAAGTGGCGATCATTAATGTGCTTAGCGGATAAAATAGCCGCGCTGCTAATTGCCGCTTGGGTGTAACGTACACCATGATACTCTTCGTATTTCGACTTTAATCCCATTAAGATTTTTGTGGTTTCAGCGACCGAAGGCTCATTAACATCAATTTTTTGGAAACGGCGCGCCAATGCACGATCCTTCTCAAAAATACTTTGATATTCTTGGAATGTGGTTGAGCCCATGCAGCGTAATTTACCACTAGATAATAATGGTTTAAGCAAATTAGAGGCATCCATCACGCCACCTGAAGCGGCGCCAGCACCAATAATGGTATGAATTTCGTCGATAAATAGAATCGCATGTTCATCAGCGGCTAGCTCTTTAAGCAAGCCTTTAAAGCGTTTCTCAAAGTCGCCACGGTATTTAGTGCCCGCTAATAGTGAGCCCATGTCTAACGAGTAGACAGTGGCATTAGCCATCACTTCAGGCACTTGTTTATTAACAATACGGTAAGCTAATCCTTCAGCAATAGCGGTTTTGCCGACACCTGCCTCACCCACTAACAAAGGATTGTTTTTACGACGACGACATAAAGTTTGTACCGCACGCTCAACTTCCGCATCACGGCCAATTAAGGGGTCAATAACACCATCTATTGATAACTGATTTAGGTTGGCTGTAAATTGCGACAACATGCTGCGATCTTCAGACGACTCTGATTGTTCATCTGAGTGTTCACTACCTCCATCATCGGCTTTTTCTTCATCTTTTGAAAATCCGTGGGAAATATAATTGACCACATCTAAGCGAGTGATTTCACAACGACGTAATAAATATACCGCCTGTGACTCTTGCTCACTGAAAATGGCAACCAAAACATTGGCACCAGTGACTTCATTACGCCCAGATGATTGCACATGAAATACCGCTCGTTGCAGAACACGCTGGAATCCCAATGTTGGTTGAGTTTCTTTGTCTTCAGCACTATCTGCAATAATTGGCGTGGTTTGTTGAATAAAATTATGCACTTCTTCACGAAGTTTATTAATGTCAGCCCCACAAGCAATCAACGCCTCATAAGCTGCGGGGTTGTCTAATAGCGCTAATAATAAATGTTCTACCGTCATGTATTCATGACGCGAATCTCTAGCTTGCTGAAACGCTAGGTTCAAGGTGACTTCTAAGTCTTTGTTCAGCATAAGCACCCCCTCAAATTAACCACAAACTGCAGAGTAAGATTATTATGTCTTAAGCTACACTATTATCTATCTAATCTTTCTCTAAACTACACAGTAACGGATGTTGGTTTTCTCTTGCAAACTGATTTACTTGTAACACTTTAGTTTCAGCAATGCCAAATGGAAAAACACCACAGAGTCCTTTTCCTTGATGATGAATAGCTAACATAATATCAACTGCTTGCTGTTCATTCTTATCAAAAAAACGTTGTAACACTTCAACTACAAAATCCATTGGTGTGTAATCATCATTATTTAGGACTACCTTATAGAGGTTGGGCCTTTGTATGTCTGATTCAACTTTTTCTTCAACTTTTTCAATGCTGCCTATTTTAGTCATGCTTTAATACTAGCCTCTCATTTCAATACCGACCACATGATAATAATAAATTAACTTAATGTTGTCTTTTTGTTAATTTCCGCTTGACTTCTTTTCGTACAAATTTCATTCTGTTTGCCAGGCGGCGTTTAAAGACCGCTGAATAATAAGTTTTACTATCTTACTGGTAAGTAGACAAAAGAAGGAAGTGGAAGTATGGCAAGCGGAACTGTTAAATGGTTCAACAACGCCAAAGGATTCGGGTTTATTTGCCCAGATCTGGGTGGCGAAGATGTATTTGCGCATTATTCAACTATAGAAATGGAAGGTTACCGAACGCTTAAAGCGGGTCAACCAGTTTCTTTTGAAATAGAAGCAGGCCCTAAAGGGATGCATGCTTCAGCCATTTCACCAACTAATTAGTTGGATGGAACTATAAAGCAAAAAGACAGGGATTTTAATCCCTGTCTTTTTTATTTTTAGTAAATAAGCGAATAACAAACAAAAACGCGCCCAATTGAGGCGCGTTTTTCAGTTTAAATATAAGCTTATGCCAAAATAAAACTGTTTAACGTTTTGCTTGGACGCATTGCTTGCTCAGCTTTAGCGGCATCTAAACGGTAATATCCGCCTAAATCAACTGCTGGACCTTGTGCAGCATTAAGTTCAGCAACAATCACTGCTTCATTTGCTGATAAGTCTGCTGCTAGTTGAGTGAACTTAGCGGCAAGTACTGTGTCAGTTGTTTGTGCAGCAAGTGCTTGTGCCCAATACATTGCTAAGTAGAAATGTGAGCCACGGTTATCTAACTCGCCCACTCTACGTGAAGGGGACTTGTTACAATCAAGGAATTGACCGATAGCCACGTCTAATGCGTCTGCAAGAACCTGTGCTTCTGTATTGCCCGTTGTTTGGCTTAGGTGCTCAAGTGAAGCTGCAAGTGCTAAGAACTCGCCTAAAGAATCCCAACGTAAGTGGTTTTCTTTTTCAACTTGTTGAACATGCTTAGGCGCTGAACCACCCGCACCTGTTTCAAATAATCCACCGCCGTTCATTAATGGCACGATAGATAGCATTTTAGCACTGGTACCTAATTCAAGAATTGGGAACAAATCTGTTAGGTAGTCACGTAATACGTTACCGGTAACAGAAATAGTATCTTCACCTTTGATGATACGATCTAATGTAAAATGCGTAGCATCAACTGGTGACATAATACGAATATCTAAACCTGCTGTGTCACTGTCAGCTAAATAGGTATTCACTTTCTTGATTATCTCAGCATCGTGAGCACGGTTGCTGTCTAACCAAAATACCGCTGGAGTATTGCTTAAACGTGAACGCTTAACCGCTAACTTAACCCAGTCACGAATTGGAGCATCTTTTACTTGGCACATGCGGTAAATATCGCCCGCTTCAACCGCGTGGCTCATGATGACATCACCGGCTTGATTGATAACCTTAACGGTACCAGCAGCTGTGATTTCAAATGTTTTGTCGTGGCTGCCGTATTCTTCTGCTTTTTGCGCCATCAAACCGACGTTAGGTACACTACCCATTGTCGTTGGATTGAATGCACCATTGGCTTTACAGAATGCGATAGTTTCTTGATAAACACCCGCATAACAGCGATCTGGGATCATTGCTTTAGTGTCTTTCAATTGACCATCTGGCCCCCACATTTGGCCTGATGAACGTATAGCAGCTGGCATAGAAGCATCAATAATGATGTCACTTGGTACATGTAAGTTAGTGATACCTTTATCAGAATCAACCATTGCTAATGCTGGACGTGCTGCATAAACCGCTGCAATATCAGCTTCAACTTCAGCACGTTGTGCATCAGGTAAAGATTTAATTTTGGCATATACATCGCCAAAACCATTATTAACATCAACACCTAACTCAGCAAATAAGGCACTGTGCTTGTCAAATACGTCTTTAAAGAACACTTTAACTGCATGACCAAATAAAATCGGATCAGATACTTTCATCATGGTCGCTTTCAAGTGAAGCGATAATAAAATGTCTTCTGATTTAGCGGCTTCAATTTCATGGGTATAGAATTCAATTAATGCTTTCTTACTCATCACAGCAGTATCAATCACTTCGTCAGCTAATAACGCTAAACCTGATTTTAATACTTGTTCACTACCATCGGCTTTAGCTAATACAATACTCACTTTATCCGCAGCGGCTAAAGTCACTGATTGCTCGCTACCATAGAAGTCGCCTGCTGACATATGTGCAACGTGTGACTTAGAATCACTTGCCCACTTACCCATTGAATGTGGGTTTTTCTTGGCATAGTTTTTCACTGATGTCGGTGCACGACGGTCAGAGTTACCTTCACGTAGTACAGGGTTTACGGCACTACCTTTGATTTTGTCATAACGTGACTGAGTTTCTTTCTCAGCATCCGTTTTAGGCTCATCTGGGTAATTTGGAATGTCATAGCCTTTAGCTTGAAGCTCTGCAATACAAGCTTTTAACTGTGGCACTGACGCGCTGACGTTAGGTAATTTAATAATGTTAGCTTCAGGCTGATTAGCTAATTCACCTAACTCTGCTAATGCATCAGCAATTTTCTGATCTGCTGTTAATTTTTCAGGGAAGTTAGCAAGCACACGACCAGATAAAGAAATATCACGTGTTTCGACTTTAACGCCTGCGGCATTAGTAAAGGTACGAATAATAGGTAACAGAGAAAGGGTCGCTAATGCTGGCGCTTCATCGGTTTCAGTATAAATAATCGTTGGAGAGTTATCTTTCATGGTTTTTCCTACATTATTGTAAATTAATAATTTGTTAGAATCTTTTTGGTGCGGATATGAAGTCGATTTCACGGTTAAGTCATCAAGCAAGATGTTAATCTAAATCCATTGATGAAATGAAGTCGAGCCAATACAAGCCGTCAGTGAGTACCCAATCAATGTGCATCACCAAGCTGTATTTTTTGTCTCAACGTTTGTGAAATCCCCTATCCCATTTTTTATTTTTATTAGTACTTATTGCATTGCCTTAGATACCAAGCAATGAAAAATCGGCTACTGGTCTTTACGTCTTATCAATTTTTAACAGCTAAAATTTATACCGAAAAATCAACAATCCTTAATACAGCCAACCCACTTTTGAAAAAATTAGGTGTAGTTCACAATTTTCAGGCCAACATCATAGAGCATTCTGAGTAATATTCAAATTCCACTTATGGCGAATAAGCAGTAAACTTGTTGCTGTTCATTTTATTTTACTGTTTTGATACAAATTAACCTTAAGCTAATCCTTGGTTTTCAATTGGCCGATTTTACCTTAGGCTTAATTGACTCATTTGCATAAACACACAAAGGTTTTCAATTCTCATTATGGCGCTTCCTGCAAAAAAACAATCGACTCGAAAACCGTTCAACAGTAAGCCATCAAAATCTGATTCGGCTTTTTTGGTTGATAAAAAACAGATAAATAACAAACCTTCTTTTGCGTCATCTCGTCAGTTAAAAGTAAAGCCGAGGCCGTCAAACCCGATCATTGTATTATTTAATAAACCCTTTGATGTGTTATGCCAATTTACTGATGAAGCCGGCAGACAAACCTTAAAAGATTTCATCTCCATAGCCGATGTGTATGCCGCCAGGGCGCTTAGATAGAGACAGCGAAGGATTATTACTGCTGACTAATGATGGCCAATTACAGGCAAAAATTACCCAACCCAACCAAAAAACATTTAAAACCTATTGGGTACAAGTTGAAGGCGAACCCACCCAAGAAGCAATTACCGCGCTGCAATTAGGAGTTGAATTAAAAGACGGTAAAACTTTACCCGCCAAGGTACGTTTAATGCCAGCACCAGATGTATGGCCACGAACACCACCGGTAAGAGAGCGTAAAGCAATCCCAACCAGTTGGTTAGAAATTCAAATATGCGAAGGAAGAAATCGCCAGGTACGCCGTATGACGGCACATGTGGGTTACCCTACACTTAGATTAATCCGTTATAAAATAGGTCAATGGTGTTTGGATAACCTTCAAAGTGGTGAATTCTCGGTACTGCCCGCCAGCAGTAAATAATGGTAATTAAAGCGGCATACCAAAGCAGAGTTGTAGTTATGACAGTCGCGATCACTCTAAGAGAAACTTTATGAACCAGCGATATAAGCCCAACACCACTGTGGCGACAATCATTCATTGCAGCGGTAAGTTTTTATTGGTTGAAGAATGGATTGATGGACAAATACGCTATAACCAGCCAGCTGGGCACCTAGAAGCTAATGAGACCATAATAGCCGCCTGCCAACGTGAAGTACTTGAAGAAACTGGCCTTAGTATTACGCCATCGGGCTTAGTGGGCATTTATCAATTTACCGCCAGTAATAATGTCGCATTTGTCAGGTTCAGTTTTTGTGTTGAACTACCTGTACAGGTAACGGCTATTCCACAAGACGCCGCTATTACTCGTACCCACTGGTTTACCCGCGATGAAATAAGCTCAAAATCGACTCAAATGCGCAGCCCACTAGTGCTTAAATCTATTGATGACTTTTTAGCGCAACAAAACCAACATTTCCCGCTAAACTTGCTCAATGCTGACTTCTTTTAAATGCTATATACCAGAAGCAAACTAACCCAGCTTCAAGATAGCCCCAAAGACTAAGGCGTGATAGAATATGCGCCGCAGAATTTGCACAATTTCCCTTTTTGAAATGCTTTAAATAAGCGTTTCATTGATACACAGACGGTTTATAGGATCTATGACATCAATCACACCCACTAATGGTAAAAAAGTCATCGTTGGCATGTCCGGCGGTGTGGACTCTTCTGTTTCAGCTTACCTGCTAATGCAGCAAGGCTATGAGGTTGAAGGTCTGTTTATGAAAAACTGGGAAGAAGATGACACTGATGAATATTGCGCTGCCAGTGATGATCTTAAAGACGCACAAGCGGTTTGCGACAAGCTCGGCATTACACTGCACACTGTCAATTTCGCCGCTGAATATTGGGACAACGTATTTGAGTACTTTTTAGCCGAGTATAAAGCTGGCCGTACGCCTAATCCTGATATCATGTGCAACAAAGAAATTAAATTCAAAGCATTTCTAGAATTCGCTGATGAAATTTTAGACGCTGACTATATTGCAATGGGCCACTATGTGCGCCGCCGTGATAATGCTGACGGCACAACCCAAATGCTCCGTGGTGTTGATGGTAATAAAGATCAAAGCTATTTTTTATACACGCTTAGCCATGAACAAGTCGCGCGTAGCTTATTCCCTGTCGGTGAGCTAGAGAAACACCAGGTACGTGATATCGCCAAAGAAATGGGCTTAATTACCCATGATAAAAAAGACAGTACCGGTATTTGCTTTATCGGTGAACGTAAATTCACTGACTTCTTAGCCACTTATCTTCCTGCATTACCAGGTAACATTGAAACCGCTGAAGGTGAAGTCATTGGTACTCACCAAGGTTTGATGTACCACACTTTAGGTCAACGTAAAGGGTTGGGGATCGGTGGCTTAAAAAATAGCAATGACGACCCTTGGTATGTGGTTGATAAAGATCTAAACCGCAATGTATTGGTAGTCGGTCAAGGTGGTCATCATCCACGTTTAATGTCTGTTGGCATGATAGTAAATCAATTAGATTGGGTAGACCGTAAAGGTCCTGCAGATGCTAGCCGTATCAGTGTAAAAACCCGCTACCGTCAACATGATGTTAACTGCCAAATCAAACACATTAACAATGACACTATCGAAGTCATTTTTGATGAACCTGTAGCCGCAGTTACCCCAGGTCAATCAGCAGTATTTTATGATGGTGAGGTTTGCTTAGGCGGCGGCATCATTGATAATTTAATTAAGAAATAGGTAAGCCAAACAGTGACTGACAATATATTATATGAACGCACTATGGCTTTTGCAGGTATTTTACAAGCCATCGGGCAAGTACAATATATCGCCCGCCATGGTGAAAGTGACGAGAAAGCCCTCGCGGCAAGTCTTAATACTATTTTGGTGACTAACCCTGATGGCATAACCGATGTATATCCAGATAAAGACTTATTGGATAAAGGCTATCAGCTTATTCAAAACCAACTTGGTGATGGTAGTAATAAAGACGTTGAAACCACGCGTTATCTGGTTGGCGTATTAGCATTAGAACGTAAGCTATCTCGCTCACCTAATGGTTTAGGTATGCTTGCTGAACGCATTAGTCAAGTGCATCGTCAGCTGCACCATTTTGCCATTACCGATGAACAAGTATTGGCTAATTTTGCCAGTATTTACAGTGATGTTATTAGTGCTCTAGGGCCTAAATTACAAATTTCGGGTAATCCAGCATTTTTAAAGCAAACTCATGTGCAACATAAAATCCGCTCATTATTATTATCGGCTATGCGCAGTGCAGTACTTTGGCGCCAATTAGGCGGCAAACGTCGTCATTTAGTGTTTGCTCGTAAAGCAATATTTGACATGGCTGTCAGCAGCCAACAAAAATAAATAATTCGAATCACCCTACAATATAAAAGTTCATCAAGGAGCTTCAAATGGATCTTTCAGCACTAACTGCTATCTCGCCGGTAGACGGTCGTTATGGTAGTAAAACCGCCTCATTAAGAGGGATTTTCAGTGAGTTCGGTCTTACTAAGTACCGCGTACAAGTTGAGATAAACTGGTTAAAATTGTTATCGAGCTGTCCTGAAATTGAAGAAGTGCCACCGTTCAGTGAAACGGCACTGGCGTTATTAGACAGCATAAAAGATAACTTCAGTGAGCAAGATGCATTACGTGTTAAAGCCATTGAAAGCACCACTAACCATGATGTTAAAGCGGTTGAATACTTCATTAAAGAACAAATTGCTGACAATGCTGAATTAGTCGCAATTGATGAATTTGTTCACTTTGCTTGTACCTCAGAAGACATCAATAACTTATCGCACGGGTTAATGTTAAAAGAAGCACGTGAATTAGTACTTGTGCCTCAGTGTCAGCACATTATTGATGCAATAAAAAAATTAGCCCATGACAATAAAACCGTGCCTTTAATGTCACGTACCCATGGCCAACCTGCCTCTCCTTCTACCTTAGGTAAAGAAATGGCTAACGTGGTTGTGCGGTTAGAGCGCCAATTGAAGCAAATTCAAGCCGTCGAAATTATGGGTAAAATTAATGGTGCAGTAGGTAACTACAATGCCCATTTATCTGCATACCCAGAAGTAGATTGGCATGCATTATCACAACGTTTTGTGACCAGTTTAGGTATTCATTGGAATGCTTACACTACTCAAATTGAACCGCATGATTATATCGCGGAACTATTTGATGCTATCGCACGCTTTAACACCATTTTAATCGATTTCGATCGTGATATTTGGGGTTATGTTGCGTTAGGTCACTTCAAACAACGTACGATTGCCGGTGAAATTGGTTCGTCAACTATGCCGCATAAAGTTAACCCTATCGATTTTGAAAACTCTGAAGGTAACTTAGGCATCGCTAATGCGTTAATGCAACATTTAGCCGCCAAATTACCGATATCTCGCTGGCAGCGTGACCTTACCGACTCTACGGTTTTACGTAACTTAGGTGTTGGTATTGCGCATTCATTAATTGCATATCAAGCGACATTAAAAGGCATTAGCAAGCTAGAAGTTAACGAAGCGCACCTACGAGCTGAATTAGACGCTAACTGGGAAGTCCTTGCTGAGCCAGTACAAACCGTTATGCGCCGTTATGGTATTGAGAAGCCATATGAAAAACTGAAAGAATTAACACGTGGCAAACGTATTGACGCCCAACAGTTAGCAGTATTTATCGACGGGCTTGAGCTACCAGCTGAAGTGAAAATCGAACTTAAAAAAATGACCCCAGCTAATTATATTGGCCGTGCAGAAGCCTTTGTTGACGAACTAAAGTAACGCGTCAACTGAGGTTGGTTAACCTCACGTAATCTAGCGGCAGTTCGATATTCGAGTTGCCGCTTTTCTTTCTATAAATGCTTTCACACCGAACAGAGAGTAAGACCATGTATCAATTAACTTTTGACACCCAAGCATTCATAAAAAAGCACTGGCAACAAACCCCAGTGGTATTAACACAAGCCTTCGAGGATTTTGTTGACCCTATCGCCGCAGATGAATTAGCTGGTCTTGCTTGTGAAGAAGAAATTTCATCACGTATTGTGGTTACAGAAGCCAACCAAAACCAATGGAACGTTATTCAAGGTCCATTTGAAGATTATGATGCCTATGGTGAAACCCACTGGCAACTGCTAGTACAGGCGGTTAACCATTGGTATCCAGACTCGCAACCGTTAGTTGATGCCTTCCGCTTTTTACCTGACTGGCGTTTTGATGATTTAATGGTGTCTTTTGCTACGCCACTTGGTGGAGTCGGTCCACACATAGATAATTATGATGTATTTATTATTCAAGGCGAAGGTGAACGTCGCTGGAAAGTGGGTGATAAAGGTGATCACCAACGCCGTGGTGGAGATGCTAACTCTCCATTAGTAGAAGATTTTACGCCTATTATTGACGTGGTATTGAAAAAAGGTGACGTGCTGTATATTCCACCTGGATACCCACATTGTGGTGAAACTCTCTCTTTAGCCATAAGTTACTCAATTGGTTTTAGAGCACCAAGCCAGCAAGAATTACTGACTCAGCTTGCAGACTCACTGATTGATAACAACAATGGTCATCAACGCTTTATCTCCGCTTCAGAAGCACAAGAACCTGGTATGGTTAGCCAAGAGCAACAACAAGGCATTATGCAATTATTAGCTGAGTTGGCTAGCCAACCTGAAAAGTATCAAACCATGCTAGGTAAGCTATTGAGCCAGAATCGATTTGAACTTGATATTTGTGAAGGTGAAGAACCGCTTGATTTAGAAGAGTTACAGCAAGTCATAGAAGATGGTGCCAGTATTTTACGCATTGGTGGCTTAAAAGTATTGCGCTTAGAAAATGACAACCTGAGTCGCTTGTTTATTAATGGTGAAGTCTACTCACTTGAAAACGTGACCGAAGCAGAACTCATCTGCTTGGCTAACACTGTCAGTTTAGACAATGAGTTAGCCGCTAAGATGTGTGAAAACTTAGCGATTGCAGCACTATTAGTTAACTTGATAAATCAGGGTTTTTATTATCTAGCTGAGTAATTCTCAGCTAGTTTTAATGACATAAAAAAGGCACTTAATGTGCCTTTTTAATCTATAAAACCAGTCAATATATGCGACGAAAGCTTGCGACTAGGGCTTAAGACTCGCGCTTAAGACCAAAGTTTTTCATCTTCATGCATTCTATATAGGCTTTCTGCTCGAGTGACCAATAAATTAGCAAATTTAAGCTGGGTTTGATCACGAGTCGCACCCGATTTATGTAAATTTTCAGCTTTAAGTTGCCACATCATTGAAAAATGACGCATTGCTTCACGGGCTGTTTTAGCCACTTTGACATCAACATAATCTGTGGGTAAATCCCCAGACATCACCCAGAAAGTTTGTTTAGTCGGTTGTTTAGAATCCATTTTCCAAATCGCTAAATAAGGTGCAAGGTAACGACTTTCTTCGGCATACACTTTATTTGGCAGCACACCTTTTTCAGCTAAAAAACGATTGGCTTTTTGAAATTGTGTTTTTACCCAATCTTGTCTTAATGCTTCTTGATCTACAGCGGGTGTTGCAACCTGCTCTACTACTTCATCAGTCATAACACTTCCTATCTTATTATTATCACGTACTCGTCGGTTATAATTTCAGCCCCAACGATACTCAATTTAACACACACCACTAAAATACTTTACGTTTACGTAAAGTGGCAAGCAAAATTGCCAGCTAAATTTTAAAATTTACGACATCAGGCTTTGTTGAGAGTATCGCTAAATGCTATCGTGCTGCAATACCAAATAACGAATTTGATACATATTTAAGCATTTCAGTTTAAACCATATAAAAGTAGTACGCAGCCATTGGTGTAGCTCAATCTTCCCCTTGTTTAGTATTGCTTTTTGTTGTCTTAAGTTGTGATTAAGTATTATCAAGTACGGTAATAAATAAGTGTTAGAACAACTAACACACGACCCAAAAGCAACTGGAGAATTTACGTGGCGGTATTTAATCATGTCTCATTTGATGAGCACGAACAAGTGGTGTTTTGTCATGATAAAGAAAGTGGCTTAAAAGCCATTATTGCGGTGCACAATACCAACAAAGGCCCCGCTGTGGGTGGTTGTAGAATGTGGAATTATCAATCTGATGATGAAGCGTTGACAGACGTATTGCGTCTTTCTAGAGGGATGACCTATAAAAATGCCCTTGCCGGTTTAACTATGGGTGGCGGTAAAGCAGTTATCATTGCCGATCCTAAAACCGTAGACCGTGAAAAATTATTCCTTGCTTTTGGTCGTTTTGTTAATAGCTTAGGCGGTAAATACTATTCTGCAGAAGACGTAGGCGTATCAACATCAGATATGATGATAGCCAACCGTGAAACACCTTATGTAGCAGGACTTGAAGGCAAGTCTGGTGATCCATCGCCATTAACCGCGCTAGGCACCTATTTAGGCATTAAAGCAGCCGTTAAACACCAACGTGGAATTGACAGCTTAAAAGACATTAAAGTGTCAGTGCAAGGTGTGGGACATGTTGGATATTATTTATGTAAACATTTACATGAAGCCGGTGCAAAGTTAATTGTTACTGATATCCATCAAGCGTCTCTTGATCGCGTGGCCACCGAGTTTGGTGCTACCGTAGTCGAGCCTCAGGACATCTATAATCAAGATGTGGATGTATATGCACCTTGTGCACTAGGAGCGACCCTAAATGACATTACCTTGCCATTATTAAAAGCGACTATTGTCGCAGGTTGCGCCAACAATCAATTAGCAGAAGTGCGCCATGGTGAAAAGCTTAAAGAGATGGGTATTTTATACGCGCCAGATTATGTGATTAATGCCGGTGGTATTATCAATGTGTCTTTTGAAAATAACTATGATAAAACTGCAGCTATCGCTAAGGTTGAGCAAATTTATCAAACATTATTAACCGTGTTTACTCGCGCAGATGCTGAAAACCGCACTACGGGTTCAGTAGCCGATGAAATGGCACGCGCCATTATTAACGCAGGCCGTTAAATCAGCGAGCAATAAGACTGTTTAACGGCTCTGCTTTTCACTGCATCAGTAGTATCAACAAAAAGGGAAGCCTAGGCTTCCCTTTTTAGTGCTTGTTCCAGCCAATTAACTCACAAGCAAGTTGCAAGCTTCATCTAAATGTAATATTTACGTCACGAATTAGTCAATTATCCTCAGTAAGCTCTAGTTATCTTAATGCAATACTATTTGTAGAGATTAGGCTAATGGGTAATATCAGTGCACTATTTAAACAAGTCTCGCAAGCATCTGCTAATTCTGCATTTACATCTCACCTATCAACTCAACACCTTCATGAAGAAAATGATAGAGAGCATAAAGCACTAGATGAACAGCTGTCATTTTACGCCGTTTGGCTGTCTGATGTTCATTTAGGCAGCATTGATTGTAAAGCTGAGTTTTTGTTGGATTTTTTAAATAACAACTCATGCCAATACTTATACTTAGTCGGTGACATAGTCGATATATGGGCGTTAAAAAAACGGGTTTACTGGCCAGATAGCCATCAAGCCGTATTAACAAAAATACTCGCACTCGCGCAAAATGGCACCCAAGTATTTTATATCCCTGGTAATCACGATGAGATGTTTAAATCTTACACTGATAGCCATTTTCGTGGCATCACAATCGCACCCAGTTATATTCATCAGTCAATTCTCGGCAAACGCTGCCTTATGTTACATGGCGATCAATTTGATTCTGAAGTTTGTGTCAGCCGCACTTACGCCAAACTAGGCGATCATTTATACGATGTTTTGTTATGGTTAAATCGACACCTTCATAGTGTACGCAGCCAACTTGGCTACCCTTATTGGTCACTTGCCAGCTACATAAAACTCAGAGTAAATAAAGCCCAACAAGCCATTAATAGCTATAAAGACGCCGTGCTGCGATTTGCCTTAAAACAGCAAGTTGATATGGTCATTTGTGGCCATATTCATCAGCCAGAACTGTCAATTCATCATAAGGGGAAGCATAGAATTATTTATGCTAACGACGGGGATTGGGTTGAAAACTGTACCTTAATCGCTGAAACCCTATCCGGTGACTTTCAGTTACTAAAATGGAACGAACAAACTAAAACCCCTCAGATTATCGACAATATTGGCACAGCAACCCCTTTAACACTTCATACCGCTTCAACTCATAAACAACCCAATAAGAAGGTAGCATAATGAAGTCAGCAGAAATGATGTTTACTGTCGATCAAATGGTTGATAAAAACTTGCCTCAACTGGCTAAATTTCCTTGGTTATCCAAGCCCACCAAAGCCATGCTACGCTATCTTTTACATGAGCAGCAATGTAACGATATTGCAACTCAATATAAACACTTAACCAGGGGTTGATTTTGTTGAGCAGGTATTGGCTAGCTTCAATTTTAGTTACAGCGTACCAAATAATGAAATTGAAAATATTCCGATTGACGGCCGTGTAGTTATTTATGCCAATCACCCCATTGGTTCCCTCGACGCCCTTGCGTTGATCAAGTTAATCAGTAAAGTTCGCCCAGACATTAAAGTGGTCGCCAATGAACTATTAATGGCCATCAAACCGCTGCACTCTATTTTATTACCGGTCAGAAACATGACTGGTGGCACCCCAAAGCAAAATGTAGATGATATTCACCAGCATCTGAAACGTGAAGGTGCATTATTAATATTCCCCTCAGGTGAAGTGTCTCGATTACGCCCAAGCGGAGTAACTGATTTATTGTGGCAAAGTGGATTTGTTAAAATGGCCAAGGCATGTAATGCTCCCTTGCTACCAATATTTGTTGATGCGAAAAATTCAGCAACCTTTTATGGCGCGTCAATGATTTATAAACCATTGGCAACATTACTATTGGTCAAAGAAATGTTTCGCCAAATTAATCAAGTGATGCCGGTACGTATCGGCCAACTGATTGCTAAAGAAACTGTGGCTAATAATGACTTTCCGTTAAAAACACAGGTTAAACTGCTAAAAAATCATCTTTACCGTATCGGTAAAAATAGACCACCACTGTTTAGTACTCAAAATGCGATTGCCCACCCAGAGTCTCGCACCACTTTGCAACATGAATTACAACAATGTGAACAGCTTGGACTCACATCAGACAATAAAATCATTTATCTTTATCAACATGATGCCAGCAGTGCCATTATGCGTGAAATTGGCAGATTACGTGAAATAGCCTTTAGAGCTGTAGGTGAAGGCACTGGCAAGCGCAGAGACACCGACAAATATGATAATGATTATTGGCACCTAGTATTATGGGATAAAGATGATTTAGAAATCGTCGGTGCTTATCGCTTTGCCAGTGCCAAGCACATTTATGATGAACCATCTACCACAGGACTATATAGCCAAACGCTATTTCAATATCATCCCTGGTTCACTCCTTATTTTGAACAAGGATTAGAGCTAGGTCGAAGCTTTGTGCAGCCCAAATATTGGGGCAAAAGAAGCCTTGAGTATTTATGGCAAGGGATAGGTGCTTTTTTGCTTAAAAACCCTCAATACCGCTACTTATTTGGCCCAGTGTCTATTAGTAATAGCTACCCTGAACCCGCAAAAGAATTACTTATTTATTTCTATAAAACTCAATTCCCGACCCAATCAATGCTCGCTACCTCATACAACGCTTATCAGCTTACCGATGAACGGTCACATCAATTATATAACCAGTTTAATGGTGAGACGTACGCTGACAATTTTAAAATTCTGAAAAGGACATTAGCCAACATGGGTGTTTCAGTACCGACTTTATTTAAACAGTATGGCGAATTATGTGAAGACCAAGGCGTGCAATTCATCGACTTTGGCATTGATACTGAGTTTGGTGACTGTATTGATGGCCTTGTGCTGGTTGATGTTCATCAGCTTAAACCGATTAAAGCACAAAAATACCTTGGTTTAACAAAATAACCTTTACCCTTACTACTTGTTAGGATTATGTAGCTAACTCATTGTTGTACTATACTTTATCTGATATACATAAGTAATACGGTTTACATTTCTATTATCGGCCGTGTTATAGGAGATAAATATGTCAGCAGCAATGATTTTAGTCCGCGATATTATGACGACACGCATTGTCACCGTTTCGATGGATGATAGATTATCGGTGGCAAAACACATTTTCGACAATGTCAGTTTCCACCATTTACTGGTCATTGATGAAAATGACAAACTGCAAGGCATTTTATCACACCGAGACTTGTTAAAAGCCCTGAGCCCTAACCTAGGTACGGCGGCTGAACTTATCCGCGACACAGAAACACTCAATAAACGTGTCCACCAAGTCATGAGCCACAATCCTATTACTATCTCACCAGATACACGTCTTAAGCATGCTTGTGAAATTATTCTTAAACATGGTATTGGCAGCTTACCAGTATTGGAAGCAGGTACATTAGTTGGCATTATTACTTGGAAAGACTTACTCAAAAGCTACAGTGACAACGATTTAAATTAGCTTAGTCGCAAACGTAAATAAGTGTATAACCGTCATTTTGGCAAGAAAATATAGTTAAAATAAAAATTCATTTAGGCACCAACCAATTAGCATGTTTATTTTAAACCTTCATATTTTGACACTGGAAAATGTCATATTACTCTGCTTAGCTTAGTACTAGTCGCAACAGTTACAGCACGACAGGGGTGATGCCATGATTAAGTTTAATTATCTTTTAAACCAAAACAATTTTGAGATGCAAGCCAGCGATTGGTGTGGACTGGAAAAAGTGATGTTAAATGGTAAAGTGGTTTCGAAAAAGTTCAATTTCGGGATCTTTAGTTGTCACGATATCCTATTGAATGATGGTCATAAATATCAATGTAAATTACTCGTTGACCCACAAACTGACCTACTAACCTGTAAGATCTATAATCAACGACGGTTAGTCACAGTGCTCAGGCAAGGAAGAAAACAATTACAACAAAGTCAGCGACTCATAGAAGCAAGTTTAATGACGATATTGTTCTCACTACTCGCCATTTATATCTTTGTTTAGAGCCGTGTTTATTCTGTTCTAAAAATTGGCTAGTGGCCATACAAGGTAACGACTACAGCACCGCCAAGTCCGACATTGTGCTGTAATGCTAACCAGGCATTAATCACTTGACGATTACCAGCATCGCCGCGTAAATGCCAGACTAACTCTGCACATTGAGCTAATCCAGTAGCGCCAATAGGATGACCTTTAGACATTAAGCCACCTGAAGGTCCAATAACAAACTGGCCGCCATAGGTATTATTCCCTTGAGTAATCAATCTTTCGGCCTCGCCTTCTGCACATAAACCCAAAGCCTCATAGGTAATCACTTCATTGGGTGTAAAGCAGTCATGCAATTCAATCACATCGACATCCAATGGCGATATTCCTGCTGTGTTATACACTTGCTTTGCTGCCATTTGAGTCATACTTCGACCGACGGCATTAATTGGGTCTTGCCACGAATCTTGATTATCGGTTGCCATTGCTTGCGCAAGAATTCTCACCTTGGTGCTCACCCCATGCTGGCGGGCAAACTTATCACTACAGACAATAACAGCCGCCGCACCACACGTAGGAGGACATGCCATAAGGCGAGTTAAATAGCCATCGTAAATCACCTTATCAGCTAATACTTGCTCTGCACATAAAGGCATTTTTAATAAAGCATAAGGGTTGTTCATTGCATGACGGCGGGACTTTACCGCGACCTTGGCAAATATGTCAGAGGTGACATTATATTTATCCATATAATGTCGACCCGCGGCACCAAAAGCACGCAAGGCGATTGGCCCATCAGGTGCATTAAACTGACTTAACACCGGTTCAATCCGGGTAAACGGACTTTCTCTGTCTTGCCAATGTGAACCCAGCGCACCAGGCTGCATTTCTTCAAAGCCAAAGGCTAATACGCACTCAACTTCACCAGACATTACTGCCTGTCTAGCTAAGTACAAAGCGGTAGATCCACTAGAACAATTATTATTGATATTAATAATAGGAATACCACTTTGAATAACATCATAAAAGGCATGTTGTGCGCAGGTACTATCGCCATAAATATATGCCCCAAATGCCTGCTGTATTTGCTTAGCATTGATGCCTGCGTCGGCTAAGGCTAAATGAATCGCATTGGCGGCCATCACACGATAAGGCTGATGCTGCCCTGGCTTACAAAAAGGCATCATACCTACACCAGCAATCACAACTTTAGTCATGGTTTACTCCGCACATCTGTAGTGCTGTATCAGTGATGCACACTTTCTGCTCTAACTGATAACGTCCACTGCCTGCGGTAACGGTTGTAATGGTTAGCTGCTGAACGTCAGTATCATTTGAAATCGAGACGTTAGATATAGTGCCATCACGGGGGAAAGTAATACCAGCGATAAAATCACCCACTTCTAGATCACGATATAACTTCACGCTGATACTGCCAATCGATCTAGGTTCTAACCGACCTTCTTCAACAATTACAGACATGTCATTAGTTAAACTGAACACATGAAAATAGCCGTCAGCAGCAGAATGTGATTGCGCTGAAACCTCAGTGGTCTTAATTAAAGATTCATTGGCACTGGCATAAAACGAGTTAAAAATGAAAACCGCAAAAACAATAAAAATATTCAATAACTTCAACATAGTGCACTCCCAAAGTAGTACATATCAAAAAATATAGTCATGCCATGATAATACTCTGTATTGAAAAAATGTTAATCGTTAATCTAGTGCCCTAGCCCAAAATTAATTGACGCTTTTTTGATTTATGATAAAAAGTAATCTTTATTGTAAGCATATTTCTGTTATTTTTTGACTGGTAATGAATATATATCATCATATTGGGAAGATTATCGTTAATGCGTTTAGAACACTTTGCTATCGACTTGTCCTGTAAAATCGAAGCAAGCTTTGATCCGTATCTGTTGCACCTTAGATAAATCTGCAAAATCAAAGTATTGATATTCACTGTGCTCTGCACTTAACTTTATTGCCGTGGCATCCTTAACACTGCACTTAAAGATAAACACCTGTGACTGATAAGCACTGTGAAAATAAACTCCAGAAAGATAATCAATTTCAATATCACAGCCTAACTCCTCCAAACACTCACGTATCACCGCCTGATGAATTGTTTCCCCTATCTCTAATGCGCCACCAGGTAACCCCCAACATTTATCACCATAAGTGGCTTTTAATTGTAATACCTGTCCTTTCACATTAGTGATAACAGCATGAGCACTGAGTCGGAACATATCGTTAAATGCCAAATGAATTTCCTTTTGTATCCGCCGATTAAAAAACGGTCCTTTATAATAAGAAAGCGAGCCATAAACTAAAACTGAACACTGATAATACCGTCGATAACACCACAGTGCTGCCTAACGTCGACTCATGTTGCTTAAGCTCTGTCGCGATAAGGTATGCATTCACTCCTAATGGAGAAGCACTCAGTAATACCAACATAATAAGACGATCAGAGCCCACTTCTACACCATAGCGCGCGATAAGATACACTAAGGCTGGCAGTAATAGCAGTTTAAGACTACTGGCAACAAGTGCCAGTCGCCAATCATCACCAATTTTGTAAAAAGTTAAATTGGCACCTAATACAAATAAGGCACAGGTAAGAGCCGGTTTTGCTAATAACGCTAAGCCGGCATCTAATTGAGCACCTAATTGAACACTTAACGCATTCGCACCTATTCCTAAGCCTATGCTCATTACCACAGGATTAAGTAACATAGTGCGGCTAAAGTTAGTCCATGAAAAACCCTCAACATTCCCGCGCGCGGCTAAAATAAACGTTAGTGCAAATAAAGTGGCACTATGAAAAGTAATTATCATAAATACCTGTCCTATCATTGCCTCGCCCAAGGCAGCAATGATGATAGGCAAACCTACCAATACGGTGTTTGAATAGCTGGTACCCAAAGCAAAAACAGCACTGGCATCGCATCCTTGCAATTTCACCGGACTAAAATGGCGATTAAGTCGATACCCTATGGCGAATACTGTTAATACGGGAAGATAAAATGCCAGTAGGGATTTAACATCTATGCTTTGGGATAAGGGCGCAGCTAACATATTAATAAATAAAAAAGCCGGAATACTGACATAAAAGGTAAATTTGCTAATTCCACCAATCTGTTGTTTGTTAAAAAAGCCTAGCCGAGTGAGTGAATATCCTAAGATCACCATAAAAATAAGTGGAAAAATAATACTGATAATAGACATACACACCTGAGATTTAAGAAGCACTACTAGAAACGAGCAATAAAAAAGGCGCCTAAGCGCCTTTTAAACTAGTAAGGTAATGAAGTTACCAACCAGTACGAGTACGCAATGCTTTACCAATGTCGGCTAAAGAGCGAACTGTAGTCACGCCTGCAGCTTCAAGAGCGGCAAACTTGTCTTCAGCAGTACCTTTACCGCCAGCGATAATTGCGCCAGCATGGCCCATACGCTTACCTTCTGGTGCAGTAACACCAGCAATGTAAGATACGACAGGCTTAGTCACGTGTGCTTTGATATAAGCAGCCGCTTCTTCTTCAGCATTACCACCGATTTCACCGATCATAACAATCGCTTCAGTCTGTGGATCGTTTTGGAACATTTCCAATACGTCGATGAAGTTAGTACCAGGAATTGGGTCACCACCGATACCTACACAAGTAGATTGGCCGAAACCTTCGTCAGTAGTTTGCTTAACCGCTTCGTACGTTAATGTACCTGAGCGAGAAACAATACCGACTTTTCCTGGTAAGTGAATGTGACCAGGCATGATACCAATCTTACATTCACCAGGCGTGATAACACCTGGGCAGTTAGGACCGATCATGCGAGTGCCCGTTTCTTCAAGCTTCACTTTCACTTGAAGCATATCAAGTGTTGGAATGCCTTCAGTGATACAAACGATTAGCTCAAGGCCAGCATCGATTGCTTCAAGAATCGCATCTTTACAAAATGGTGCAGGTACGTAGATAACAGTTGCAGTTGCACCTGTTTGAGCTACTGCATCTTTAACAGTGTTAAACACTGGAAGACCTAGGTGAGTTTGACCACCTTTTCCAGGAGAAACACCACCAACCATTTGCGTGCCATAAGCAATCGCCTGTTCAGAGTGGAAAGTACCCTGACCGCCAGTAAATCCTTGACAGATTACCTTGGTATCTTTGTTAATTAAAACAGACATTATTTGCCCTCCGCAGCTTTAACAACTTGCTCAGCCGCGTCAGTTAGACTTGTAGCCGCGATGATATCAAGACCAGACTTAGCCAATACTTCACGACCTAATTCGGCGTTAGTACCTTCAAGACGAACAACCACTGGCACTTTAACGCCAACTTCTTTAACTGCACCGATAATACCTTCAGCGATCATATCGCAACGTACGATACCACCGAAGATATTAACCAATACTGCTTTAACATTGCTGTCAGAAAGAATGATTTTAAATGCTTCAGCAACACGTTCTTTAGTTGCTCCGCCGCCAACGTCTAAGAAGTTAGCTGGCTTGCCGCCATGTAAGTTTACGATGTCCATTGTACCCATTGCTAGGCCGGCACCGTTAACCATACAACCTACGTTACCGTCTAAAGCAACATAGTTTAATTCAAATTTAGCAGCATGCGCTTCACGAGCATCATCTTGTGATGGATCGTGCATCGCTTTGATTTTTGGCTGACGATATAATGCGTTGCCATCAATACCAATTTTGCCATCTAAACAGTGAAGATTGCCTTCAGTGGTGATAACAAGTGGGTTGATTTCTAATAACGCAAAATCGTGGTCGTTAAACATGTTCGCCAGACCCATAAAGATCTTAGTGAACTGCTTCATTTGAGTTGGGTTTAAACCTAACTTGAAGCCAAGATCACGAGCTTGGAAAGCTTGAGGACCTGTTAACGGATCAATGATAGCTGTGTGAATAAGCTCTGGCGTATGTTCAGCCACAGTCTCAATATCAACTCCGCCTTCAGTCGACGCCATAAATACAACGCGACGAGTGCTACGGTCAACAACTGCACCTAAGTACAATTCGTTAGCAATGTCAGTACAGCTTTCAACTAGAATTTTAGCAACTGGCTGACCTTTGGCGTCAGTCTGGTACGTTACTAAGTTTTTACCTAACCAGTTTTCAGCGAATGCTCTGATTTCGTCTTTATTACCGGTAACTTTAACGCCACCTGCTTTACCACGGCCGCCAGCGTGTACTTGACACTTAACAACCCATAAGTTTCCGCCAATGTGGCCAGCTGCTTCAACTGCTTCTTGAGCGGTATCACATGCAAAGCCTTCAGAGACTGGTAAACCATATTCGGCAAATAAAGATTTTGCCTGATACTCATGCAAATTCATGATGATCTATCCATATACTTCTAATCAAATCCAACTGGCTCAATATGAGCCAGCGACGAGGGGTTTATCTAACTACTTATAGATCAAGTAGCAGACGAGTTGGATCTTCTAAGAAGTCTTTAATAGCAACTAAGAAGCCAACTGACTCACGGCCATCAACAATACGATGATCGTAAGAGAGTGCTAGGTACATCATTGGCAGGATTTCAACCTGACCATTGACTGCCATTGGGCGATCTTTAATGGCATGCATGCCTAAGATTGCGCTTTGTGGCAGATTTAAAATCGGAGTAGACATTAACGAGCCAAACACGCCGCCGTTAGTCACGGTAAAGTTACCGCCAGTCATATCTGCAACAGATAATTTACCGTCACGACCTTTGATAGCAAGTTCACGCACCGCTTTTTCAATTTCAGCTAAGTTCATCGTATCTGTGTCACGCAGTACTGGAGTTACCAGTCCACGAGGCGTTGATACAGCAATGCTGATATCAAAATAGTTGTGATAAACAATATCATCGCCATCAATTGATGCGTTAACTTCAGGGAAACGCTTAAGCGCTTCAGTTACCGCTTTGATATAGAAAGACATAAAGCCTAAACGAATACCGTGGCGCTTTTCAAAGATATCTTGATATTGCTTACGGATATCCATAATTGGCTTCATGTTAACTTCGTTAAACGTGGTTAACATAGCGGTAGAATTTTTAGCTTCTAACAAACGCTTAGCGATCGTTTTACGTAAACGAGTCATAGGCACGCGTTTTTCGCTACGACCTTCTAACGGTGCAACCGGTGCCGCTACTGCAGCTGGTTTGCTAGCAGGTGCTGATTTAGCAAATGCTTCTACGTCTTCTTTAGTGATACGTCCGCCAACACCAGTACCTTTAATTTTTGCAGCATCAAGATTATGCTCAGCAATTAAACGGCGTACTGATGGACTTAATGCATCATTTGACTCGTCAGAAGTTGGCTCTGGTGCAGCTTCAGCAGCAGGCGCAGTCGCCTCAGCTTTAGTCACTTCTTGTCCAGACACAGCGCCAGCAACAAATCTTGCGATAACTTGCTCACCTAAAACGGTGTCGCCTTCTTCAAATAATAATTCAGAAATTGAACCGTCTTCTGGTGCAACAACTTCTAGAACAACTTTGTCGGTCTCGATATCAACTAAGTTTTGATCGCGAGTGACCGCCTCACCAGGTTTAACATGCCAAGTAGCAATAGTTGCATCAGCAACTGATTCTGGTAATACGGGTACCTTAATTTCGATACTCATGGAAAGCTTCCCTTATATAAATTATCTATTACGACAGTTTTAATGCGCTATTTACTAATGATTCTTGTTGCTGTACGTGCAATCCAGGATAACCACATGCTGGTGCTGCTGACGCTTCACGACCAGCATAAGTTAGTTGAGCGCCTGCTGGAATATTAGCCCAGAAGTGATGCTGACTACAGTACCACGCACCTTGGTTTTGAGGCTCTTCCTGACACCAAACAAAATCAGTAACATGTTGATATGTTTCTAAAGCAGCACGCATTTCCACATCAGGGAAAGGGTACAACTGCTCAACACGAATGATGGCAACATTAGTGATATTCTCTTTGCGACGTTTTTCAAGCAACTCGAAATACACTTTGCCGCTACAGAACACTACGCGATCAACTTTACTTGCATCTAAGGTATCAATCTCGCCGATGATATTTTGGAAAGTACCTTCAGCAAGTTCTTCTAAGGTAGACACTGCTAATGGATGACGCAGTAAAGATTTAGGCGACATAACCACTAATGGACGACGCATTGGACGCACCACTTGACGACGCAACATGTGATAAACCTGCGCCGGTGTTGATGGCACACACACTTGCATATTATGGTTAGCACATAATTGCAAGAAGCGCTCTAAACGTGCACTTGAATGCTCAGGCCCCTGACCTTCATAACCATGAGGTAATAACATAGTCAGACCACATAAACGGCCCCACTTTTGCTCACCAGATGATAAGAATTGGTCAATAACCACCTGCGCACAGTTAACAAAATCACCAAACTGCGCTTCCCAAATAGTCAAACCAACTGGTTCAGCTGTTGCATAGCCATATTCAAATGCGAGTACTGATGCTTCAGATAAAACAGAGTCAATAATATCAATCGGGGCTTGTTCTTCGGCCACATTACGCAAAGGTAAATAGGTTGTACCGTCTTTTTGATTATGCAATACCGCATGACGATGGAAGAAAGTACCACGGCCTGAATCTTGACCGGTAATACGGACACGTTTGTTGTCTTCAAGGATAGAAGCATAGGCTAAGGTTTCAGCAAAACCCCAATCAAGTAACTTCTCACCTTTTGCCATTAATACGCGATCAGCACAAATTTTAGCAACACGTGACTGTAATGCATGGCTTTCTGGAATATCAACTAACTTATTAGCTAAATTCTGTAAGCGCTCCATCGACATTGAACCAGCGTATTCTTCATCCCATTCGCGATTTAAATAAGGAGTCCAGTCAACAGTATGCAACGTCATTGGACGCCACTCTTTAACCACACAATCACCCGCATCTAACGCATCACGGTAATGGTTAATCAGCCCGGTCACTTCATCAGCAGGAATACTGTTTTCAGCGATCAATTTATCAGCATAAATTTTACGTGGCGTAGGGTGTTTTTTGATTTTTGCGTACATTAACGGCTGAGTAGCGCTAGGCTCATCAGCTTCGTTATGGCCATGACGGCGATAACAAACTAAATCAATCACCACATCACGCTTAAACTCGTTACGGTAATCCACCGCAAGCTGCGAAATAAACGCAACCGCTTCAGGATCATCTGAGTTAACGTGGAAAATAGGTGCCTGAACCATTTTAGCGATATCAGTACAATATTCAGTTGAGCGTACGTCAGCATGGTTAGATGTAGTAAAACCAACTTGGTTATTGACCACAATGCGGATACTGCCACCCACTTTGAAACCGCGGGTTTGAGACATATTAAATGTCTCTTGTACAATACCCTGCCCGGTAATAGCTGAATCACCATGAATTGTAATAGGCATAACTTGTAAGCCATCTTTACAGCCGCGACGATCTTGACGAGCGCGTACGGAACCGATAACCACAGGGTTAACGATTTCAAGGTGTGATGGGTTAAAAGCTAACGCTAAGTGAACATTACCACCTGGCGTTTCAAAATCTGATGAGAACCCTTGATGATACTTAACATCACCTGAACCATGTGTGTCGGCATGCTTGCCAGCAAACTCGTCGAATAACTCTCCAGGACGCTTACCAAGAATGTTAACCAATAAGTTTAAACGGCCACGGTGAGCCATACCTACGACGATTTCTTTAGTTCCAGCCTCACCGGCACGGTAGATGATTTCGCGCATCATTGGAACAAGCGCATCACCACCTTCTAAAGAGAAACGTTTAGCACCTGGAAATTTTGCACCTAAGTATTTTTCAATACCTTCAGCAGCATTTAGGCCTTCAAGAATACGTTTTTTAACCGCACTGTCATAATTAGCCTTACCTAAGGTTGGCTCTAGACGTTGCTGGATCCAACGTTTTTCGTCGGTATCAGTAATATGCATATATTCTGCACCAATCGAACCGCAATAGCTGCTCTTAAGGGCAAAAACAATATCCGCAAGTTTCATGGTTTCACCGCCTAAAGCGAATGAACCCGTGTTGAACTCACGCTGCATATCTTCAGCGGTTAAGCCGTGGTAAGCAGGGTCTAGCTCTTGAACCGCATCACGATTCCACATACCTAATGGATCTAGGTTAGCATTTTGGTGACCACGGAAACGATGAGCATTAATTAATTGCAGTACTTTAACCTGTTTAGCATCTAGCTCAGGGTCACTGACACGAGCAGCACCTTTTGCACGGCTTTCTAAGGCTAAACTACGGAAATAGTCACGAACTTTAGAGTGGGAAACCTCAGGTACTTCAACAGAATTACCATTAACAGGTGGGAGATTATCAAAAACGACCTGCCAATCAGCAGAAACTGATTGAGGATCTTCTTGATAGGCTTCATACATCTCTTCTACATAGGTCGCATTCGAACCACTTAAGTGAGACGACTCGAGCCAGGCTTTCATGATGCCTTGGTGCATTGTTATTCCTTTCAAACTTGATACACGTGCTAGCCATAATGCATAACAATTAACATAATCGCCATGCTTAACTTCTATCTCTGCCAAAGACTTGTACTAAATAACGGATCTAACAAATTAATGACAAAGGTAATCCGTAAACACACAAAAGAGCCATCTCCAATATGAAGATGACTCTCATAAAGAGCTAATTAAATGAATTTAAAGGCTCTTCTGTGTTCATTAAACAGCTCGTTTCAATAGCATTGACTTGATATGACCAATGGCTTTAGTTGGGTTGAGCCCTTTAGGACAAACATCAACACAGTTCATAATTCCGTGACAACGGAATACACTGTAAGCATCGTCAAGCTCAGATAAACGCTCTTCAGTAGCGGTATCGCGGCTGTCAATTAAGAAACGATAAGCATGTAATAAACCACTTGGTCCAATAAACTTATCTGGATTCCACCAGAAAGAAGGACAAGCTGTAGAACAACATGCACACATGATACATTCGTATAAACCATCTAAGTGCTCACGCTCTTCAGGTGATTGTAAATGTTCACGCGCTGGTGTTTTTTCGTCATTGATCAAGAAAGGCTTAATTTTCTCATACTGTTTATAGAACTGAGTTAAATCAACCACCAGATCTCGTACTACTGGCATGCCAGGTAGCGGACGAATTTCAATTTTCTTACCTTTGAAGGTAGAAAGAGGCGTAATACACGCTAATCCATTCTTACCATTCATATTGATACCATCACTACCACACACACCTTCACGGCATGAGCGACGGAATGCTAAGGTAGAATCTTGTTCTTTCAGCTTAATTAATGCATCTAACACCATCATATCAGTGCCATCTTGCACTTCTAAGATGTAATCCTTCATGTATGGCTTAGTATCTACATCAGGATTATAACGATACACTGCAAATGTTAACTTCATCTTTGCAACTCCTGCTTAGTAAGTACGTTTCTTCGGAGGGAAGGCTTCACGTAACTTAGGCGCCATATTAACATCACGTTTAACCATTGATGTATCAGCTGGGTCAAATAAACTGTGGCATAACCAGTTATCGTCATCACGTTCTAAGAAGTCTTCTCGAGAATGCGCACCGCGGCTTTCTGTACGGAAGTTAGCAGCATATGCTGTTGCTAACGCTGTAGCCATAAGATTATCAAGCTCTAAACATTCAATACGTTGAGTGTTGAACTCTCTCGAATTATCAGAAAGTTTAGCGTTTTCTAAACGTTTTTGAATTGCTTGAAGCTGCTCTAACCCTTCCGCCATTGCTTTACCAGTACGGAAAACAGAGAAGTTTAGCTGCATACAAAGCTGTAAATCTTTACGAATTACAGTCGGGTCTTCGCCATCTTTATTGCTTTCCCAGCGGTTTAAGCGCGCTAAAGAAGCATCAATATTGGCAGTTGAAGCTGCTTTTGGATCGGCTGTCTCATCCAGTGCTTTACCTAAATGTTGACCAGCTGCACGACCAAATACCACTAAATCTAACAGTGAGTTACCACCTAAACGGTTAGCACCATGTACAGATACACAGGCAATTTCACCGACAGCGAACAAACCGACAACTTCAGATTCTGTGCCGTCTTTGTCCATGCGGATAACTTGACCGCTGACTTTAGCCGGTAAACCGCCCATCATATAATGACAAGTCGGTAACACTGGAATTGGACCATCGGCCGGATCAATGTGAGCAAAAGTACGAGATAGTTCACATACACCAGGAAGACGCGCTTCAAGGGTTTCTTTACCTAAATGATCAAGCTTAAGTAATAAATGTGGACCTAAAGGACCATCTAAACCACGACCTTCACGAATTTCAGTCATCATTGAACGTGCTACCACGTCACGTGATGCTAAATCTTTTGCGTTTGGCGCATAACGTTCCATGAAACGTTCGCCATCTTTGTTGAGAAGATATCCACCTTCACCACGACAACCTTCAGTAACCAAAACACCTGCACCAGCAATACCCGTTGGGTGGAACTGCCACATTTCCATGTCTTGTAACTGAACGCCAGCACGTGTTGCCATACCCACGCCATCACCCGTGTTGATATGAGCATTGGTAGTTGATGCGTAAATACGCCCTGCACCACCCGTGGCTAAAATAGTCGCTTTAGCTTTGAAATAAACAATATCACCGGTTTCAATTTCAATGGCTGTACAACCGACAATCGCACCGTCATCATTTTTAACAAGATCTAATGCATACCACTCAGAAAACACTTGAGTTTTATGCTTTACGTTTTGCTGATATAAACAATGAAGCAATGCATGACCTGTACGATCTGCTGCTGCTGCTGTACGCGCCGCTTGCTCGCCACCAAAGTTTCTTGATTGGCCACCAAATGGACGTTGATAAATCGTGCCGTCTTCAAAACGTGAGAAAGGTAAACCCATGTGCTCAAGTTCGATAATGGCTTCTGGGCCGGTTTGACACATAAATTCGATCGCGTCTTGGTCACCGATAAAATCGGAACCTTTAACCGTATCGTACATGTGTTGTTCCCAGTGATCTTCATGCGCATTACCTAACGCAACAGTGATACCACCTTGCGCAGATACGGTATGAGAACGAGTAGGAAATACTTTTGATAAAAGCGCACAGCTTTTACCTTCTTTAGAAATCTGTAATGCTGCACGCATACCAGCGCCACCGGCGCCAATCACGATTGCATCAAATTCGCGTACTGGAATACTCACTTATACACCCCACACTATTACGATGCCGGCCGCTAAATAACTGAATGCGGTCACAACAAAGATAAACTGTAATACACCACGTAACGAAGTGCATTTTACATAGTCAGTCAATACTTGCCATACACCAATCCACGCATGGACAAGCAAAGCAACTAAGGCTAACAGTGTAAATACTTTCATCGGCAATGTGCTAAATAAGCCATGCCAAATCTCGAAAGTCAGTGGAGAACTACACGCGATAAATCCCACCAAAAAAACAGTATAACAAGCTAGGATTACCGCACTGGCACGTAGTAAAATATAGTCATGGACACCACTGCGTCCAAAACTTGCTGCGTTAGTTACCATACCCAAATCCCCGCTATGATAGAAAAGGTTACTGCTAAAGCAAACATCACTTTAGCTGAAGCAATACCTGAAGCTAGCTCTTCCCAACGGCCAGTATCCATAATCAAATGGCGTATGCCACCTAATAAGTGATATCCAAGCGCGGTTAGAATGCCCCAAAGGATGAACTTCATTACGAAACCATCAAACAAGGTTTGTACGCTAGCGAAGCCTTCAGCAGAAGTTAAAGTAGAATTTAACAACCACAAAAGAATACCAATAGCGAATAGCATGATGACACCGGAAATGCGGTGTAGGATAGATGCGATAGCTGTCGCAGGGAAGCTTATCGTCTGCAGGTCTAGATGGACAGGTCTTTGCTTTTTCACGTTCTGCTCACTCAGCTCCATTGAGCATTATTTTTTTATGTATCTCTTTTTTGCTTTAAACACATCAAGGTCAAAAAATGTTAATTACATTAATTGAGCAAAAAAGACATTACTATCAAACATCTAACCAATTGAGAAATCACTAGTTTAGTTTGTAAAGCAATCATTTCTAAAGTGTGATGTTTGTCGCCCTTAGGGACGAAGGCAAGTATACTCGTGAGAATTCTCAAATACAAACATCACATTATCCAATTTATGTTTTTTTATGATTTTTTTATTCTAAAGCCTACACCACAGGGCTTTTAGCGCGAGATATACCTTGGTCTAACAAATTTAAACGCTTATTTAAATTGATCTGTCATCCCTATTCACTGTAAAGTAATGTCCGCTTAACATGCCGCACTCATAGATAGAGAATGACGTAAGGAGAACGGGGTATGGCTGATAATATAGCCAAATTAGAGTTACCAGGTAACGATTCAATCGACTTACCAATTAAGAAAGGTACTGAAGGGTTTGATGTAATCGACATCAGTACATTAGGAAAGAAAGGTTATTTCACTTTCGATCCAGGCTTTCTAGCAACAGCTTCTTGTGAGTCTGCAATTACATACATCGATGGCGACCAAGGTATTTTATTACACCGTGGTTACCCAATTGATCAACTTGCAACTGAATCAACTTATTTAGATTTATGCTACTTGCTATTATACGGAGAGCTACCGTCTAAAGTTGATTTCGAAAAGTTTGAAGCCACAGTGAAAGAACACACTATGGTTCACGAGCAAATCGCTTTCTTCTTCCGCGGTTTCCGTCGTGACGCACACCCAATGGCAATGCTTTGTGGTGTGACTGGTGCACTGTCTGCTTTTTATCAAGATTCTCTTGATGTAAATAATTCTAAGCATCGTGAAATTGCTGCTTATCGTTTGGTGTCAAAAATGCCTACGATCGCCGCAATGTGTTACAAATACTCAATGGGACAACCTTTTGTTTATCCACGTAACGATTTAAGCTATGCGGGTAACTTCTTGTCGATGATGTTTGCTACTCCGTGTGAAGAGTACAAAGTCAATCCAGTTGTAGAAAAAGCAATGGACCGTATTTTTGTACTGCATGCTGATCATGAGCAAAATGCATCTACATCTACTGTCCGTTTAGCAGGTTCTTCAGGTGCTAACCCATTTGCGTGTATCGCTGCGGGTATTGCGTCATTATGGGGCCCTGCTCACGGCGGCGCAAACGAAGCTTGTCTTGCTATGCTTGAAGAGATTGGTTCAGTGGATCGTATCCCTGAGTTTATCGCTAAAGCGAAAGACAAAAATGATCCATTCCGCTTAATGGGCTTCGGACACCGTGTTTACAAGAACTTCGACCCTCGCGCAAAAGTGATGCGTGAAACCTGTCATGAAGTGTTAAATGAACTTAAAGTCGTTGATCCATTACTCGATGTAGCAATGGAACTAGAGCGTATTGCACTTGAAGATGAATACTTTATCTCTAAGAAGCTATACCCGAACGTTGACTTCTATTCTGGTCTTATCATGAAAGCCATTGGTATCCCTAATGATATGTTTACAGTGCTATTTGCATTGTCACGCACCGTTGGTTGGATTTCACATTGGAAAGAAATGTTAGATCAACCAGGCCATAAAATTAGCCGCCCTCGTCAGTTATATACTGGTGAATCTGCACGTGAATTTGTGAGTTTAGACAAACGTTAATTTGTAATTAATGTTTAAATAAAAAGCGCCGAAAGGCGCTTTTTTATTCGTTTAATTATTTAAAAATACTAAACATGTGACTTCTCGAATGCCTTCTTAGCCTCGTCTTTCGCCATACCATACTTCTCTTGCATTTTACCTTGAAACTTCTCAAGGTTGCCGTCTATTTCCTGTAAATCATCATCAGTTAACTTCCCCCAATGCGCTTTAAGTGAACCAGACGCCTGTTTCCATTTACCTTCAATAATGTCGTTATTCATAATGATATACTCCTTCATGTAACAAAAATCGCTGAATAAGTCTGTTAGACCCTTTTAACCATCAAGTTATTAATAAAATCTTAAATAATGATAAGTATTAAAATGCCTAGTTTTTCTTTAACTGTTGCAAGGTTTTCATTTCGTCATGCATAGATTGCGCATCTACTCTAATATTAGTCAAAATAAGTAATGCCTGACCTTGTTGGTTTTTAGCTATTGCGTCATCTAACACTTCAAGTACCTTATCTTCAACCTCTTCAAGTTGCTTTATATAGGTGTAATCTTCATCACTTGAGAACATTGCCACAAACTTAGTGTATATCTTACGAGTCTCTACCGCGATAGAATTCCCATCTTCAATTTCTCCCTGTTCGGCAATAGCTAGCGGTTGCAAAGCTTGAATAGCAGCAGCCTTTTTGGTAGCCATTTTTGTGAAAGTACCTTTAAGTGAGCTGCTATTAACTTTTTCTACAGCATCTTGATAGAAATCTACACCTGCTCTCATTACTTGAATAACGTCTGCTACATTCTCTACACTTGTTTTTTGATTTAACATATTAACTCCTGTTTTGACTGTACCACTAACTATTGCTAGCTTACTTTCTTTGAAGCAATAAACACTCCAATTTTAAAATTATTTTATCCACTTGATTTAATTAAAAAATAAATTAATAAAATACTTTGGTAATCTGTAAAAACATGAAGAATTTACAATCAACATGAAATTTTTACACTCTCGATTTCAATGTAATTAAATACAAAGTCATCAAGATAATTTTATTGGATGCATAAATCGTTAACTGAACCACCTCACCAAAAATTTATCAGTAAAGTGTTATAGCTTGCTGTATTTTACACAGTAGTTAATGACAAATTTACTGGCCCACCTTGCTGCAACCATTTCTGTATTAATTATAATAAGAGACTTAATCCCCACAGGCACAATGCCAGAGTTGTTAAAAAAATCATGGCTTTGACTTTATTTTTTTTGATAAGATACTCGGCTTGATTACCTGTGCAATAAACCACAATGGCTAATCCAAAATAACGAATTGAACGCGCAATCGCTGAAGCGATTAAAAACAACATTAAGGAATACTTTGTCGCTCCAGCTGCCAACATGGCGATTTGAAATGGAATGGGTACAATACCAACCGTGATCACAAACCAGAAACCTTGGTCCAACATCTTTTGTTGTACATTAGAAAATTGCTCAGGGTTTGAAAATGTATTAATTAGCCAATCCCCAAAAGCATCAAATAAATAATAACCCACACCATAACCACATAAAGCCCCCAGGATACAACCTACCGTTGCCATTAGCGCAATAACCCATAATCTGTCACGACGGGCTTGCATTAATGGTACTAATACAGCTTCTAGTGGAATAGGCACGATGATCGACTCGAAAAAAGACGCGATGGTAATGCCACTTAACATATGCTTTGAATATATAAATTGATGTGTTTTTTGTTTCAGCGTTTTGCGAATAGGCATAACACTCCTTTTAATTTCATACCATAACGAGATTAATTTATAGATTTGATACATTACCAAATATAGTCAAACACTCACTTATCAATATATTGTAATTTTTTCACAGAAAATGATAAAAATTACATTTAAACTGCCATTAATCGTTTGCTTTTTAAACGAAACCGCCGTTTATTCTGTTATTTTATATTGGCATAAGACTTGTATATATCAATACATCTGGATTATCAAATTCAGTAAAGGTAATGAAAAATGACTATGGAGTATGTAATGAAAAAGACAATATTAGTAGCAGCACTTATTACCGCGGGTTTTTTAAGCTCTAGCGCACAAGCAGAAACATATAACCCAGAAGTTGATGCACAGGGATTCTACGTCGGAGCTGACTACGGTTTTTTACGGGTAGAGGGTGACGAAGAATTTGATGACAATAAAGGCGCATATCAAGTATTTGCCGGATATGGATTAAATCAATACATTGCTGTTGAAGGTAGCTACATTGATTTTGGTCGTTATGGTAATGATTTAGCGAATGCAGATACCGATGGCTATTCCCTAGGCCTAAAATTAGGTTTGCCAGTAACCGATAACATCAGCCTTTATGTCCGTGGTGGTCAGCTATGGTATAAGACTGATTATTCTGTTCTTGGTGTTAGCGACAGCACTGATGATGAAGGTTTATTTGCTGGTGTAGGCGTCAGCTACCATGTTAACAAAAATTGGACTGTTAAAGCTGACTACACATTATATGATAATGACTTAGATATTGAGAGCGCAGCAGATGATATTGATAATGCTAACTTCTCAACCGATTTAAAATTTGCTTCCATCGGGGTTGAGTACAAGTTTTAATCATAATATGTTGGCAGAATTAGTCCTATATTTTATGTAAACATCATTCAACGACTTCAACACAAAATGTGTTGAAGTCGTTTTACCATCATCTGCTAGATATAGATTTAATAAAGCTAAAGCATGTTAATATTACTAGTCGATTTTGGTATAGCTCTGCGATATCCAATTTTCGATTATTTACTATTAAGTGTTTTTTTAATATCTTCCATCTGCTTTATAAGCAATGATTTATAAATAGCATCATCTTCATGTTCAATGAGAAACTGCAGGTGTTCTGAAGCTTTACGCCAGTTTTCTAATTCTTTATAGATATTATAAAGCTCTTTATGAACTGAATTTAACTTTCCTCTAGAAATAGATTTTCTATTTTCGTGATTTAAATATTGATTATAAAGTATAATCGATTTATTAAGGTCTATCTCAACAAATGAGCCTGTGGAATAAATCCAAGCCAACTCGGAAATAGCTTCAAAATTACCCTGTCTAACTTGATTTATGGCTTCCTCAACATAGCGACTTCCATCACCTGTGTGATACCCAATGTAAAGCAGAGAGTGCCAACTCCCCATGTTGTATGCTTTTTCACACCATTGTTCAAGTTTATAAGGCGCGTACATTAAACTTTTTGAACACTGCTGCGCTGCCAAATTTACGGTTAAGTTGGGATCGTTAATATCAACATCAGGCCATAAGCCGCTTGCGGATGAGCTATTTGATAGAGAGGTTATAAAAAGTAAAAAAAGCGCCATCTTACCTACCATACCAATGCTCCTGAGGAAGAAACACGCTTCTCTGGAATATGTATTTGAAATGACATTACAGCGGCTTTATGTGGAAATCCTTCTCTATAAAAATATTCTTGCTTAAGATCAATGCTTTCATCCGAAGTGTTCCGACAATCCCTTTCTGACAGGCACGTGATACCGCCGATATAATCTATAAACCTGACTTTTTGAATACCTTGCTTCTTAATTAAAGTATCAAGCCCTTCTTGAAAAGCTGCAGCTTCTACGGCATGCCAACGACTCATAAAAGCAACGATTCGATTCTGGTTTGACTCTTTTAAAATAGTACCAATCGTAGAAGCCCAAGAGATATTCCGCTTAGTATGAGTATCGAAGCATAACTTTGCTTTTGCATGATCATAGCTACAGACATCATCTAATATACTCATTTCATCCACAGTCATATCCAGCGCAATTATTTTTAAACCGACTGTTCTTGCGGCTTTTACGAGTTCGCCGTATGAATGAGGTACTAAATAACCATGTGTCCAATATTGATCGAAATATTTTTGTATAGCATTAAAACCTTTACCTGTTCGCTGATAAAAATCTATTTTTTCTTGCATTATCTTAGGTAACATTTCTATTGCGAAATGGGTAAACCCTGCTGCTTTCAATTGTTTAAGTGCCTTTATCGCCTCATATTTATAGCCTGCTGTATTGTGATTAGACTCTCCTATCATCACCAATCTAGCATCACCAGCTATTTTTTTATAGTTTACATCTTTGTTAATCTGACTCATTACATATCCTTATGTTTTGTTTAAAGTTAATTCCATTAAATTGGATCACTATTTACCCGTTACTTGAGATTTTTAAAATAAAGACTTATAAGTTGAAGACGTTTTTATTTATCTTTATAAAAATGAAAATATCTGAATTCAAAAAATGAACTAATTACAGCCATATCACGCTTTATAGTAATAGTATAAGAGCAAACGTCATAACTAACTATTTCAACCACGAATCGTGAATGGCGATGTAACTAGAGTTCATAACATCTACTTAAATGACATAATGTCTATTTACAATCTACTAAAAATCTTCAATAGACCCCAACTGACTAAAACCTGACTCATCACAAAGCCAATATTCTTTTTTACCATTTTTTTGTATTGTTACTGATGTTTCTTTAGTAATCATATTAAGTTCTTCGCTGTAGTAGTCACTCACGATAACTTCACTGTCGCCGTGTGTGAAAGTCATACTGTGCTCTGTAACTAAAGAGCGATGGTAGCTCGATTTACTCACATCACTAATTAATGCTGCATTAGCAAACTTTGAGTTTTCAATATTGAATTGCGCTAATTTAAACGAGTTATCCATTTTACTAATAACAACATCTATCGATTTAGGCTGATCAGCGTGGCATTTAAATATAATTTCTGCCTTATCAAGCTGAGAAGCACTACATGATGCAACTAAAAAGAAGGGAAAAAACCACAAAGCGTTAGAGAATTTACTTTTTGTCATATTTTTCAAATGCCTTCTGCAATTTAACATCATACTTATTCTGTTTGTACTGCGAACCGTTATAACCTTTCGCAAATGAAGCCCAGTCTAGCGTTATTAGGAACTTTTCTAGCCCTTTATTCTTTACAAAGCTAACGAAAGCATCAAGCTGTTTTCTTTCTGAGCTGAACATTGCTTTAACAAAAGCTTCTACGCTAGTAAAACCTGACTCACTATAATTAAAGCCCATAATTTGAAAGCGCCCCCATGAAGTCGACTTCAAAGCCTCTGAAGTATCTAAACTCATGGCAATTTCAAGCCTTGCATACTCTTGGGAGCCACCGGTGTATAAGCTTCGATTCCAGGTTCTGCTGGATACAGCTGGATGACTTGAATCATACTTGTGATTTGTCAAACGAGAAAATATATGGGCTTCATAGAGAATTTTTGGCTTTCCATTTGAAAAAAATGCATCACCAGAAGACTCAACGTCCGCAACAGCTTTAATAGCAGCGACTTTACAGCCAAGTTGATTGGCAATATCTAAATAATCTGACTCAGATAACATTTGAGTTTCAATAGATACTATCGGTAATTTATAGGTGACCATACTTAAAGTCGTTAATAGCTTCTCATTCATTTTTCGATGAGTTCGACCATTTACGTCAATTTTGCCATCTGGACGTACCATGTTGAGTATTTTACTTTGAAATAGCTTTATCGCAGCAACGGTTTTAGCGCTTTCAGGCCTAGAGCCTAAACGGCCATCAACAATTAATGATTTTGTAGGCGGGATAAGTTTGAGTAATTTATTTAATGCAATTTTTACTACTTTTACATCGTTTAAATTGTTAGTGCCACCCAGCCCGACAGCTTGAGTTATTTTTATTGATGACATCGTATTATCCTTGTCATTGTTGTTTTTAATAAAAGGTGAAATCTGAAAAAAGGCCAATTAGAGTGAATGGTCATATTATTGATAATTTAAATTATAGCTATTTTAAATTGCTCTTTCTGAGATGATTATGTCTTTCAGCTCTTCAGCTTTTAAATAGAAGCAATGACTTTCTTTTATTTTACGAACCCATCTAAAATCAATAACTCTTTCACCATAATAGGCACCTGCTAGTTGACCATATACTGCTCCAGTTGTATCTGCATCCTCACCTAAATTGACCGCTAACAGTGCACCTTTTTCAAATGAATCACTATGGAAAAATGCCCACAATACAGCTTCCAAGGTATGCATTACATATCCACTCGCTCGAATATCTTTTGCTTTTTTGTTCTTGTATTCTTCTTCTTTTATTAATTTTAGTACCGAATCACAAAGTGGATTTTGTTCCCAATACTCATCAATAGGTGTATATAACCCATTAAGTAATACATCTTTTGATATCCCATGTAACGCGCCCCACATGAGGCCGCTAAAATATCTACATGCATCAACAGCTTCAATTGCACCATGAGTTGTCATTGAACTTAACGCTGCGTACTTAATCGTATTTTCAAAATTATTAAAGTAACGAATAGGAATGGGGGCAATCCGCATGAGGGAGCCATTCCCCGCAGACATTGGAGCTGTATCACCAGATAAAGGGTCGCCTGTTTGCTGGTAACGTTTTAAAGCAGATACAACTGTATTACCAATATCAAAGCATTTTCCTGTTGCACTAAATACCCCGTCTTGCCACCATCTACAATATAAGTCCATTTGATCTTTTAAATCACACTGCTTAGTTCTAATAAGACTATGTGCCAAGCAATACATCATACTTGTGTCATCAGTCCATTCACCTGCTTTTAAATTAAATGGACCACCACCAACAATATCGGTTAAGGGCGGAAAAGAACCTGGTGCTTTAAATTCAACGGTAGTGCCTAACGCATCACCAATCGCACAACCGATTAAAGCGCCTCTAAAACGATTAATATCATCTTCACTATCAACATTAATACGTTGATAGTATCCTTTACACTCTTCGTCTGTAGGAGTCGGTTTTGCAATCCGGAAAACAAAGTACGATGACATCCATTGAGTTTTATGCGGCTCTCTAGAACCACTCAACTTATTTGTCATAAAAGGAAAACGAAGATCATTTGGAATTTTTTCTTCAAGTCTAATCATTTCTAAAATAAGCTCATCTGTTATTAGCTTACCTGTACGTTCATCATAATATTTTTTTTGTTCATAATTAAACTTCTTCCAATCTTATTCTGTGCTGTCCATTAAAGAATGATTTTGATATTACTCGAAATTTTGTCGAAGTTTTGAACAATATTTCTTTTTCATCAGCTTTTACAGCTGCGTTATCAGAAATATTTACACCTGTTTTGGATTTTATATAAATAATCGTATTACCATCAAAGACTTTAGCTACATCGCTTGTAGAACTTTTAAAGGCTTTTTCATGGTGTATGCCACCAACAGGAAACAATTCGTCTATCAATTCGTCTGTAAACTTATCACCTCGAAATACTTGGCCTTCGAATCTCAATTTAGGATTCTCGGCTAACTTTACTAACCCGTTATCTGCTTCCGCAACTAATGTAGACCACTTTGCTTTGTCTTCAGGAGAAAAACCTCTCAACCCCTTATTGATGGGCTCACATAAGTCTGTACTGTAAACTGAAATAGCTAAAAACTCTTCTCTAGTTAAGATCTGCATATCAGGATCAAGATAATAGTTCATTAGAACATGTTTTTTGAATTCTTCACCTTCTTTAAATATCAAACTGGTTATTTTATCCAGTTCAGTATCAATCAATTCATCTACAGTTGGTGCTTCATATTGGTCATCAATCGATTCATTTTGTGCTGCGACATGTTCAGTCGCTACCACAGAAGGAGATAACTCGAACAAAGATGCAACATTTCCGCTTGCTAAACCTTGTTTAATTTCTTTAGGTGTCAAAAAACCAATTTGAGCAGCTTCTAAAAGATCTAATTGAAGCTGTTTACTTATAGAACCTGTATCTACTGCATGGTTTAAAGCTTTATTAAGTGAAGCTTCCCCCTCTTTACACATCAGTCCAAACGGGTCCACCCAGTTCACATGATTCGGCGCATATTGATAATGGTTTATCCCGCCAACCAAGCCAATAGGGTCTTGATGTATAAAGCGTGCTTGCTGTGGGCTGTAGTACCTAAAGCGGTTGTAGTGTAAACCAGATTCGTCATCAAAGTACTGGCCTTGAAAACGGATTGGGTTAGTTATCTTGTCTTGCTTGGCTGCATCTTTAAAATCTGTATTTTCAATATATCTATCTTTAATAGACGTGCTTTCAATTGCCTGGCCGAACACGTCTTGCTGACTGCGCCAAACAATTTGGGTATTTTCATCCGTTAAGCAAATCGGGGTACCGAGTTGGTCTAGGTGATAATAATAAACCTGCCCTGCTTTAATCAGTGCGACTGGAGTAAAAGTATCAGGCTGATAAATGTACCAGGTGTATTCACCTAAGGTGCATTCGCCAATCAGCTGGTGATTGTCCCAAATAAAGTCGGTGCGACCGAGTTCAGTAATTTTTGCACTGCGACGACCTAGGGCATCATATTCGTATTGCGTCAGCTTGCCATTAACGTTGATTTGCACTAATTGGTTTAGACCATTAAAGCTGCGTTGTTGTTTATCGCTAGTGCCGATTTGGCTGATTTGGTTGCCACTGCCGTCATAACGATAATCGACCCCTGCCATGCTCATTAAGCGGTCGTTGTTTACCACTACATCATTGAGGTTTTTATTCGGTCTTACTGTTTCAGCTGCTTGACTGTTAGCCGTTTCATTAGCGCTAACATGATTGCAACTCATAGCTTGGCTATTGATGTCACTAGTACGAATAGCCTGCAGTGGGTTACCAAAAGCATCCCATTGGTATTGTTGACGAGCATTTGGTTGACCATCGGTACGATTAGCGTTTTGCTCTGGCAAACTTGAAACACTATTACTGATTAATTGACTGATTTTGTTATAACTAAACTGCTTAACTTCTGGTTTGTGGTTAATATGTTCAGAAGATTGACCATCTGTGACGCTAGCGTTGCCCTGCTCGCTTTCACAGCGTTGCAACTGGTGCTGTTTATCGTATTGATAACGTCTGGACTCAAATAATTGCGTCTCTTTTTGTGCATGTTGCCATGTCTGCTCAATTAATCTTGAATGAGCATCGTAAGCATAAGTGAGTTCAAGCTGATTACCCTGTATCGTTTTGTGCAATAATCCTGATGGCAGATAGTGATAATCCGCCAACTTTACATGCTGCTTCGATGGGCTATTGTCTGTAAAGCTAATGCCACTTAATTGACTGTTTTTATTGTATTGATAATCAATCTGTTGCCCGTCAGGTAACGTTAAGCCACTGCGATTGCCTGAATCATCATATTGATAGTCTAGTTGCCACTGGCTTTGTTGTACCTTGTTAATGCGTCCTTGTGAGTCGACAGTTTGCTGCACGGTACGATGTTGGTTATGAGCGCGGGTAATTTGCCCTATCGGATTATATTGATAAAAGTTCTGAGTATTGAGTAATGCAGATGTGGCACTGGGCTCAAGTTTTACATGGCTACTTTGCTGACAAATTCGCCCCATGGCATCACGCTTGAGCTCAACAAACCGAATATCACTGTCGTTAACCGCAATTAATTTGTCATTCGCGTCATATTGATAATGTTGCGCACGGCCATCAAAACCAATTAAGGTTTTAGGCTGTTCTGTTGGCGTGTACTCAATACGGTATTGCGCCCCGTCACTGCGTTCGATGCGATTTAAGTTACGCTCTTTATCGTAAAAAAACTTCAGCCAACTGCCATCGGCAAAGGTTTGTTGGCGCGGTTGGGCTAAACCGTCATAGTCGATAATGTTATCAATGTACTCACTATCGTTACTGAGTTCTTGTTCTCCAGCAGCATCAGCCTGTTGACGCTGACGAATAATACGTCCGGCATCATCGTATTGATAATAATGGCTAATGACTTCTTCAGGCTTATCTTGTTTCTCTTGTTGATAGGATTTACTTTCGACAATTTGGCCTTTAGTGTCACGAATAAATTCGGTCACTAAACCTTGGGGATCGATAGTGGCGTTTACTCGGCCTAATTTGTCATGACTAAAACGGGTTAATGCATCACCGACTTGCGTTGCCAGCAACTCACCATCTCGGTCCCAATGGTAGCGATGAACAACGCCATTAACATCGACTTTTTGCGTTAATTGCCCTGCATCATTGTATTGATATTGCAATTGACGACCATCAAAATGTTGCTCAGACAACAGTCTCCCGGTCGCATCGTAGTGCCTTTTAGCCACTCGGCCAATTGGATCATGGGTAACTATACGTTGCCCTAAACGATTATATTCAAATTGTGTGGTACCGCCATCGGCCTGAATAACTGCCTGTAATTGGCCTTCTACGTTATAACGATATTGAATACTATTACCACAACCATCAATGGTGGCCACTTTACGGCCGACACTGTCATATTGGTGCTGAAGAATAGTGCCATTGGCATTCTGATGTTCTGTTAGTAAACCTTGCGAATTATGAACAAAGCTTTCACTGTGTCCTAATGAGTCAACGCAGCTACTTTTAACACCTTGGGCAAGCGCCGTATATTCAAAATGATAATGATAAATATCATCATCACCCCATTGTTCAATACACTTGGCTAAATGATCTTGTCCGTCCCAGGCAAAGTGATGGTTAAAGCCTGAGGCACGGGTGCGGCGTTGCAATAAATACGTGGTGCTTTTGGGGCTGTATTGATGATCGCTATCGGGCGTAATATCGACCGACTTTACTTTGACATAATTGTAGCGCTCTACCCGGCCATAGCTGTCTGTGGCAGCAATTAATGCTTGGGCATCATCGTATTGATAGCTGGCCAACAAGTTCTGATGAACGTGCCTTTTACCTTCACTGTCTAACATGTACGAAGCAATTTTTAATACATTGCCCTGCGCATTGTAAAATAACAACACGCCCCGCTTGGGTCCTGTAGTAATTTGAGCTAAGCGCCCTTGATGATCATAATAAAGTTGGAAATATTGACCTTGATGGTTACTAATGGTCTCTAATTGCCATACTTCTTTACCTGCAACCTGCCTTTTTACAAACGCCCAGTGACTATCATCAGGTTTGATAAGTACATGGCGGCCATCAACTTGATGCACCAACGACCAACCTGTAGCAAGTTGAATACTGGTTTGTCCACGCTTAACGGTATCAAATACATGTACCCGGCCTTCGTCATCGGTTAACTCAAACCAATATTTTCCAGGCCTTTTGGGTCCGACTTTAGCTGGGGCTTGATATTGCTGCTCTAGCTGGACACAAAAATTATGTCGCCAACCAAAGCCTAGACCAACATTAGTGCGAGTTTTACTTGAACGATACAACCTGCGCCACGTTAACGGCATTAAGCCATTTAGCTCGAAGTCGATTAAGGGTAAAATTTCTTCGCCGCTAAGCATTGACACAGGATCGCTACGACATTCTTGCTGATCAATTGCTACTTCTGCCAGGGTATTATTTGTGACGGTTCCTGATTGCACTGAAGCTGTAGATTGTCCACCTTTATACTCTTTAGCCGCTTTTGTATTATTGACACTAGAACTTGCCGCTAAGGTTGCGGTTTCTGTTGATTGCTGGATCTGCTGTTTTGGTATCTCACTATAAACGCGCAGTAATGATCTTGTTATTGCTTCGTTTAATTTAGCGACAATATGACGTGGTTGTAAACGAGCTGTCAGCCCTGCATGGGTAACTAATTCTCTGCCTTGCATTAACGCATTTCTATCGCGAACTAAATGGGGTGAGACCTCTTGAATTAACTCAACGAGTTTATGTGGTTGCTCAAAGGTCAATAATTGAAACCCAGATGGTGTCGATGCACTAACAGGCGCAATAATGATATGACGATTATGACCTTTAAAACGAAAGTTACTCATTGTCATGCGTGTTTATGCCTTCTCTATCCATGAGTAGATTGCCAATCCTAAATGCAGTGTTTGAGACACTTCAAGTTGTAAGCTTATCCCTGACAAATCATGCTGCTGATAACGATTAAATAAATGTAAAAAGTTATATAAACCCGCTACGCTACCTATATGCCCGGTGAAAATTGTGGTTTGATTTATCTGACTTTCTTCGTCAATGTGTCCTGCTAATTTTTCATAAGCATTTAGCCAATTATCAATAACAATTTGATTAAAGCTTGGTAAATAAAGCTGATTAAACGCATTTTTATTTGTCTGAGTTGCTTGATAAAATAAGTTTTGTATTGTTTGGGTTTGCTGAACTAAGCTACTATTTTCTAGAAACAAGCCTGCAATATTCATCCCAGAATCAGTTGCTTCAATTATGGTGATAATTGCCGCTTCCGCAGGCTTTTGACCGACATCTTGTGTGTCATTCACCAATGCATTACTGCTTTCTAATTCAGCTAACGTAAAGTAAAGGCTATCCAAGGATATTATTACAGCACTGCTTTTTTGTTGCTCTTGCATCGATTCAAACGCATTTAACGCAAAGAATAATGAGGCACTGCCGTGGGGGAAAAAACGACATTGTGAATGGGTAAAGCAATGGGGGAAGCGCTGATGAAGAATGCTTACCCATTGCGTTAACTCAACAGCATCAAGGTTTGGCAGTAGCCACAATACCGGTTTATCTTTATAGACTTGCCAAACAAGCTCATTATCTAGTTCAATTTTCTCTAGTAAGCCCACTAATCGATTTATTTTGCTATCGGTTGCAAGCTCAGTGGCCATAGCTGCAACATAGTGCGTACCACTAATCTCTCGATAATTAAAATCTAAGGGTTCACTGTAAGGCAAGTTGAGTATTTGCGACAAGTCACTACTTGCCCCGACCACTATACGAGTATCATGTGTGCTAACTATCATGATGCTAACTTAAACTGTTTTGAAACAGGATTACTGATCACGCCTTGTAAACGCAGCTTATGTAACCTAGCAGCATGTTGATGCACAGGGCTTGAATGACTCATAATTTTATCAATCGTTTCAATACCGACTTCAATGCCGTTTATCATACGAACATTGGGCATTTTCGGTGCTAACAACAACCATCGATTAAGCAATTTAGCGCTATAAAACTGCAAATATTCACACCTTTTCGATTGATCATCTTCAAACTGCCACTGGTATGGAACGGCATGATCAAGTTCTGGACCCAAAATGGTTCTTAATGCTTTAAAGGCTACTAATGTTTGCGCGGGCTGCTGCATAGCTCGAGCAAGAAAAGGAACAAACTTGCTAAAGCCTGAGTAGCCCATTAACTCAATGACTCTATCGCCCATCACATTATCTTGGCTCATCAGATTAACAATTTGGGTTAACATGGTTTCTTCAAGTGAAGTGATAAATATGTCAAATAATGCACTATTACAAAGTGCTAATTCGACAAAGTCTGCATATAGCATGAGGGGTTCTTTTGGTGTATCCATAAGCATCTCAATGTACAAGGTCGTCATTGGTGTCATTGAAATATCTAAAACATCAGCACCTTCTTTACGTTTTAATCGCTTCCCTCTATAAAGACAGAACAACAAATATTGATGTATTTGAACCGACATTTTATTTGTTGTACTAAAAGGAATTTTGTCTATATTTTGTTGGCTTGCAATCAGCGCAAGGTAAGGTAAATATTTAGCAGAGTTCACGGCTGAATTTTCAAATAATTTTTGGAAAATGTTAACTTGTTCATCCGGAGCATGTTTATAGTGAAGTTGTAGCAGTAGCTGCACGATTACAAGTTGGTTTTCAATACTGTATTTCGTTTCACCCTCTAATGCTGAAACAAAATCGGTAGGTGTTTTTGCATTAAGTAAAGGCAGAGAAACCACTCCCTGTTGTAATAGCATTTTTAATGTGACTAATAATGATTGAGTATTATCTTCTAGATTTTTAGGCACACACTGAAATGACGACAAAAGAATTTGTCGTTGTGCTAATAGAAAATCAAAACTCTCAAGCAAACTCATCAATACTATCCTTGTATATTCAGCCGATCATCACTGTAGGATTTCCTACGATGATTTTTCCACCATGAGCCGTTCCATCACCTAATCGTGCAGCAGGTTTTCCGTTGATCATAACAGAGCTAGATCCTGCACTAATCGTATCAGGCGGTCCGACACAAATTAACTTATCGCCTTTTCGTGCCGCGGGCAAAGAACCGATTAGTACATTGCCTGACCCCATAATAATAGGACCTCCAACATGTGGGACGGGACCAGGATTAGTTTTGGGACAAAGGTGCATACAAGATAACGTTGCGGCGGGCATTCCCATCAAATATTCCTTTATTTGTTCTATGAAAACAGGTTAAGTGGACAAGTCAGTCTTTATCGATTGGAATAACCAATAGCAACCTTTGCTCAAATGCAATGGAAATTGCCGACACTAATTCGCATTCAGATAACTGAACGCCTGCATAGTCATCAGCTACCAGGTAATGATAAATACGGCTCAATATATCTGTTCCATTTCTCCAGCTATGGCGATTTAATAAGAACTGTTCGCCAAATGTTGCACTGACCCAAAATGACATATTGGGTAAATTTAATAGTGGATCTTGTGGCTTATCTACTGGCTTGCAAATTAAATGGGAATATCCGAATTGGCACACTAATTCATGCCCACGGCAAAATGCACCTAAATGACCAATTCCTGGATACTCGATAACAGACATAATTAATTCAACTTAATTTGAGCAGCTTTAAGCGCAATACTCGTTCCATTGACTTTAATATCAGTACCTTTAATCTTGATATTAGTGCCTTCAATTGAAATTGAGCCATCACTACTCATTTTAATACTTGCGCTACCCGTTTTAATAACAATTTCATTTCCGGCTTCAATGTTCAGCACTTTACCGACTTTGACTGTGTCATTATTGCTTATCTCAACCTTACGGTCATTGCCTACCTTGCCATTGTCATTGTTAGTTATATCGGTAAAGCGGTCATTACCTACTTTATCTTTTTGATCATTCTTAACATTAAGTTGATGGTCCTTCTCCGCTTGGAAAAATAACAACTCTTTGCCTTTTTCATCATCAAAACGAAGCTCATTGAAATTATCTGCGCCGCCATCTTTTGTGCTGTGAGATTTAATACCCGATTGTGTTTTTTTAGATGGCAATGCATATGGTGGCATTAAATCAGCGTTATACACTGCACCACTAATAATAGGTTGATCAGGATCACCATTAATAAACTCAACCAGCACTTCTTGCCCTACTCGAGGAAAGAAGAATGCGCCCCATTTGTTACCGGCCCAGCTTTGAGCAACACGGATCCAACATGAGCTTTTAGAATTAAATTCACCCTCTCTATCCCAGTGAAACTGCACTTTTACCCGACCAAACTTATCAATATGTTGTTCATCACCAGGCTCGCCAGTAACCACCGCGGTTTGAACGCCATTTATAAGTGGTTTTCGAAGCTGGGCCGTACTGCGATAAGCGATGGTATTAGGTACACATTCAAAATCATTTTGATAGACAGAGCCCGAACCACTCTGGCTTGCGCCAGATTGGTTCGGTTGTGTGGCAGATGTTCTCAATGCGCTAACAAGAAAACTCTTACCTTTGTAACTGCTGTTTTCATGATCTTTAAAAGTAAAGAACTTACCCACAGTAAAACTACGGCAGTCACTTTGACCACTGCATTTATTCATGTCTTTTTGACAGGCTTCAAGCTGATTATTTGCTACAGGTTGTGAGCGTTTATTGAATTCTGACTCACCTAGATACTCGAATACTTCGAGCGTTTTTTGCTCAGGTAAACTCGCTTTGGTATTACTGCCCGAAGGAAACTTTTTAGGCTGGGTATAATCATACCCTTTATTCATAAAGCCACCGCTAACCATGCTCATTCCCCCTTGCCAATGGGACACATGTGACTCGGCTAAATGGCCAGAAAAACAACGAACTTGGGCTTCATCACAAGCATTATAGGCAGTAATATCATCGGCCAATACCAACTTATGATCACTTAAGCTATGGTCAAAAAAGTAAAAAATACCCTCTTGTTGCAATAAGCGACTAATAAAATCTAAATCTGATTCGAGATACTGAACACAGTACTCATATTGAGGATAGCTCCGAGTGGTTTTATTTTGAAAGCTAACACCGTGCTGACCAAATAAATCGGTAAGAATATCAATGACGGACTTATTTTGAAAAATTCGACAATTGGTACGTTTTTTCATCAATGCTGCACGAGGTACAATAACAGCCTGATAATCAATATAATCTTCAGCGACATCGGATGCTGCTGTTCGCATTCCTGCGGATTCAATATGGCTTACCACTCCATGGAAGTATCGAACCGCTCCTGCACTTTGCGCATTTCGCAAAGTAATACACACATTCTTACCGACCAAATTTTCAAGGTTGATCTGCGTACCAACGGTAAACATTGACGCACTGATAGAGAATAGCTGTGACATGGCCTCAGTGGCAGTAAAATGTGTTAGGTAAAGGGTGTCCTTACCAAGAGGAGTGGTAATACTAATAATATTATTTTTTTGAGTGGCCTTAAGCATTCCTTGCCTCAGTCTTTTAAGATAAAGATCTTGGGGAAACAAGTTCCCCAAGATTCAAGATCACAAACAAATTACATTTGTTGACCTTTAACACCGCTGTAGCCATAACGTAGCGCTGCAGTAATGTTATTTTTATCGTCAGTTGGAGTAACAGCCATCATCATTTCAGTGTAGCTGATGGTAATAGTCTCAACTGGACGATCGCCTTGTACTGAAACGCTATAGCTAGAAATCATTGCATCTGTTAATTCAATTTGCATAATTTCTTCGATTTTATCACCTTGCTTGGTGATATGAAAAACCGCTTTTTTACCTTTACCGATAGTCGCTTCTTTAAAGATGTCAGTAGAAGCATTATCTTGTAATTTAGTAATAGTCACGTCACCTAAGCGAGTAGCACTTGCTTCACGATCTTTTGCAGTACCTGTGAAAGACGAAATCTCACGGCTTACATTCCAATCGACAGAAAGTACAGTGATCATGTCTTTAAATTCTTCAGCGGTAGTTTCGCCTTTAATTCCTTCATAATCTAAATATGTATTCGCTTGCATTATTAATGCTCCTTTTGCGTAAATGTCATCCATTAATGGACAGGTTTATATAAGTTCACAATCAAACTTAATATTTCAATTTATTAAAAATGCACTTTCCAAAAAATAAATATCACTATTAACTATTTGAAAAGTAGAATTATGTCTAAAGCAAAAAGATTATATCAAAGGGAGATTCATAATCAATTATCCTTATGAAAGGAATGTAAAAATATTTAAAACCCAATTCAAACCTTAAAAAACATAAGCTTACAAACCACATTGGCGTTAATACTTATAATTTCTCAATTTAATAAAGATTAGAAAACACTAAATCTAATACTTTTTAATAGTATTGAGAGGGTGTGGTTTCAATATTATTTTTATACTTTATAAGTAAACTCTTCTTTTTCGATATTTACTTTTACATTAGCTGTTTTTTTATTTGCTGCCATATTCTGTAAAATCTTAATAGATAGATCTGGAAGCATGGTGTTTTGTAAAATATTATGCACATTACGAGCACCAGAGCCGGCATCTTGACACATAGAAACAATCTTGGTGACAACATCATCACTGTAACTAAATTTAGCTTGGTAATGATTTGCTAAGCGATCACCAACACGCTGTAACTGCAATTTAGTGATTTCATTAAGCATTAATTGAGTCAGTGGAATATAAGGAATAACATTAAGACGGCCAAGAAAAGCAGGTTTAAAAAACGTTAGTAAGTCATTTTGGAGTGCTTTTCGCAATCCACTGATTGAGGGGATGATATCTTCATCTTCAAAGAGCGCCATTGTCGTATCAGTACCGGCATTAGATGTCATAATTATAATGGTATTCTTAAAATCGATGTCACGACCTTCACCATCTTTTATGGTGCCTTTATCAAATACTTGATAAAAAATATCTTGCACTCCTGGATGCGCTTTCTCCATTTCATCAAGCAAAATAACACTGTAGGGTTTACGTCGTACTGCTTCAGTTAATACTCCGCCCTCACCATACCCAACATAACCTGGCGGCGAACCTAATAAGAGCGACACTTTATGCTCTTCTTTAAATTCAGACATATTGATTACGGTAACGTTATCTTCGCTACCATAAACTTGTTCGGCTAAAGTTAATGCTGTTTCTGTTTTACCAACACCACTTGGGCCTGCTAATAAAAACACACCAATTGGACGTTTTTCATCACCTAGTTGAGCTCGCGATGTTTGCACTGTTTTAGCAATTAAATCTAATGCATGATCTTGGCCTATTACTCGCTTTGCCATGACATCTTTTAGGTTTAAAATTGTCTTTATTTCATCATCTTGCATTTTCCCAGCCGGAATACCTGTCCAATCAGAAATCACTTCAGCCACGAGTTGCTCATCAACTTGCCAATGTACCATTGGCTGTTTATTACTCGTAAGTGTTTGCTTGTATTCTGATAGTTGTATGACTAACTCAGCGGATGCCTCTGGCTCATTTTGAATTTGTGTCACTAAAGCGGCAATACTTTTTACCGTTTCTAGTTCTGATTGCCATTGTTCAACAAGCGGTTTAAGTTCCTTTTCGAACAACTTCTGCTTTTTGCTTAATTCAGATAGTACTTTCTTATGATCTGAGCCATTTTTTTGCTCTCTATTCAAGATCATTATCTGAGTTTCTAATTGTTGAATTTGACGCTGTACTGCCTCAACCGCTCCTGGAGTTGAAGCCTGGCTCATCGCGACTCTAGCACAAGCTGTATCTAATAAGCTGACGGCTTTATCTGGTAACTGACGCCCTGTTATATATCGATGGGACAGATTTACTGCGGCACAAAGCGCTTGATCTGATACCAGGATTTTATGATGACTTTCCATAACGGGTAATAAACCACGCATCATAGCTATTGCCTGTTCAGTGCTTGGTTCTTCAATTTTTACCACTTGAAAACGTCGTGTTAATGCGGCGTCTTTTTCAAAAAACTTCTTATATTCTGCCCATGTTGTGGCGGCGATAGTTCTTAACTCCCCTCTTGCTAGAGCAGGTTTGAGTAAGTTTGCGGCATCGTTTTGCCCTGCTTGTCCTCCACTACCTATCATAGTGTGAGCTTCATCGATAAATAATATAATCGGCTTTACTGCATTCTTAACTTCATTGATTAATGCTTTTAGTCTATTTTCAAACTCACCTTTAACACCTGCTCCAGCTTGTAACAACGCTAAATCAAGTACATGAAGCCTGACATTGAGTAATGCATCAGGTACTTCTTTTTGAGCAATTTTAAGAGCTAAACCTTCAACAACGGCCGTTTTTCCAACACCAGCTTCCCCTGTTAAGATGGGGTTGTTTTGCCGGCGTCGCGTTAAAATATCAATCATCTGTCTGATTTCATTATCGCGACCTAAAATAGGGTCGATTTTCCCTAAACTCGCTTGTGCTGTGAGATCTTGGGTAAACTGATCCAAATTAGGTGTTTTGCTTGGAGCTGTGTGCATTGCTTGGGTTTCTTCAATATCAGTACTTGATACTTTATGCTCTGCTGATTGACGCGCCAATTGTGGCCAAGCGTGTTTTAATTGTGCAGGGTCGACTTTCATTAATTGCTTGGCAGAGCGAGAAATTAATGAATTTAGAGAGTCGTCTGTCAGCAGTGTATAGATGACATAGGCAACTCGGACTTGGTTATCATTAAATTCTATGCTGGTATTTAACCAAGATTGACGAAGTAAGTTTACAATATGTGGCGATAGGCTCGGCGCCGAACTGTTTCCTGTTTTAAACTTTTCAAGTCCTTGACGAACTTCACTAATAAGCTGATCTTTATGAACAGAAAAGCTGGCATTAATTATGTCAAAGTCACCTGAATCACTTTCTAATAACGCTAATAACCAATGTTCAATTTCAACCGTAAATTGACTGCGGCTATGGCAAATACTGGCGGCAGTTTCTAAAGATTTTCGGCAAACAGGATTAAGTTTTTCAACCAATTTACTCAAAGTCATTGCTGACATATATAGTCCCTTATTTGTTATATCATTAATCGTTTTAAATGTTGACCATGCTCTGCACGGTTTAATAATCCACACCCTAACCCTAAGGGAACAGCAGACTTTGACATCTGTGCTTTAGGGGCATCTTGTTGTTTTATTTCTAAATAAATCTTATGTTTAACAGACTGACCTAAATAGCTAGTGACTAACTCCTTCAAAGGGACATAGCCTGGTTCACCCGGCATAAATGCACCTACGGTCGACTGTTTATTTGGTTTAATATTGATAGTAATACTTGAGTTGATATCCCATACTCTGCCACCTATGCTGGCATCAACGCCAAGACGAGCGTACTGACCTTCAGGTAACATTCGACTCGCCATTCTAGTTTGCTCTGTTGTCGCTAAAGTTTGCCAACGCCCCTGGAAAGATAATATTTCAACATCACAACCAGTAAAGTCTTCTAGCATCATTCTTAACGACTCTGCACTAGGCGATTTTCGCTGATAAAAACCACTGTAATATCGGTTATAAGAGTGCTCACCGCTTAATTGGCTTAAGACATGAGTAAAAGCATCTTTTGGGCCTTTATCTGCTGTCTCATAATTTACGGCAAACCGATACTTCTCCCAAGCACGGTAAAAAAGCGAAATTAGCCGATGATTAAAAAGATCATAAAAATCACGCATCCCACTGTCTTTCAAGCGTAAACGTTCTAATACTAACTCGGTATAATGCTGCGGCAATACTCCGCTAGGGCCTGTTAACCCCATAAATGACACATGTATTTCAGCCGTTTTTTTTGTTGTTTGTTCACTGTCTTTAGGCTTAATACGACTAATAGCTTGACCTGGAAAACCTAGGTGCTGATCAGACTTAAACCGCAATAGTTCGGAAGACGGAATAGAGTCATACCCCACCTTAAAACCTTGTTGATGCTTTGAAAGCTGCTGTTGAAATTGATATACCGCTTGGTAAAAATCATATTCTGTTGGTGCATCAAATATGGCTTGTAAATTCATAGCAGCGGTATCTTCCCTGCTCGAGCTGGCCAAGTATGATAAATAGCATCTTGATCTTTAAATCGCATACTTAACCGAGTGAAGCTATTAACAACAGAAAACTGCGCAAAAAAGTGGTCTAAAATACAGCAAAAGAAAAACACTCCACTACCAGAGTAATGATCATTAATAAAAGTGATTTCTATATGGCTGCCACTGCAAAAACTGATTCTGCCAGCTTGATTAACTCTTGCTGTGTCAGCCGCTACATTCACTTGATGAATATTCTCAATCAATTTCTTGTTTTCAGGCGAGCATTTAAAGTCATACAACTTAAGTGTTTCTTTTAAGTTGTTAAGGGCATTAGGGCCACTAAAGCTATCAATTGAGAGGTGTCTGACCAGTTGCCAGCGGGACGCATCACTTAAGGCAGCTCTTACAGGCAATGTTGGTGCTAATAAGCATTTAACTTGTTTAATAATATCAGCACGTTCAGGAACAAACATTTTAGGTTCATCTGTACCAAAAGGTAAATGTGCTGGTAGATTTCGGTTACTGCAAAGTGCTTTAATACTGAGCACCCATGACCCATAATCTTCTTCTGCGGTAAAACCTTTAAAGTGATGATCAACAAGTGATAAATAGGATTCAGTTCCTTGCTCACTATAGCCACCTGCCCAACTAGCAGACTCCCGCCTAACATGCCAAAACAAGTTATTATGACCAAGATACTGTGGATGAGACTCACCATAAAATGGCGTAACAACGACTTTGTTATCTTTGGGATCAAATGCAATCACTTCTTGCACATTAATGATTTCTGTTACTTCGGCATCAGCATAACGTGCGGCTAATTTATACTCATATTGTGCGCCATCGATACTCACCGACTCTAACTTCTGCTCAAATAAGTTAATCACAGGAGTACAGCCCAATAAGAAATGGTTTGCAGATACTTGTTTCTCAAGATCGGATGAGCCTTCCTTGAGATAAATATATAATGAAAACTTGCTATCAATACCTTGCCAACTGTTTGATAAATCATCGATATCAAAAAAAGAAACTTCTCAGGAAAAATGAAGTTCTCAAGTAATAATCGGTAACCCGCGCTACTACGTTGGCTGTAAGGAATAACTTGCTCTTCATCATCAAACCCAACAGATTTTAAATGACGTTTTGTTAAAAACTTACACTCTGATTGGTTTTCATTTACCAGGGCAAAACCTAAACTATGCTCGAATAATAATTGGTATAACTGAAAAGTTTGGTGATCTTGCCCATTAAGGAAGAAGCGCAGTTTATTAACGCCTAAACTAGGCATACTGATTTCATCAAATTCACAGGCTATATCAAGCTTTATTATCGCCTTTGCGCGTTCAGGCCAGTTTGGCTCAGGCGCACTGAAAGGGGCATTTTGAAATTGCGCTTTTTGTACTTCAATTGGCCACAGTTTCATGTCATAACATGTCTTAAATTGACAAGATTTCATCCCTTCAACTTGTGTTTCTACCTGGGTATCTTTTGGCAGTAGTACCCTGGTTGTTGATAAATTCTCAGTTGTAACCTGAATAACCGACATAGAAGGAATAGGCGCTTGATAATCAGGGTATAGTTGACCTAATAATGCTTCGGTGAGCTCAGGAAAACTATCATCCAACTTTTGTCTTATTTGTGCCGTGAGTAATGAAAATGCCTCAATTAACCTTGATACATGCGGATCTTCCACATGCTCATCACTTAATCTAAGCCGTCCTGCAACCTTGGGATATTGATCGGCAAACTCTGAACCCATATGACGAATAAATGCCAGCTCACGATTGTAATATTCTAGTAATTCTTGGTTCACAATGACGCCTCATTCACTATCATGGCTAAATGCACTGGTTCTACTTCTGAGTCAAAAGTTATAAATTCTGGTTCAGGATCGGCATATAACAGCGCATTAATTTTTAATCTAAGTACTCTGTCTAATGGCTGCTCGTTATCAACAGTTTCAACCATGACTTCTACAAATCTTGGCTCAAAACGTTTTATAGTATCTGCGACTTGCTGACATAACAGCTGACGACCATCTAGACTTGCTACAGGCATAGATGAAAAGTCACGTAATCCATAATTCATCAGTGATTTATCTAACTCAACTAAATGTTCGGGCCAAGTCTGCCATTGCAATTTTGCATTCAACAAGTTTTCAAGATCTCGGCGTACATTGGCCCTTAATTGACGTAAATTAAGACCGCGATGACTGTCTTTGATATCTTGTTCATCAGGTGCATCGTCAATAAGACGATCTAACACGGATGCCATAATGGGCTGAGCTTTCTTCACTTATTTAGCCTATTGCAACACGGGTGCATTTATCTTTTTGAACTGGTTTAATGGAGTGGCATTATCATCAACAAACCACATTTTTAATCCTTTACCAACCATGACATCCGTGGCAATTTCTTGCCAATCGGTTTCACGCCCCAATTTTTGAGCATCCGATTCACTACCGCCATACACCATAGGTATGTGCGCCTCACCACTTGGGCCATTTTTAATTGCCAGTTCAACACGACGCCAAACGTTTTCAATCAATGAAGAAACTGGCTTGAAATTGATGTAATCGATTTCTGATAATTGTGCTAAATAATAATGTCCGTCGGTGCCGAAAACCTCAATGAATCCACCAAGAGTGTCATCAAGATCTCGTATTTCCTCACTGAGTTTTCCATCTAGCTCAAGATTTACCTGAGGGCGCTGCTGTTCTAAATTTAATGAACATTGAGCCATATCATCTTGCCCATCTGTCAATGCAAGCCTTAGCTTCATTAACGCCTCGCTATGTGGATCGGCATCAGCAAATAATTTAGGTACAGCTTGCCCTTTCATAAAATCTTGACGAGCCTGTTCTGCACGAATTAATTGGCGTAAGTTGGCCGCTCCAATTAAAAAGTCAGGATGTTTTTGCACCAAAAAGTTTAACTGCTTATCAGCCCGTTCAAGTGACCCATTGATGCATAAGAGCTCAATATGAGCACTCTTAAAATCTACATTCATTGGATCATCTCTTAACTTGCCTTCAACATATAAAATTGCTTCTTGTAGCTGACCATTGCCAAGCATTTGTTGGATCGTATTCATTGCACACCTTTTTTAAAGTTAGTTTCTTGACGTCAATTCAGTAACCAGCTTGATGCTCGATACCATCTGGTCCAATTGAAAGTGAGGTTGAAGTTGGATAATTGAGTAATAATGCCCAGGTTTACCACGCATTTCTTTAACTTGAACTTGTGCATTACGTAATGGGTATTGGCTTCTCACATCCTCAGACGACACTTCTGATGCCGTTGTGTATTTATGTAACCATAATTGTAGATCTCGCTGACAAGCTTCTGCTGACTGCAACGAGCCTATTTTTTCGCGCCCAATAACTTTGATGTAATGCGCAAAACGAGATACACATAAGATGTATTGCAACATTGATGACAACTTTGCATTTATGCTGTCCTCTAGTAACTCGTATTTAGGCGGTTGCTGAACTGAAGCATTACTGTAAAAAACTAAATGCTCACAGCCAGATACGGGCGATAAAGGAATAAAACCAAGGTCAGACAAGGCTTTTTCTGCCTTGTCACTGACTAATAGATCAATGGATGGTTTATTGCGTTTACGGTATAAATCCGTCTCGTATTGGCACACAGCCAAATCACACACTAAGCCCTTCTTACGCGCCCCAGGCTCAAGGCCTCTTATCTGGCCAAACCAACCTGATTCGCTAAAGGCGCGAATAATGACGCCACCAAAAGCATAAGCCGCATTACCCCACAAATGATCTTTTTTGGGGTTTTTAATCGACTCTTTAAATTTAAAGCCTTCGCTGCGGGTGCCATCAATTAAATAAGGTGAGCGCATCAAAATATTGGGTAATGTAAGACCAATAAATCTTGCATCATCCATTTTGCGTAATGAGTTCCACTTTATATATTCTTGTTGTTCAAAAATTTTACCTATATTCATGTGGGCTGAAAGATCGGAGAAATCATCGGCACCAAATAAAGATGGGCTTGCTGAAGCTATAAAAGGAGCAAAAGCGGCTGCTGCAGTTCGGGATATATCTTTTAGTACATCAATGTCACTCATCGATACACCAGGACGACTTTTATGACTGATCTGATAATCGCCAATCAGCGCACCAAAAGGTTCACCACCAGACATATCATATTCATTATTATAAATAAGTTTGAAAAACTCACTTTGGTCAAATTCAATCGCTTTATTGATATCTTTTGATAACGTTTGCCAACAGCAGTCCAACATTTTTACTTTTACTTTTTGATCTTTATCATGCATGTGTTGCTGTTCAACAAGATAAAGTACCCCGCGCCAGCTAGCTTCTAAGGCTTGAAAAGAGACATGATGAATAATGATGTTGAGTTGTTGCTCTATTTGCCTGTCGATTTGATCGATAGCTTTGAGCAAAAATGGTAAAACGGAGGTTTTATCAAATTGAGTCAACGAATGACGCGAATTCTCTAGCCAAAGCAACAAGGAACGGGTTGAGTCAGACTCCCGAAGGAAGCGTTCAACCAAATGCTTGTTTTTAAGCTTTTGTGGCGTCGAAGACACAGGTGTATTCACACCCGTGCCTTCGTTAAAGATTTCACTTGTAACAAATGAAATAGCTTCTTGCGTCATCGTTTGTTTCTATCCTTGAAAACAAATGAGGCTCACCTGAGGGTGACTAGCCTACTTTAGGAATTTTCGCGACTAAGCGTAAGGAAGCGGTTAACTCTTCCATTTGTAACCAAGGGCGAAGCCAGGCTACTGCATTATAAGATCCCGGTTGACCAGGGATCTCTTTAACTTCAACCTTAGCGTCAGCCAGTGGATATTTAGCTCGAATATCTTGGCCACCACCTTCAGAAGCGTTCACAAAAGATAAGATCCAACGGTTAAGCCATGCCTCAACATCATCAGCCTCCATAAAGCTACCAATCTTATCTCGCGCCATTACCTTTAAGTAATGAGCAAAGCGAGATGTGGCCATTAAATATGGCAAACGGGCAGAAATAGCTGCATTCGCTGTCGCATCATGGTTTGAAAAAATCTTCGGCTTTTGACACGACTGAGAGCCAAAAAACACAGCATAGTCTGTATGCTTATAGTGACATAAAGGCAAGAAACCTAACTTACTCAGCTCAGCTTCACGACGGTCTGTAATACCAATTTCTGTCGGGCATTTAAGATCCAGGTCGCCATCATCACTGGTAAATATGTGCGCAGGTAAGCCTTCAACTTTGCCGCCACCTTCCGCGCCTCGAATAGCGGTACAGAAACCATACTTACTAAATGCTTGGCCCATATTCGTCGCCATGACATAAGAGGCATTCATCCAGCAATAATCATCGTGACCAGCAATTTTAGAACGACCACCTTCGTCGTCTAACTCAAACTCTTCATAGCAAAACTCTTCAACAGGTTTAGTCGCTGAACCATAAGGTAGACGGGCCAGTACTCGTGGCATAGTTAATGTTACAAAGCGTGAGTCATCGCTTTCACGAAATGAGCGCCACTGGGTATATTCTAATGATTCAAATACTTTCTCTAAATCACGCGGTTTACTGAGTTCAGTCCAGTCATCAAAGCCGAATAAAGACGATCCCGCGGCAGAAATAAACGGACAGAAACCTGCCGCTGCAACATTGGACATTAATGATAATGATTCCACATCTTCAGGATGATTACTGAACTCGTAATCACCGACTAAGCAGCCATATGGTTCGCCACCAGGAGTACCAAATTCAGCTTCATAGATTTTTTTAAACATCTGGCTTTGGTCAAACTCAACAGCTTTACTTAAATCTTTATGGAGCTCTTTCTTTGATAAACTCATGATACGAATTTTAAGTGTGGCATTCGTTTCAGAGTTTTTCACTGTGTGGTGCAGACCACGCCAGCTACCTTCGAGTTTTTGTAATTCGCTATTATGCATAATGGCTGATAACTGCTTAGAAATAACATCATCCAAGCGGCTAATGGCTTTATTAAATGTGACCGTAAGGTTTTTATCCCATTGAACGGTACCTTTTAATGCTTCTTCTGTTAAAGAACGAATTAATTCTTCAGCTCGTGATGAATCGGTTTGCTTTGTCGCACCAATTGCTTGCTCTAGAATTGAGACACTTAATGTTTGTTCTTCAGATACAGCATCTAATGTAGCGGCTTCCATGCTCATTATTCAGCTCCTTTAAGATTCAGTTCACCTGCTAGCTTATCTAAACTCGTGGTGTTATTTAGCACTTCTTCTAAAATATTCTCTAGATTCTCTGAACGGTCGACCTTAGTCATTAAATCTCGTAGTTTATTGCGTGTTTCCATCAATTTCTTTAATGGTTCAACCTGGTTAACTATCGCAGCAGGTTCAAAGTCCTCTAAGCTATTAAACTGTAAAGAGACATTCATTTCTGAATCATCATCAGCCAACGTATTAGGCACTGATATATTGAGTTGAGGACTCATACGCTTAAGTACATCGTTAAAGTTATCACGGTCAATTTGCACAAAACGACGGTCTTTCAACGGTTTAATGCTTTCGGTATTGTGACCAGTAAAATCGCCAGTAATACCAATAACAAAAGGCAGTTCTTTTTTAACGACTGCACCTTCAGTTTCGATATCATAGGTAATATGGACGCGGGGTTTTCGTACTCGCTTTAATCGATCATGTACACTCATTTGAACTCCTTTCAATAATAATGTGAGTAATCAACTACGGATTATTCTTCAGTTTTTATTCCAGATAACTTGAAGAAGCCATTCCTCGCTTCACCATCTTGGATTAATTCTTGTAATAACTCAGGTAAACTTAAATCGCTCCAACGTATTACTTGCTCTATGGCATACGACATTGGAGAGTGTGGTTCTGTTTGCTTAAAAAATTGCGCTATCGACTCCAGATGGCGAATAGCTTGAGCTCGCGAATGAAGTTGTTTTTCGACACCTATGGTCTCAGATCCCAGTACAGTGGTCGTTTCATCGCCGTCGTTTTCCGATGGAACCTCAACACTTTTATTGTTTTTAACTAATATAGGTGCAGATATGGAGCGGATTTGTAAAGCACATGCTTCAAGCGCTTTACGAATATAGCTAGTCGGTTGCGGCTGGCCAGACATCACCTCGTCCATGACATCTGATAGCTTCATAAATGCTTCAATCGCATCATCAACATCTTGACTGAGCTCGATATAAAAATCATCGGTGGTTTCTTTTATACTAAGCTGTACTTCCTCAAGTGATACTGCACCGGCTTCAAAACGTTTTTCTTGTTTATCTTTATCTAAACGGTCCACATCTAATGCTTGTTCATACTGCCAAGTAGAAAATACAAAACTGCCTTCTGTGATTGGAATGGTCTTGATCGGTTGAATTAACGACCCTTCGCTTTCAATGCCATTAAGACCGATTAGTGGTGCAAGTCTTTCTGATAGGTCATCTGGCTCAGGTGTTGGATACAGTTCATCCCAGTAATTTTCAATTAATTCTGTCGCCAGTGAAAAACCAAAACTGAGTCCTTTAAAGCCATATAATCGACATGCGGCCTCAATAAACCAAGCGACATATTCAATGTCTTTAGTTTGAGCTTTAAGCCTGCTGGGAACTTGCTCAAAAATGGGGCGCCAATCTATCGCAACTGAAAGTACATCTTCATCGTTAGTCAGCGCTTTACGCTCTTTTGCTCGTGCGTTATTTCGAACATCTTTTAACAAGTAATATGCAGAGGTGGGGCTAATATCTTCACGCGGATCTGTGCCTGTTACCGCATCCTCAGTAATAGGTAATATTAAATCATCAATTAATAAATTTTTTAACTTTCTCAACTGAATTCAATCCCTGAATTTAACAAACTTTGATTCTAAAATAATAAATAAGAAAACACAGTAATACTTTTTAATGTATTTCATATAAATATAATCCTTATTAATTATATTTATATCAACATACACTAAACATAAAATAAAAATACATCAAAAGTAATTATATTTACCTATATTACATCACTAATAGCTTAGTGTTATCGATAATAATAAGGTAAACGACATACTAAACTAAACATTTATATCAACACAAGTCATACTCAAAAAAAATATAAATAACTTATGTTATATAAAAACGGGAATGGTTTTATCACACTCTTCTGTCTTATCTGCTATCACTTGGGTATTCTTAACCAAAATACAGGTCACGTTATCTCTAGCATTACGTACTAATGATGAATGTAGTAACGCTAAACCTGAATCTATGATATTTCCTGCTTTAATAGTGCGCTCTATTTCTATATCACTTAACTCTTTGTTGAGGCCATCACTGCATAAAAGAAAAATATCTCCTTCTTTTAAGGTTCCGACCTGATAGTCAATATCTAAATCTTGATCAACGCCTACAGCACGGGTAATAACGTTTGCTAAAGGATGCGATTCTGCATCTTCTGGCGCAAGAATCCCTTCATCGACCATATCATTCACTTGACTATGATCTTTAGTGAGCTGAACTAAACACTCATCTCTTGAGCGATATATTCGACTATCACCAACCCAAAATAAATGATATTGCTCTGCATATAACCACAAAACAACCACGGTACTTCCTGCGACCTTGCCATCAAAATCAGATTGGCTCATCTGTTGGAGCAATCGATTACTGTTTTGCAAAGAAGACTTTAAAATGCTAATGGTGATTTCATCAGGCGTTAAGCACTCCAGTGATTTTTGAATACCATCAATCACTAATTGGCTCGCCACATCACCGGCAGCATGTCCCCCCATACCATCAGCAACAACCCAAACGCCTAAGTGAGGTAATTCTAAAAAAGCATCTTCATTTATTTCCCTTACGGTACCCCTATGGGTTAATGCATGACTTAAGTGCACGTGCTTTCTTCCTTGATTATCTGAGCGGTATTCCAATCACGTTGTATCCATTGACCATTAAGCATTGATATAAATTGACTCACGGGGGGTAATCCCTCGGTCACAATCACGCAGGATTCAACTTCTTCTGAACCTTCTGTCCACCAAATACTGTATCGCTTAAATCGTCGTGTATATTGCAGATCAAGTAGCGACAGTAAATCTAGGTTATTTGCCCCTTGGAAAACCCAGGCTTTTTTAGTTTGATCCATTGATTCGTTTTCAAAAAAACGACATTTGTCTATACCAACAGTAAACTTACTTTGGGCTAGGACGTTAAACCACTCATCCATTGCGATGTCATCTTCAAGAACAGCTAATATGTTTTGTTCAAACGCTGTCGAGCAAGTATTGTCACGCCATCCCCTTAATGCAGATTGAGTATGGAGCCCCGCCAAGGTAAATGGATAGTGCCTGCCAACTTGATCTACACTGGGAATAACCGTCCCTACAACAGCTTGATCACAGCACACCCCAGCAGAAAGAGAAAAGTGCCAAATTGGACTGGTTAAGTAATATTCTAACCAATCATCCCCTGCCTGTTCTTTACTAACAGCGATAACGGCCCGAAGCCAATCATTCCAATTTTTAAAGAAATCTTTATTTAATCCTTGCTGAATAAAGTCGCCTCTTGTGGGGACTTTGCCACAATAACCTATATGTTTTAAAGGTTCGCCGGACATGTAAACTTCTCCATATTTGCCATCCAAAATGGATTGTTAACACTATTAGCCCTAAGCGTCAGCTCAGCGTTATAGCCACTCAAATTAATCTGTAACTTGCCATCTTTTTTGGTTTGAGGACGTTTATTACTTAACTCATCAAGCAGTTTGAAAAATGACCATTCACCTTCATATTTCATATTGATTGAACGGCCGCCATTAGGTGGAGAAAAAGCAATCCGAGTTTCATTATTAGCACCAGGGCCAGGCCAAACAAACATTTCTTTTCTTGTTGGACCATGACGATACTTAAGCTGTTGAGAGTCCATTTCTAATAAAAATAAACTCACACTGCTATCTAATAGCTGTGGCTCTAATGAAAAATTGATTCTAGGATGATTAGTGCCCGGTTCAAAAAAGGCTTCTTTGATAACCTCTGCCCGTTGATACATGGTTAACACATCATTGCGAATACCAATATTACGTTTAAAGCGCCAAGGCTTTTTACTTGTATCAACATGCATGGCTAAGTATTGATCCCAAAACTTATCTAAGGTGCCGCCGTAACCAAAAAACTTACTAAAATCTTTCAGCCTAACATCTTCTGTCGCACGACGATTAAACGGGTATCGACCAGCAATAGCCCGTTCAAACTCAGCAAATACTTGTGATCGCCAGATGCCATTAAATCGCTGGCTTTGATTCGATTTTGCAAATGAACGAGTTTGATAAGCAACATCGCCCAACCAACCTTTTACCGGATAAGGTAAATCAATAAGTTGTTCGGATAAATTAGAGCCCATTTGGGCAAAGCTTTCTTCGACCGCTTGATTCATTACACTACCGCGGCCTTCAGACTGAAGTAATAACTTATTATAATTTCTATTTAATGCCCTAAGAGTTGTTTGAACTTGATCTATTTCGGATAGATTAATTTTTAAAATCTCAGCAAATGCAACCTCAACTTCTTTACCCGGTAAATCCATATTAAGTTCAATTGCAGTATCAGGTAAAAGACGATTTAATTGTGCCTTTTTAGACCTAAATGCGACATCTGATATGTTGCTGACGACTTCGCCAGCTGCTTTTAAATTATTCGACTCCATCGGTAACTTAGTTAATTCAACATTTTTTTGCACTGCTGCCAAAATGGTTTTTATCGGTTGATCTGGGCTCGCTAACGCGGCAGTAACGCGTTCAGCCTCTTCAAGAGTCGAATATGGTCTGATTGCAACATCACTCAATAAATCTTCCCAGTAGAAAATATAATCGCGAATATATTTCGTCTCTAAATCTGCAGTTAAACGCTTACGGGCTTGTTCATCTAAATCAGCTAAGTCATCACCATAAACCCAGCTGTCTGCGGTTAAATTTTTGATGATTTTGTTTTTCTCAATATTGAAAATACCGTGAAAGCCATTAAAGGTATATAAGCCAGGAATACCTTGATTAAATGGGCGTCCGCTGGTAAAAACCAAGCCATCTAAGCTATCTAAACTTAAAATATCAACCAGCTTAAAATCGGGAATGCTGCTTTGGGAAAAGTCACTTTTTAATCGCTGATATGCGCGTTCAACTAATGGCAACATAGTCAAATTTGCCCGAGCGCTATCTACGACCATCTCATCATATTTTTTGCCGCGGATACCTAAATTTAATAGAGTTTCTATATGAGTATTGAGCTGTTGACGTACGTCAATATTAATACTGCCTGTAATGTTGCGGTCAATATAAGCAGAGAACCAAACTTTAATATTGTCCTCTTTGTAGTACTCTGATTGATATAACATTAAGTAAGTTTTTAATGTCTCATAAAGATAGTTTAAATGACCACCATTAGCGTCCATTTCCTCACTGAGAACCGCAAGCATAAATGGCCTTAAATGAGTTTCTAACGCTCTAATATATGCCGCTGTCGCAGGTTGCTTTAGCTTGTCTCCTTGATAAAGGCCAAATGTTTGCGCATCATCCGATTTTTCGGTTCCAAAACCGACTGGCAAATTTCGAATCACAGTTAAACCTTTTGTTAAGGTCACTATGTCTGCTTTTGACGATAAACCGCCATTTGTAATTGCTTCATATTTAGCTAAATCAGCATAAGTATTATCAATAAGTTGCCTATTCCAGTCATAACTTTGCCACCAAAGATAACTTGACAACAAGGTTACAGAGGCTGCTATACCCACAGAGATTTTACGTAACAGCTTGTTATGCTTGACGTGTTTTCTATTGGTTGAGGCTAAGTTTTTCTCTGGAAAAATAACATCTTCAAGTAAACGCTTTATAAAATAACTGCGTACCTTATGGCCAGTATTCGCTTTGGTTCTACTTTTTATGCCACTGGATAAATGGGTTGATAAATGATCTATCGGAGTCCCTTCTTGCGTCGCGCTGGTTAAGTACACTCCCCGTAATAATGGCGCCTCTTCATATGCGTTAGGTGCGAATATTTCTTTCAAAAAATCATCTGCTGAACTTTGTAATAATCTTAACTGTTTTGGAAACTCATAAATTGCCGCTCTACGATCTAAATCTCGTTCATGTCTTAGACGACTATTTAGTCTGGCATTTAAATTTAATAAAAGGTGATGAAACTCTTTATTAAAAGTACTCACAACATCGCTGCCATCATCGACATTTAATGGAAATGTTACCCCCCATATTTGCTCACATTCATCTTTAGTTAAGTCATCAAAAAATTCATTAAAACCTGCCACTAAATCTGATTTAGACAACAGAACATAAACCGGAAAAGTCATACCTAATTGGTTTTGTAGCTCTTGTAATCGCTGCTTAATCGCTCTAGCGTGTAGATTTCTCTCGGTTTTTGTTTGATTTAATAAATCTGACATTCCCATGCTAATAATCACCCCATTAATAGGGCGAATAGGACGATACTTTTTGAGTAATCCCAGAAAACCTTGCCAAGCACGAGAGTCTTGCTTGATATGACTATCTTGCGTGGTATACCGGCCCGCTGTATCTATTAATACCGCTTTATTAGTGAACCACCAGTCGCAATGGCGGGTTCCGCCGACACCCTCAATCATATCTATCCCCATTTTATCTTTTAGAGGATATTCCAAACCAGAGTGTTGGATTGCGGTGGTTTTTCCACTACCTGGCGGACCAATCATGATGTACCAAGGTAGTTCATAGATACTTTTGTTTTTAGTTAATTTAGTGTGCTTTAAAATATCTAACGCTTGGGTCATTTTATTCTGTAACACTGCAATTTCGCTTTTAACTAAATCATCCCCAGTTACCGCACTGCCTTCGTCACCATTAATAAGGTTATCAACCATTTTCTCACTTTGTTTCTTACTATTAATTTGTTGTGAAAAATGTAAAATCCCCCAAATAATAATAATAACCAGCAAGACGATGACCCTCACTGCTGCAGATGCTAAAGGTTCATATCCTGCTATGGCGACTAATGGGCCACCAAACCAGATTAATAATGCTAAACATGTAAAGCCAATAATTGTGATAACCCATTTGGACTTGAGTACATCGACAATCCTTTTGCCAATTGATTTTAAAGACATCAATACATTCCTTTGTGTAATGCTAGAACAATAAATCTATTTCGATACGTCTATTCAGAGCGCGATTCAAATCACTATCGTTAGCGACTCGAGGTTCCGACTCTCCTCGCCCTTCAGGCCAAATACGACCACGCAATGATGCACTTCGAGCAAGTACATCGCCGATAGAAGTTGCTCTAGCAAGTGACAAGTGCCAATTTGAAGGATATTTGGAAGTAAAAATCGCTTCATCATCTGTGTGTCCGGTAATTAAAATTTTACCTGAGGTACTTTCAAGCGTGCGCGCTATTTTGGCTAAAATCGCTTCAAAATCTGAACGAGGCTGAGTATTACCAGAAGAGAACAACTCACCGGCACCGATTCGAATGCGTACCCGGTCATTTAATTGCTCAACTTCAAGTATGTGCTTGGTGATCTCAGTTTGTAATAGTTGCTGTAGTAAGAGAGCTTCATCACGACTTATTTGCTGTTCTTCCTCTGCTTGTTGCCAAGGCACAACTGACGTCAGTTGTTTGTATGCTTGTGAAGAATATTCATTAATGCTGTAACTGAATCCCATGTAAATAAACAATAACAACACGCCAAATAACGCCCCTATAACCCATAATGGGAAAGGATGTTGGAAAGTAAGATGAGAGGCTATATTTTGTCGCCAACTGGGAGACAGTTCACGGTGAACTTCATCTTTTGTTGACTGAATAGCTAAGTATATGCGGTCGCGCAATGCTTCTAATTTTTGACCACCTTGAGGTTCAACGCGCATTTTGCCAACAAAACCCAGAGTCAGACATAGATACATCAACTCAAGTAAATTGGACTTTTCATTTGAGTTCACCAATGAAGCATCTAACAGGGTATAGAAATACTCCCCACCTAATGTTTCATTATGAAACGTAGACAACAAACTCTCTGACGCCCAATAACTTTGCTCACCCCAAGGAGTATTCAGGACCACTTCATCGATAAAGCAACAGATACAATAGCGAGCAGATTTGATGTCGTCTGAGGCCACGTCGGCATTACGCAGCTGTTGTTCATAATTTTTAATTAACTCAACACAGTGCACTCGCAAAGTATCAACATCATCATGTTGGGTGCTGGCTTTTAATTGAGTACAAATAGACAGCAGCGTACCAGCAAAATCAACAATTGGATTTTGAGCCAGACTGAGCACAGCCCGCTGGCTTCGATTTTCAAACCTTTGTTCTTGGATTAAGGTTTTTTGATTATCATCATCAATTTTAGGTTTACTGCTTGCCAGCCCCGCCCCTTTCCCAGGTCGAGGCTTAACAATCGTTTTATCATTCACAACTAAGGTCCTTTTATATTGTGTTTGTTATAAGCTGACAGCCCATAGCTCAATTTGTAAATCAGGATAAGCACCTGAAATATGCATGGCTACACCACCACTTGATTTGAGTTTTATCCAGTGGCTATTATTTTTATCAAGCTGGAAATAATGATAACCGGCATGGTAAGGGACTTGCCTTGGCGCCACTGGAAGATTAGTAATTCCGATCCCTGGAAGCTGGTTATTAACTAATTCGCGAATACTCTCTACCGAGCCAATTTTAATCTGTGACGGTAAACGCTGACGTAACTCATCATTTGGCACATTAGCTTTAACGGCCAAAATGAACTCCGAATTATCCAACATACTTTTATCCGCAATCGTCGAGAAATAAACACCAAATTTAGTCTTTTCTAAACTCAATTCTGTCGCACTTTGCTCCAATACACTGCTTAATCCATGATTGACAATCACCATGGTATTACTAAAGACATAAGTTAAATTATCATGTTGATATATTGGAAATTTTGGCGGACGTTTATCTGCGCTACTAAAGGTCGCTAACTCACCAGCAAAAGCAATTAATGTACAAAATAATTTTTCGGGATGAATATGACTAGCAACAGAATAATGCTCAAAAATAGGTTGGTACCGATTTAACAGTTGCAGCATTAAAAAGTCAGCTATCGAACTTGATGACCCTTGAGATTGGTTTAATCTAGCCGCTATTGCATCGGCACGCTGATGGATCATGCCGTTCACTTCAGAATTAATATTCTGTAACGCTTTAATATGCTCAATGCCTGTACAGGCTGGAATAAACTTCTTATCGAGTCTAACAACACCTTCATCTGATACGTCAATCACTCTGGCAATGGCAATAGACACGTATCCTGAGCGGTCTTCATTTTGTAATTTAAGTCTGCAATCGAGCTTTGCTACTTGCAATACTTCCATCGCATCTGAACCCACGCTAGTATCAACAATATTATGATCGTCAAAAACATAACGGGTGATTTGATTCTGCTCAATAGATGAGATATTTAAGCCGTTGCTTTTCGTGACAGGTAGCACAATGTAAATCAGTTGATCTAGAGTGCCCGCTGGCACAGTAATCACTTTAGGCAATGGGCTTTGCTCAGGCATAAGCGCTAACGAATGATCTTGAAACATACATTCAATACGGTCTAAGCCAAATTGCCCTAAAGGCAACAAACTGTAGTTAATGTCTACATTTGTCACGCCCCAAGCAAATGGATTTAATTTATTAACAACACGTGTTTGTTGATATTGTAAAAAACGCTCTTGTTGCTGCATATGCTGAGGGCGCAAAAACATCCCTTCTGTCCATGCTATTGGGCTAAAATCGCTCATAACTTCCCTATTCTTAACGTCTATTAGTGATATTCTATCTTTGAACACACTTGGCTTAAGTGACTAATCTTCTTGGCTATATACAGCTATTTGCTCAATATTAATGGTTACGTCATCATATCCAGTCGGATCGACTGCAACAACTGATCGCCACCGAGAGGAATCAATATCTCGATAAGCGACAATCACACCAACATAGCGGGTGTTATGACCTAAACTCATTGGGTATTCTCTGATTTCTGAAGGCTGTAATTCCAATTCATCTTTGCGGATCAAGTCGGGTCCCAGCACTGATTCTGCATTTTCGTATAAAGTGAAAAAATCTTGAGTATCAAAGATTGTTCTAGAAGATAACTCAAATATTTTTACCACCACAGGCGACGGGCGTAGGTTAATGTCAGGATTAATATCTGCACTGGCTTGAAAAGTAATATCCGTAGAGGCTGGCACTACAGCATTGATGGTTTTACAGCCGGAATTAACAAGTAACAAGCTAACGATAAAAATTTGATAAATACTTGATTTAAGGTTCATTGAGTCGTCTCCAACTATTTATAATAACTTAAGTTTACTGTCATAGGCTTTAACAAAATCATCTGACAATGCAGCTGGTTTGTCTTGCATGAATTCATTCTTCAAATCTTGATGCAGGCTTTTATATACTTTCCACTGCCTACTTTGCTTCTGTCCAGGTAACATGTCTGCAAAAGACTGACTTTGACTTTTTTGCTCAATAAGCTCTGGAGCTAATTGGTTTAATAACCCTTGGAGTGCCCCTATAGTCCCCGATGTCAGTGCTATATCGTGCTTTCTAGCATCATTAAATGCTTCTACAATTGCTTGTTGTGAAGACAAAAAACTCGCACTTTTTCTAAGAAATAAATTTTGAAAAACATCCTCAATGTTGGCCGAAAACTTCAACGGATTATTCTCTCTTTGCTGAAAAGTAGTGTGATTAATTCGAAACTCCATTTTTAATTGAGAGCGTTGACGTAATGAATCCATTAAACCAGTTAACATTAAGTGCATGCTTTGGCCTAACTCCAACATCAATGCTTCATTCAAAACTTTGGCATAATCTTGCTCATCAACACCCAGCCCTTTAAAAAAAGCTTGAGTCAAAGAGGTAACCTGTTGAGACGGTTGAGTGGTATGACTCTGCGAGGACTGAGTAGGTGATACGTCAGACACGGCTGCATAAGCAGACTCTTTCACTTGTTGTGGTTGTGGTTGAGTTTGTCTCTCTGGCGTGTCAGTAACATGTGAATCTGACGCTCCAAAAAAGTCTTTATCCCACTCTTCCGGTATGCTCGCTCCAGGCGGTTGAAAATGGTCCTGTAAGTCTGCATTGATACCTGAAAAGAGTGATTTTTTTTGACTAGATTGATTTAAAAGCGTGTGAGCATCAAAGCCCGCCACTCCATTATCTAAGTGTTCACTAAAGATAGGGGATTGCTGCTTTTGAGTTATATTGGAATTCGACTGTGAATTATCCGACGAAACAGCAAAATTGCTGGCCTGGTTAATGTCAGTATTAATTAATGGCTGGCTGCTTACTCTGTCATTAGAAACAAGCGAAGCACTCACCTCATAATCGCCAAAAGTGAACAAGTCTTGATGATCTATTCTGTGTAATGCTTTGGTGCCAAGTGCATCGACAGCTCGATTTACATACAGTCCATTAGTTGATAAATCTTCAATATAAAAACCATCTTCGCGTTTAGAAATGCGCGCATGTGTTCCCGAAACGACTTTTTCTGGATCCGGTAAATACCAATCACAGGTTTCAGCCCGCCCCATAGTTAAAGATTGCGTGACATTCTTGATCGTTATCTGTTCGGGAGATAATCGATGATAACTGACAATTTCTAAAGTTAATTCCATTTCTTTTACATCATCCATACTCTACAACGTTAAACTTACCATCAACTGACATTTATAATCGCTGCACACCGTTCAAGCGTTCGTACATTTCGTTACCTCTGGCAAATAGTTCACGAGCGGTTTTCAAATATTGTTTTTCCAAAAATATATTGGCCTGACGTAAAAACGATGCCGCTAAACGCTTATCAAGTGTTAATAATGGTTCAAAGTCTGCAGGTAAATTAGTGGCTAAATCACGTACCTCTTGATCAAAAGCATGTAAGGCTTTTGGTTCATTTATTGTATCTAATCGTGTGGTGAGTTGATTAAAAGTATCGCGATAATAAACTTCCGCGGCGGCATAAGGATAATCAACCGCAAGCCCCTTGGCTTTAGCATCGTTATAATCACTTAGTTTTTTAACCGCTACTCGTAAAGCCGAACCATACTCAATAAGAGGTTCAGCTAAAGGTTGATGTGCAAATACAACTTCACCAGTAATAATTAATGCATTCATTTGTTTTACATCATGAGACTTTAAAGCTGTAGAAAAAGCTTTTGAATATAAATTAAAATCTGCTTCACTTGGACTAAAGTGGTACTCAGGTTCAACAAATGCTAAATCTTCTACGATAGCCTTAATGTTATTATCACCTTCTTCATTATATCTTGACTGTGACAGCAGCACGCTCAATCGATCTGATAATGAATCTATAACAGATTGCTTACTCCGCTGTGCTTGATTACTAATTTGTAATAAACGAACTGAATCTGGGTAATAACCCGATACATTACTTATCATTGATTCTATTTTTTGGTAGTTTTGATATAAGCCATTTCTACTTTTAGGTAATAATTCAATTTGTTGTTCAAGAATATCTAATATTGAGCTTTGATGTTTTCGTAATAAGCCATTGCGAATTAATAGTTTGTCTGCGGGGATCTCTTCAATACGCTCTAAAACCGAAGACGCTGGTAGAAATTCATAGGCTTGGACTTCGCTTTGCGCCTGAGTGGTCTGCAATACTTTGTTTTGTAATGCTAGAATATCTTGTTGGTGACTACGCTGAACTTGTACGCCTACTAGCGTAAGCACTATTGCCGCAACAACTGCTGTAGGGATAGGCCAGTTTTTGCTTTGAAATTTACCTATAATTGCTTGCACTGAGTCCGCTCTTTGCGCTTTTTTAATAGCAAGACCTTTTTTCAAAGTCGGCCATAGACCTAAGCTGATATGTTTAGGTTTAGCCAGATTAGTTTTAGTTAAGTCGACGTCATTAGCAGCGACTCTTTGATAAGGATGCTTACTCGTGAGCAGCTCATAAACAATGCATGAAAACGCAAAAATATCATCCGCGGCACAAGCTTCTTCACCAGCTAGCTGTTCAAAACTAGCATATGCTGGTGTATACCCAATTAACGATGAGTCATGGTCTGTTTCAGTAAGTGCATATTGATCTACATTGTGTTGAAAACTTTTAGCCACGCCAAAATCAAACACTTTGATATTACCTTGACGCGTTAAAAATATATTTGAAGGCTTTAAATCTGTATGAACAATACCTTGCTGATGCGCATATGTAAGAGCGGAAGCAATTTGTTCAACTAATTTCATTGTACCTTTAAAGTTTATGCCTAATGGTTTTGAGCGTTTAATAACTTGCTCTAATGTTTCACCATCTAGCCATTCCATGACCATAAAATGATAACCATCATCGGTATCAACATCATAGACACGAATAATATTGGGATGAGAAAGCTGCTGAGTCTGAACAGACTCTTTAATTAAGACTTGTTGAGCCTCCTCAATATCAGAGAATTGTGATAATAATACTTTAATTGCCACATAGGGCTCAGGGATCTTAAGAGATTCCAAATAAAGATCTTTAGCGCGGTATATGTCACTCATACCACCATGACCAATTTTAGACTCGATTAGATAGCGTTTTTTTAAACACTTACCAATTAAGTTTACTTCATTCTTAACTTTTGTTGATTGGGTTATTCCAGCTACAAAAGTTTTATCATCAATTGGTTGGTTTGGTACTTTACTCTTATCCATAAGTACAGGTTAATCCCTTAATATTATCAAAAGGTATGTAAACTAACTACCTAGTAAAACAAATTCACCCCAATATGTTGCAGCAACAAATAATAAAAAACAACACCTAAAAAACGATCCTTACATAAACATGAAAATAAGCGGCCACATACACACCCATTATAATGTAATTACAAATAACATTATTACAAAGGATGTATTGATATTAAATTATTCTCTATTTTACACTAAAATATAGCACTTTACTCTTGACCAATATAAATAGAGTAGGTAATTTTACGGCTTCTTTTTTAACGGACTAAATATAGATATGGCACACTTTAAAATTTCAGCATCTTTATTTGTTTTATTAAGTTTAACGGGTTGTAAATCTACTCCTGAAGTAGTACCTGAACCCCCTAAAGTATTTTCATTATCTCCAGCATGCCTAGATTATGCATTGCAGGATGAACATGAGAGCGAAGTGCTTGGGTTTAGACCAGTTTATTTTGAATTAAATAGCGATAAACCTTATAGCAGCTTAGAGAACAATATGGCTTGCATCGTTACTTTTCTAGCGAATAACCCAGAAAAAGCAATTGATATTCAAGGTTATACTGATGACAAAGGCACGATTAAGTACAATGAAGCCCTAGCAAAACGTCGTGCAGAAGGTTTAGTTGAACATTTGGTGCTGTTAGGCGCATCACCTAGCCAACTACAATCAAGTGCGCACATTATTGAAAATAAGAATGTGAAGTTATCAAATTCTGAACGTTCAAAAATACGTCGGGTTAATTTTGAAGTTATCTCTAAATCATAAAATATAAATGCTCTTTATAATATAATAACAACGGATTAATCAGAGTGATTTTATTCTGTTGTTATTATATTTCAAATATTTCTGCCATTCTTTGAATATGTTTCAGTTGAACATGATGCTTATTACGTTGTGCACACAGCAGTTGGTGTGACTTTGATTTTGGCTCACCAGTAATCACTATTTTTACCTTATACCCTAATGCCACTGCAGCAGTTTTATAGGCGATATATTCCCAATGGCACACATTGGTATTATCACATATCACAATGGGCTCACCTCTTGATAAAGCTTCAATAAATAAGCTTAAATTAATTTGATGATATTCAGATAACTTACTGGCATCAAATTTATACTGGCCATCAACAACAAACAAATTGTCGGTTGAAAAATAACCTCGTTGCTTAATTTGCAGCGCTACTGGTAAAGGTTGGGATTGAATAAATAGGTCTATCCAATGGGACTTACCACTACCAGGTAAGCCACGCATAATAATAACCAACTTAGAGTTCATTGTTCCTGTATCAATTGATTTAACATCTACTGGTTTAGTACTCATGATTGTGTCAACTCACTGCCAATTATTTTACCTTGTAAAATGCAGTCAACTAACAGAGGCACTATGTCGCCTGCTTTACCGGTAAAGTGGTATTGAAATTGACTATGTCTATCAGGGCCAGCAAGATTAACTTCAACCGTTTGCGCTCCGTGATGATTAGCACTGTCGACAAAACCTGCTGCTGGATAAACTGTACCGGAAGTGCCAATAGCAATAAATAGGTCACAGTGATCAAGGGCATCATGTATTCTGTCCATTCCAAAAGGCATTTCACCAAACCAGACAATATGTGGCCTTAATCGCATGGCAGGAATACAACAAGTACAACAGTTTTCTGGGCCAAAAGGCTCACGCAGAATAAATGTTTGAAGTGATTTAGGGCATCGACCTTTAGATAATTCCCCATGCATATGCAATAAACGTCTAGAACCCGCGCGTTCATGTAAGTCATCTACATTTTGGGTAATAACCAGTAGATTACCCTCAAATTTGGCTTCTAACTTTGCCAAGGCTATATGGGCCAAGTTTTCACTTACTTCACCTGAATGCAATTGGGTCCAACGGCTATTATAGAATCGCTCAACTAATTCAATATCTTTAGCATAGCCTTCTGGTGTCGCAACATCTTCAATGTGATGCTGTTCCCATAGCCCATCTTGATCACGAAAAGTACCAATACCTGATTCTGCAGAAATGCCTGCGCCGGTTAACACGACAATATTCCGGTACATGGTGATTCCTTTTTATTATAGGGTGTATTTTTAGACTAAATAATCAAGCTTACACTATCAATAGCAGGGTTTAACCTGCAACTAACTTTAGTCATTTTTAGCTTTATTTATTTCACTAGAGAAAATAAATGATATTTCTAGTTTTGCCCACGAGGCCATTAACGGCAATAATCCCTTAGTATAAGTAAGCTTACTGTCACAAATAAGCTAATTATTTGCCAAGCGTCGTTAATAACGACGATTTTGGCACTAATCAGTCGATTAAGCAGTTTAAGAGGTTTAAGTTTTCCTATTCAACACATATAATGATTAATTACCCACGGATGAACCGATTGGTTCTGCAATCAAGAGATTAGCAATGACAGATGGAAATCAAGCGCTTAAAAAAGCCGGTTTAAAAATTACCCTGCCAAGAGTTAAAATTCTAGAGCTAATGCAAAACCCTGAAAATCAACACATCAGTGCTGAAGACTTGTACAAGAGATTACTCGAAGTTGGTGAGGAAATTGGCTTAGCAACTGTGTACCGCGTACTTAACCAATTTGATGATGCTGGTATTTTAAACCGTCACCACTTTGAATCAGGTAAAGCGGTTTTTGAAATGTCAACTCAACAACATCACGACCACTTAGTCTGTTTAACTTGTGACAAAGTGATTGAGTTTTCTGATGATGTGATTGAACGTCGCCAAGATGAAATTGCTATGCGTCATAATATTAAACTGACCCACCATAGCTTGTATCTTTATGGTCATTGCACCAATGATACTTGTGACCACGCTGACGAATAAATTGTCATTGATAAATAACCAGCTAAGAGGCTGGTTATTTATTGTCTAAATTGGCACAAAATACATTATAAATCGCACTGATATACATGTACCTTGTGACCACAATACTCACTCTGCTCAAAGACAGACATTCCCACTTTTCTAGCTACCGCTTCTGAGCCCACATTCCCGTGCAAAATTAATGCTATAGCCAGTTCAATTCCATGTAATGGCTTAAAGGTATTAAGTGCTGCCTGTGCCGCCTCATAACCAATTCC